>JBBKXI010000160.1:0-3092 GCA_037969415.1 Acidimicrobiia bacterium | reverse complement strand
GAAATTGGCGGCGATCTGAATGGCGATGGCCCCGACGAGGGTCCAGACAAACGCGTCCCAGCGAAAGACGGCATCGTTGACGGCGAGGCCGGCTGCAACCGTGACCGGGGTAATTGCCGCCGGCAACGTGTGGAGGCGGGCCGCGGTCTTCCATGCCTGGAGAGATGTCATTCAGCTAGTAACGCCAGGGGAATTGCCCGAAGTCGGGATCGCGCTTCTCCAAGAATGCGTCCCTGCCCTCTTCTGCCTCGGCGGTCATATATCCGAGCCGGGTCGCCTCGCCGGCAAAAATCTGTTGTCCGACCAGGCCATCGTCGATGAGATTGAAGGCAAACTTGAGCATGCGCTGGGCGGTAGGGCTCTTCTTGACGATCTCGTCTCCCCATTCCAAAGCGACTTTCTCCAGATCGGTGTGAGGCACGACGGCGTTAACCATCCCCATCTTGAAGGCTTGCTCCGCGGTGTAATCGCGACCGAGAAAGAACACCTCCCGGGCCCTCTTCTGGCCTACCTGGCGGGCCAGGTAGGCGGAACCGTATCCGGCGTCGTAGCTGGCCACGTCGGCGTCAGTTTGTTTGAAGATGGCGTGCTCCTCGGAGGCGATCGTGAGATCACACACAACATGGAGGCTGTGGCCGCCACCAACGGCCCACCCCGGTACAACGGCAATCACCACTTTGGGCATGAACCGGATCAGTCGTTGTACCTCAAGGATATGGAGACGTCCCAGTCGGGCGGGGTCGACGGTGTCGGCCGTTTCGCCTTCGGCATATTTGTATCCGTCCTTCCCCCGAATTCGCTGATCACCACCAGAGCAGAATGCCCATCCACCATCTTTCGGCGACGGCCCGTTACCGGTAAGGAGAACACAGCCCACATCGCCGGTCTGTCGGGCATGGTCGAGAGCCGAATAGAGCTCATCGACCGTGTGGGGCCGAAAGGCATTTCTGACTTCCGGTCGGTTGAATGCCACCCTGACAACTGCGGTTTCCTTCGCCCGGTGATAGGTGATATCGGTGAAGTCGAACCCGGGCACTTCGGACCACGCTGATGAATCAAATATTTCAGAGACCACAATGATGCAGGATAAGGGGCAGAATCAGGTTGTGATTGATTGGTTGATAAATGGCCGTGCCGATCGGGTGTTCATAACAACACCTGACTCTGCGATTTCTTACAGTGAGCTGGCTGGCCGGTTACCGGCACGGCGGGGGCACGAGCTCTCCTCTGTGTCACCAGATCGAGATATCACAGGGGTTTTCAAAATCTTTGAAGGAGTGGGGCGGGGACCGCTTCGGATTTCCAGCGGTCGGGGATCGCTCAATTACGTAGTTCCTGAGGAGGTGATGACAATCCTTTCCACTTCTGGAACAACGGGTGAGCCAAAACTTGTCCCGCTCACCGTTGAGAATTGGCGGGCAGCAGTTGTCGCGTCCGCCCATCACCTCGGCCACGACGAGAACGACACGTGGCTTATTGCAATGCCGTTGCATCACGTTGGGGGATTGTCTGTCTTGTTCCGTTCGGCGTACGTCGGGGGAGGGGTGTGCATGCTCCCTCGCTTCGAGGCTGCCAGTTTCGCTGATTCTTTATCCGGAGACGTGACGATGGCCTCGGTGGTGCCGACGATGCTGCGAAGGATTCTCGATCTTGACCGGCGAAAATACCAGGGCCTGAAGGCGGTTCTGGTTGGTGGCGGGCCCATCCCTCCCGGGCTTCTCGAGGAAGCTGCCGATCGGGGACTGCCGGTGCTCCCAACCTACGGGATGACCGAGACTTGTGCCCAGGTGGCCACCCTGAAGCCCGGAGCGACCCTTGAGTACAGGGCCGATCTACTCCCAGATGTAGAGGCGAGGATCGAAGCCGACGGACGAATCGCACTTCGGGGACCGCAGGTCTTCAACGGATACCTGGGCGCCCGACCTCGGGCACCTGGGGAATGGTTCGTAACTGGCGATGTTGGCGAGTTGTTGGGGGACGGCTCACTTCGGATTCTGGGACGTGCTGACGATGTGATTGTCACCGGTGGTGAGAATGTTGATCCTGAACTGGTCGAAGTGGTGGTCGTGTCACACCCGGCAGTTATTGATGCGATGGTGGTTGGCGTCCCCTCGGGGGAGTGGGGCAACGAGGTTGTGTGCCTTTACCAGGGGACCGTCGATCCTTCTATTTTGGACGAGTGGGCCCGAGCAGGGTTGGACCCGTTTCAGGTTCCAAAACGCTGGCTCAAGGTCGATTCGATTCCCGTAACCGCTATGGGTAAACCAGACCGGAGTCGTGGTCGCGATCTAGCTGGGTTCTAGCCGGGGATCTTTATTTGTGCTCGAGCAGGAATTCGGACCAGGTCTTTCTCCCGACCGCACGGTCAGAGTTGGTGTTGACGCCCTCACGAAATGCTCGGGCCGCCTTTCCCGGTATCGGTATTCGGAGTACTGGACGCTCCCTACCCAGTTCGGACATATAGGTCCTGGCAAGCGTTTCGACCGGAATGACCTCCGGGCCGGCGAAGTCGGGGAGGTCACCACCCGGTTCCGACAGGGCCACGTCGGCGAGGAGGGCTGCAACCTCGGTGGATTCGACAGGTTGGAAGACGAATCCCTTTGGTACGACGGTGATTGGTGGTTTCGTCAACTTGGCAAGTATGAAAGCGACGAGCTCGTGGAATTGTGTGGCGCGAACGATGCTGAACCTGGCCGCGCTGGCGCGGACCATTTCCTCCACCTCGAACTTTGACCGGTAGTAGGGGAATGGATGTTGGTCAACCCCGACAATGGACATGAAGACGAGGTGACGATCTCCTAGAAGTGGGAGAAGCCTTCGTGTTCCGGCCACGTCAACCCGCTTCGGGTGGGACGGGTTTGATACCAGATGAATAATGGTGTCGGCGGGTTCGATTGCCGGCTCAAGACCTTCACCGGTTTCGATGTCGACCACAACGCTGTTCGCACCGGTCGCTGAACGGCCGGCGACAACGACTTCGACGTTGCGCTCCTCCAAGATCCGGGCGACGTGTTGACCGAGGAGACCGGTGCCTCCGAGAATGCTGACGATCATCTTCGTCGAGCCACCAGGACGCCCTGGCGAATGGGAAG
>JBBKXI010000159.1:0-3902 GCA_037969415.1 Acidimicrobiia bacterium | reverse complement strand
GGTCATTCCAAGTTGCTTTCGCACGCCCTCGGTGATGCGGTCATTGGCCTGATGAACGATGACCAAATCGATTTCGTCGAGTTCTAGACCAGCACAGGTAGCGACTGCACGGGCGGCCTCGGGCATGAGCCTAACGGCCCGACGATAAAGCCCGCCTCCGTCCATCACCGGAAGATGGAGGTCTTGCTCCACCTGCGCGCCCGACACGTAAGGTCTCGCTTTGGAGCCGACTCCCGGTACCCAAATGAGTTCGAAGCTCGCACCGTCGGTATGAAGCGAAGTCGCGACGATCCCTTCATCGGGTTTGGTGCTACCCCGAAGCACCATGGCCCCGGCCCCGTCCCCGAAGAGGACACTCCACCCTCGGAATTGCGTGTTCCTGTAGAACTCTTCGGGGCTGATGTCGCCGATGCCGGTCAGAAGGTTTGACCATGTTGCGTCGCTCCATGGTTGGAAACCGGCGTGCACTTCGGCTCCAACTACCAGCGCCGTGTCCCCTCGTCCCGCCCTGATCATCGAGTCGGCAAGATCGAGGGCATAGAGAAATCCGCTGCATTGCTGGCGTAGATCAAAGGAGGCGACGTGGCCTAGACCGAGCCCGTGTTGGACCAATCCGGCGATCCCAGGAGCCATATAATCTGGCGTCATCGTTGCGGTAACCAGAATGTCGATATCGTCGGGCCCGACACCGGCGTCAACCATGGCCTCGCGTCCGGCTTCGATCCCCAGGTCAGAGGAGCCGACTCCGGGGTCGGCAAATCTGCGCTCCTTGACCCCGGTTCGAGTCGTGATCCATTCATCAGTGGTATCCATGATCCGTGCCATGTCGTGGTTGGAAACCACATTTTGAGGTAGGTACATTCCGGTGCCGGCGATCACACTTCCCAAGTTCTCTCCTTTTTGGCCATCCACATCAGCGTTCGGTGCCGAATACAGTCCTGGATTGCCATTTTGTTAGAAAATACATTTACAAGGAGGCTCATCACCATACCTTTGGTGGTCGTTGGCTTCGCCCTGATCACCCTCCTGCTTCCCCTACTGATAACAGTTGCCCTAGTTACTGATTTGATCAGATATCTGATTGCTCGAATTCCGGCGATCGTGTCGAGGACTTTGGTTTTTGTGTGGGCTTATCTGCTCGGCGAGATATGGGCGATAATCACACTCGGGTTCGTGAGGTTGCTTGGCAGGGACCGGGCTCTGCGCGCCACCTACCGACTTCAGCAGACATGGACCGATTGGAACGTGAACTCCCTGAGGTTGGCATACGGACTCTGTTTCCAGATCGACGGGTCAGCGGCAATCCGACCGGGGCCGCTTCTTATCCTGGCTCGTCACGCATCATTGATCGATTCGTTGCTGCCGGCCAGACTTATCGCCAATGGCGAACATTTCCGGTTGCGGTATGTACTCAAGAGAGAGCTTTTGCTCGATCCCGCCCTTGACATTGCCGGGAATCGACTACCCAACTACTTCGTCGACCGCGGAGCGCGGGAGAACGAGACGGAAGTGGATGCGATCCGGCACCTCGGTACCGAGATGTCCCCATCCGATGGGGTGGTGATCTTTCCGGAGGGAACCCGTTTCTCCGTCGAGAAGTTAGAACGCCAGCAGGACCGTTTCAAGAACAAGAATTCGACGATCGCCACCAACGTGGAGTCGTTCCGATTCGTCCTGGCTCCGCGGCTGGCGGGTTCGCTGGCACTTCTTGACTCGACCAACTGTGATGTCCTGGTCCTGGCCCATCATGGTCTCGAGGAGCTTTCTCGTGCCGCTGATGTTTGGTCGGGTGGCCTCGTCGGATCCACTATTCATATCGGGATGTGGCGAATTCCAAGGTCCGAGATCCCGCTGGACCGTGGCGCCCGTGCCAACTGGCTGTTCGAAGTCTGGAGCGAGGTGGATAACTGGATTTCGAGGCACGTCGACCACTGATTGAGCTAATGGCGGCTTAATCGAGGCCATGGCGTGGTTGATACTGGTCACGTGCCGAATGATGCTTGGTAGTCGGCCATCGCCGCTTCGATCACCTTATGGGCGCCTGCCCTCCCGTATTGCTCCTCGATCGAGACTTCGATTGATTTTCCCGGTATCTGTTTGTAGGTGAGGAAGTAGTGCTCGAGCCGCTGGACCAGTAGGTCCGGAAGATCGCTCAAGTCGTTGGTGTCGGCGTAGATGGGGTCGTTGGCGAGCACCCCGACGATCTTGTCGTCGGCTTCACCGTCGTCGATCATGCGAAGGCCACCGATAACCCTGGCGTTCATGATGATGTCTGAGTTTGAGATAGGACGCTCGGAGAAGACGCAGATGTCGAGCGGGTCTCCATCTGCACGGTCGGTCGTGCTGCTCAATGCAGCCACCCTGTCTCCACAGTATGTGCGGGGAACCAACCCATAGAGGGTGGGTGGCGAACTGCTGCTCTGTTGAGGTCTATCGACCTTCAGTAGACCACTCGACTTGTCCAGCTCGTATTTGATCACGTCGAACGGTGTGATCTCGATATATGCCGTAACTACCGACGGTGCGTCCGGGCCGGTTTCCAAACCGTGCCACGGGTGAAGTCTGAATTGGGGAGTTTCGTTCATAACCGCCACACGTTAAACGCTTTGAACCAGCGGGCACTGGTCGCGGCCGCCACTACGCGCAGGCGTCGGCAGCGGTCACCAGATCAATCGGGCCGTTCTCCCACTCGCCGCTGGTCACCTGTCTGACGACGGTCTGGATCTTCTCAACATCTGGTTTAGGGAATCCACGTTCGGTTACCTCGCCACTGCGATAGTCGAGGTCGAATCCGACCACGGTTATCCGATCGCTGCTCACCTTCGGAGCCAGGTTAATCAGGTACGGGAGGTCGCTGATTGGTATATCTGTCGAGACGCTGTTCTCGATTACCCCGAGCAATGACGGCAGGCGGGTCATCATGGTGAGAGGCCCGGCTTGGTCCACGACAGAACTGATCACGCATCGTTGCCTGGCCATGCGGCTGTAATCGTTGCTCCCGGTACGGCTCCGGGAATATGCAAGGGCGAGGTCCCCGTTGAGATGCTGTTTTCCCACGGAGAATTCGATCATCTCGTAGCCTCCCGTCGATCGATCGTACAAAGGCGCGGCCATCGGTCTCTGGACGTTGATATCGACGCCCCCGATTATGTCGACCAATTGTGCGAAACCGATCATATCCACCAGTACGTAGTGGTCGATGGGTAGTCCAAGCAATGTCTCGGCAACATCGCGGAGGGCGGTGACTCCGGGTTCGGAACCAGGGAACCTCTCTGGATTCCTTTCTCCCCACATATAGACCTCGTTCAGAATTCCCTGGGTAAACCCGGTGAACTCAGTCCCGTCGCTGAAAGTAAACCCGGCCATATTCCTGGGCAATCCGAATATGGCGGCGTCGCCGGTACGGGTATCGACAGTGGCAACCATCATCGTATCGGTGCGGAGCCCGGGGCGGCTTGGCCCGGCGTCTCCACCGAGGAGCAAAAAGGTGACTCGCTCAGCGCCGAGCGGGATCGTGGTCGACGTAGTTGTGGTGGGCTCGATGGGTATTTCCCTTGTCGGCGCCAGCGAGGTTGTAGGTGCTGTCGTCGTTGTTGTGGCCATCGAAGTTGTCGTGGGTGCGATGGCGATTACGCGCGGGGGAGGTGCTGAGAAGACAGTAAGTAGAGCCGATCGGGTTTCAAGCCCGACGTAGCCGATCGCAATGTGGGGAAACGCCGTGAACACGAGCAAGGCCAACACTCCGAGGCCAAATGCCCGGCCACCGGCACGTCGCCATGCGTCGCTGGCGGCGATCATTCGGATGACTCCGAAGACAAGATTGATGACGACCAGGATGAGGATCGTCGCAGGGTTGGTCAGAAACTCCAGAAGACGGAGTCGATCCAGAGCGCTGAATGCGT
>JBBKXI010000158.1:0-2814 GCA_037969415.1 Acidimicrobiia bacterium | reverse complement strand
GTCGTGAAGTATTACGCATTGCCGCTGGCCCTCGGCGGCGCAGCCATCTCGATATGGCACTACATCACGCAGACCTTCCCTTCGCTGGAGGGGAGTTCGTGTGACCCCACCAACCCGTGTTCAGCCAAGTATGTGGACATGTTCGGCTTTGTCTCGATACCTTTTATGGCCGGGGTCGGGTTTATCGTTATCTCCGTACTACTTGCCTTCTATGTGAGACCTAACAGTGAATAAGAAAATCCTTGGAATCGTCGGTGGAGTCGTCGGACTCGCCCTAATTTTTCTCCTTGCCTTCTCGATTGCCGGAGAAACACCAGTAGACGCCTCAATTGGCTACGGCCAGGTCGAGGTCAGCGGTGATCCGCTTCCCATCTTCAATGCCCAGGCGCAGAGCGATGTCGCCACGGGGCTTACTGCTCCTTCAGCGGTTGGGGCCGATTGGAACGACGTAGAGGTCACCATCGAGCCCGACGGCACCTCAAAGATCATCATTTTCCTTGCCCATTGGTGCCCTCATTGTCAGGCCGAGGTTCCCTTGGTGCAGCAATGGATCGATGACGGAAATCTCCCTGACGACGTTGAAATGATCGGTGTCGCCACATCGACTGACCAGCTTCGACCTAATTGGCCGCCTCAGGAATGGCTGATCGATGAAGGTTGGACGGTTCCGACCATGCTCGATGATCAACTCGGAACTGTCGCCGTTAACTACGGGATGTCCGGCACCCCTTTCTACGTGGTTCTTGACGGTGAGAACAACGTTATTCGTCGGGTTTCCGGAGAGATCGGCATCGCCGGGCTCAACCAACTCGTGCTTGAGGCCCAGGCCGGGGCAGCAGTTTCCGGCTGAGTCATCGTCGGGACTAGTTTTCTAGCGCCCGGATCTTCTCCAACCTACGGACATGGCGGTCTTCGCGGCTGAATTTGGCACCGAGGAAGGCTTTGATCAAGTCTTCGGCCAGTGCGGTGCCAATGACCCGAGAACCCAGACATAGGACATTGACATCGTCGTGTTCCACCATCTGATGCGCTGTGTAGACGTCGTGGGCAACTGAGGCGCGAATTCCGTTCAGTTTGTTGGCTGCAACCGACGCTCCGGCCCCGGATCCGCAGATCACGATTCCGCGGTCGGCCCGACCATCAAGCACTGCTGAAGAAACCGCCGCGGCGTAGTCGGGATAATCCACCGGATCGGAATTGTGAGTCCCCAGGTCGTAGACGGCATGGCCCGATTCGGCCAGCCAGGATGCAAGATGTTCTTTCAGGGGATAGCCCGCGTGGTCCGAGCCAAGTGCAATTCTCATACGGGCGGCAGGTTAGCCCTGTCGCAACGCCTCCCCGGGGGTTTGCGGAGCCCGGTATTCGCCTGATCTGACACTACATTGCCCGTGATGGCCCGTTTTGTGATCAGTGGCGGAGAACGCCTCAAAGGCACGGTGGGAGTGCTCGGAGCGAAGAACGCAGCACTCAAGGAGATGGTGGCGGCGATGCTTGCTCCAGGGCGTCATCGTTTGTCAAACGTCCCCGGGATCCTCGACGTGGAACTAATGTGCCAGGTGCTCACGCATGCCGGTTGCCGGCTTGATAGGGATGGACATGATCTCTGGGTTGTGGTGCCTGAGAAGCTCAACCCGGAAGCGCCGATCGACCTGATGCGACAGATGCGAGCGTCGATAGTTGTCCTCGGCCCGTTCCTGGCACGATGCGGAGAAGCCAGAGTTGCCCTTCCTGGTGGCGATGATCTTGGCGCCCGTCCGATCGATATGCACACGGACGGCTTGGAACGCCTAGGGGCGAAATTTGAACTCGTCCACGGTGAGCTGGTGGGCAAGATAGACGGGCGTTTCCAGGGTGCCGAAGCTGAGCTCGCTTTTCCGTCAGTCGGCGCCACCGAGAATTTGCTTTTCGCAGGAGTACTCGCCGAAGGCACCACCACCATTGTCAACGCGGCGCGCGAACCCGAGATCGTCGATCTGGTGGCTCAATTGACCGCGATGGGAGCGAAAATTGAAGGAGCAGGGACATCGTTGGTCACAATCGAAGGAGTCGCAGAACTTCATCCCGCCGAGCACTCGATCATCCCCGATCGGCTTGAGGCCGGAACCTATGCGGTTGCCGGCGCGATTACGGGTGGTGATGTGACGGTCACGGGTTGTTTCCCCGAACATCTTCGAATGGAACTGCGCAAGCTTGAAGACAGTGGCTGTGAAGTTGAGCGAGGCGACGGTTGGTTTCGGGTGTCGGGTCCAGAGCGACCCAAACCGATCGACTTCGCCACGTTGCCATTTCCGGGGTTCCACACCGACATGCATCCGCAGATGGTTGCCTACCTGTCGGTGGCTTCGGGAACCTCGATAGTCACTGAGAATCTCTACGACGCTCGATTTCGGTATGCCGGCGAACTTGCGCGAATGGGCGCCGACATTGTCACCGAGGCGCAACATGCTGTGATCCGCGGGGTCGAGTCACTTTCCGGTTGTCCGGTGCTCGCTCCCGACATTCGGGCCGGCGCCGCGTTAGCCCTCGCCGGGCTCCGGGCCGATGGAGTGACGGAAGTGGGAGACATTTCCCATATCGATCGCGGCTACGAGGACTTCTCCGGTCGCCTGGCGAGTCTTGGAGCGGCGATTGAAAGGGTCGATTAGCCGCCTAGGCTGACCGGTATGAAAAGAAGTTTCCTTGCCCTCGTGGCCTTCAGCCTTATCATCGCATCCTGTGGAGGAACGGCAGACTCCACCACAACCACCGAAAGCGTCGAAACCACGACAACAGCAGATTCTGGTTCGTCATCGTCCTCGTCGACTCCCGATGCGA
>JBBKXI010000157.1:0-9761 GCA_037969415.1 Acidimicrobiia bacterium | reverse complement strand
TTCCTTGGTGAGGGGTGTTGGGTTGAGGGCGATCAGGTTGACGTGTGCGCGCAATCGTCGTGCGATGGCGGCCAGTTTGAATGCCTGATCTTCGGTGTCGTTGACACCGTCCATCATTGTCCATTCGATGGAGAGGCGTCGTCTCTTCTTCTCCAGGTATTCCATGGCGGCTTCCTCGAGCATGGCGATCGGGTAACGCTTGTTGATCGGGACTATTGAACTTCGCAGTTCGTCGTCGGCGGCGTGGAGGCTGATCGCCAGCGACACCGGCCATGGTTCATCGGCGAGCTTCTTGATTCCGGGCACAACTCCGACAGTAGAGACGGTGAGCGAACGGGCCGAGATCCCCATCACTTCGACCATGATCCGGATCGCCTCCCGCACCCTCCGATAATTGGCCAGAGGTTCACCCATCCCCATGAACACGATGTTGGTCAGATGATCGGGTACGCCGGGCATCCCAATCTGACGGAGGAAAGCCTGGGCATACGCCACCTGGGCAACAATCTCTCCTGGCTCGAGGTGTCGTTCGAACCCGAATTGCCCGGTCGCACAAAAGGTGCAAGCAAGGGCGCATCCGGCCTGGGACGAAATACAAAGTGTCGCCCGGCGCGGATATCCCATGAGGACAGCCTCGATGGCCGCCCCGTCATTACAGCGGAAGAGCCATTTTCTGGTCTTGCTACGATCCGACGACTGTTCCGTTTCGACGCGGAATGGCCATAGGGAGTCGCCGATTGACTCCCTCAGTTCTAGAGGAAGATTGGTCATTGCTTCCGCTTCGAGAACCGGGTGCTGGTATAGCCACTCCTTTAGCTGGCCAGACCGATACGACGGGTGGCCGACCAGGCCTGTTTCCAGATCCTCAGGGGCGATCAGATATGGGTTCAAGGGGCGGGGGAGACCTGGGTGATCCATCCGGCGGCCCTGCTGGCACTGACGCCGGCTATTTCCCCGATTTGGTCCGGCTTGGCGCCGACGAGGTCGGACGGATTCAAATAGCCGGCGTCATTCAACCGTGAGGCATAGGTGGGGCCGATCCCGATGACGTCCTCCAATCCTTTGACTTCAGGGCTGGTCCGAAACGACGGAGGTTCCGGCTCTCTTGATACCGCCACCGAGATGAAGCGATCGCGCATCGCCCAAACGATGGCGGCAATGCCACCTACAAAACCGACAACCCGGGCAACTTTTGAAATCACGTCGCTAAGGGTACCCCGCCCGATTGGCTCTACGATGGGCAGATGAAGGTTGACTATTACTACCCACCCGGCCCACCGCAGAATGCGGGTTCAGCGATACTGGCCGCTGCCCGCCTCGGATACGAAGGATTTTTCAGCGCCGAGACTCAGTATGACCCCTTTCTGCCACTTGCGATTGCCGGCACCGAGGACACGGGGCTCGAGTTGGGCACGTCGATCGCGGTGGCTTTTCCCCGTTCACCGATGACCGTCGCCATGACCTCGTGGGATCTGGCGAGGTTGTCTCAGGGACAGTTCATCCTCGGGTTGGGTACCCAGATTCGAGCCCATATCACGCGCCGTTTTTCAACGGAGTGGGGAAACCCCGGCCCCCGTCTCAAGGATTACATCATGGCGCTGCGGGCGATCTGGGATACCTGGCAAAACGCCACCCCGTTGCGCTACGACGGTGAGTTCTACAAGTTCACCCTGATGACCCCATTCTTCAATCCAGGGCCGATTCCGAATCCGGACATCCCCGTCTATATCGCTGGAGTGGGACCGTGGCTTTCCAGAATGGCCGGGGAAGTCTGCGATGGTTTCTTTGTGCACCCCTTCCATACGGTGGAGTATCTCGATGCGACAGTGCTGCCGAACATGAAAGTGGGTGCGGAGGGAGCGGGCCGGAGCCTTGCCGACGTGGAGCGGGCAGCGTCGGTGTTCATCATGACCGGTGAGACTCAGTCCGAAATCGAAGAGGCTATGGAACCGGTGCGGCAACAGATCTCCTTCTATGCGTCGACGCCTTCGTACGCTCCGGTCCTCGAAGCCAACGGTTGGGACTTCGGCGAAGAGCTCAATGCGATGTCGAAGCGAGGCCAATGGGCTGAGATGCCGTCGAAGGTTCCCGACGAAGCTGTACTCCAGGTAGGTGTTGCGGCTCCAATCGACCAGCTGGCCGGCGCCTTGCAGGATCGCTACGGCGACCGGATTCAACGTCTCGGTTTTTATGCCGTTGGTTCTGGTGGCTCCCTAACTGATGAACAGGTGGAATCGGTTATCTCCGGACTGAGTTAGTCGATCCAATTTTCAATTCGACGCCACTGGAGCCGGTTAAAGACTTTGGTTCCGTCAGGGTGGTGGTCGAGCGCCGAGAGAATTAGGTCCTTGGTGTCGTTCGGCCCCTCAACCCATTCCACGTTGCGGACCTGCTCGCTACCAAGCCAGTTGGGATAGAGGCTCAGCTCGACCACATGGACCACGCTGCCAGGCTCGACCCGGTAGGTGCCGGCATAGTTGAGATAGCCGGCCGCTGCTCGGGAGCGCTCTTCAACCGTTGCCGATGCCAGGGTCGGCGCATCGACGTTGTCCCGGTCGACCCGCATCAGCGATCCCCACATTCGTCCGTCTGCGGTGTAAGTGATGAGACCGGTGGTGTGTCCACCGAAGGGTCGGGCAGGGCGCCCGTCGATAGTCGCGATCCAATCGAAGAGGCGCCAGGTGCCGACAAAATCGTTCGTGGCGTCGGACTGTCCCATTAGATAACAAGGGCTGTTGCGGTGTCGACCCGGGGGTCGGCGGCGGCGAGAACTTCATCACCGCGGCGGTCGATGATTGACATCGGTCCCCATCCTGTCTGCGGTGCGGGCATCTCGATCACGTGATGGCCGAGTTTTTCGAGATGGGCAGCAATCCCCGTCTCGGGTTCCAGCGAGACCGCAGACGTCGTTCCCGGTCCGTATTCAGTCATTGACCACCTGGGACCGGACTGTGCTTTCTCAAGAACCTGGTCAGTGACGATTGCTCTTGCTGCTAGTTGGGCAACGAGTTGCGGTTGGATCTCCCCACCTCTGGTTCCCAGAATCCACGAGGTGGCGTGACCCCGGGTCCATATGGTGGGGGAGAGGGTATGGGCCGGACGCTTACCCGGACCCAGTTCGTTGGGGTGCCCTGGAATCAGATTGAAGCCAGCACCACGGTCGTGGAGGAGGAAACCCGAATTCTCCGCTCCGAACGGAGAACCGGGTCCCCGGTAGTTGGACTGAATGATCGAGACTGAAAGGCCCGAGGCGTCGGTGACACACATATATGCCGTCCCGGTGGGCCGCGATGGTTTGGTTGGCCAGGCTCCAGCCGATTCCCTAGAAATCGAGTGCGCCGCATTTTCCAACCGGGTCCGACCGACAATTTCCCCGGGTGCCATTTGTAGATGTTCCGGGTCGGCGACGAGTTTGTCGCGTTCCCAGGCCAGGGAGCGATGAGCTTCGATCATCAAATGCCACCACATAGGGTCGTGAGGATCGGTTGGCGGGTCGAGCATCAGGAAGACAGCCAGGGTTGCAGGGCCGAGATATCCGGCCGAGTTGGGCGGCATGGTCCAAGCTGTGTCATCGTCGATGTCAATCGCGAGCGGATCAACCCATTCCGCCATCGAGTGGCTTAGATCGTCCGCTGTGACATGACTTTGGAGGGCGTCGAGAATGTCGGCCCCTGGCTGTCCGTCGAAGAAGGCTTCGCGGCCCCCTTCGGCGATCAACTGCAACGTGCGGGCGAGCGCTGGCCTTCGAACTATTGAACCGACCTCGACCGGATTCCCACCGGGATAGAAATCGGCCACCGCCCGATTGGTTCGATATGTATCTGCCAGTCCGGTAAAAGCCTGTGATTGTTCCGAGGACACCGGAAAGCCTTCGATGGCCAGTTCTAGCGCAGGAGCGAGAACTGTTGCTAGGTCGAGTGTGCCCAACTCCAGTGAGAGAGTGGCCAATCCGTCGACACAGCCCGGAATCGGAGCGGTGTACGGATGGTCACGGGGAACCTCTGCGTGGCCCAGATCACGAAGTACCTGAGGATCTGCATTTGAACCCATCTTCCCTGAAGAGTTGAGGGCGCGCGGTCTCTCCCACCCTTCGGCATGAACCAGCGCAAAGAGATCGCCACCGACGCCAGAGGTTTCCGGCGCCACCACTCCCTGGGCGGCGACGATGCCGATAGCGGCGTCGACAGCGTTACCGCCGGAGAGGAGAATATGTCGTCCAGCTTCGGCGGAAAGATGGTGCGGGGTGACCACCGCGGCGCGCTTAATCTCCTGGCCCTCATCTTCGGCCTTGCGGGCTGTCAGAGGATCCCCACTCAGGGAAGTCGAAGGTCGGGCAGGAGGCGGTTCAAGGCGTCGAGCACGGCACGGACTACGGCGCGGGCTTCATCGTCCTCGACGTAGGCACCCCCGATGAGCATCCGCTCCGTCGCATCAGTGACCAGAACTATCTGTGCTACCGCAATCTGACGGGTGCCCAGCACAGGGATGTCCATTGAACTCACCGCGAGGGCGGCATCCGGGTGGATACCCTGCCGCACGGCGTCGATGGTTGCCTCAGCAATCTGTCGCGCCCGAGTCGCGGTAGACGCGGCGCCACCACTAGTCCCGGAAAAAACTGAGTCTTTCCACCGCAGTTTGACCACGATTTCGGCACGGGAACCGTCAAGAGTTTCGGAAATATCTACCAGGGCCGGTCGAAGCCCACCGTCGAGATCGCTGTCGGCGAGCTGGACTACTGAGACGACGCGCCGATCGATATCTTCGCCAAATAGTGCTTGGCTCAGTGATTGGACGTCACGGACTATTTGCTTGGGCGCTTTGTTTCGGCGCGCAAGAACATGGATCTCTTCGATCTGGCCGTTGCCAGCTACCACCCTCGCCGCTTCGACCCCATCGATCCGACCGATCTTTTCCTGGAGTGCTACTACGTCCACTTGCCACGAGATTACCTCTATTGCCACGACTTAGTGGTCATTCGCTGCCAGATTCCCCTTGTGTTGGTTATCCACAGGGTCTAGATTCTCCATTGCTGGAGCTTTTCCTTTGGGTTGGAGGGCGTTAACGATCATGAGATCGTCAGTTCTGCATCACCAGCGGGCGAAGTCAGGGGCCTTTTGACATGTAAAAGGGTTCCCGAGCAATCGGGAGCAGAGTGGGTAAGTGTCGGCGTCCGACGTCAGTCTCAAAGCAAGTAACGATCATCAAACCCAGCGGAGCGGATTTAGATCACCTGTCCCCCAAGGTCGGTGAAGTTTAAAACGTAGGTGAGCGTCTAAGCAATGAAGACACGTTTGGTCCGAAGTTGGAGTCCGCGTAGCCGGGGAGGAAAACTTGGCTACGGCCTCTTCACGTATCGGTTGAGTTGAAAGACGCCGGCATTACCCCAACATCTGACAACATGTCGGAGCTATCCAAATGGAAAAGAAACTAAAACGGCGGTACGGGGGATGGTTCGGCCATCTACGCCCCACGGTGCGACGCAGGCTCCGGGTGGCTATTCCCTATGCCCTGATGGGCGCCGCGGTGCTTGTGGTAACCGCCATTTTGTCTCAACCCCCCGATTGGAATGTCTGGATTCCGTTCGCCGCTCTTTTCATGTTGTTGGAGTTCTTCGCTGTCGAGGTCAACGACCGATTGCTCCAATCCTCTTCGATCATGGTGATTATGACCGCCGGGGTCATCCTTGCAATTAGCCCCGGTTCCGATGCCATGTTCGGGATGGCCCTGATGGCTGCCGCTGGCAGCATCACACCAACCGACATTAAACAACGGCGTTGGTTCCAACCCCTGGCCAACTTCGGCCAGTTCGCCCTCGCCGGTGCGGTTGCAGGGTTAGTCCTCGATGTCAGTCTCGAACCCATCCCCGCGCCCACCACCGAAATTCTATTTGTGGTAGCGGCGGCCGCTTCGGTCGCCGGGCTTGCCTATGTGACGGTGCAAACATTGCTGATCCGGCGGGCCGTCAAGATCGTATTTGGCAACGACAATCTGGAGCCCTGGTCCAAGATGGGTGTCCTTTTCGGCGGTCAGGTGACGATGGCCCTGCTCGGTGGTCTGATTGGTGCCGCATGGCTGATTGCAGAACGCCGCTCCGCCATCCTCGTGCTGATTGTCGGTGTTTACGGGATCGGCCACATGTCGCTGTATGCCTTTGGTCAACTCCGCGACGCTCACATCGGTTCGCTCCGCGGTTTCGTCAAGACCCTCGAGGCGAAAGACATGTACACCAGGGGACACACCGAGCGAGTCGCCCACTTCGCCCAATTGATCGGCGAGGAACTCGGTTTCACCGGGACCCAACTCGAAGAAATCCGCTGGGCTGCCCTGATTCATGATCTGGGAAAACTCGCCGTGCCCACCGAATTGATCCGCAAGCGTGGTCGTCTCGAAGATGATGAGTACGAAATCATGAAAGAGCATGCCCATCTTGTCGAAGAGATTCTCGCCGAAGTCGACTTTCTCCAACCTATGGTCGAGATCGCGTCCGGCCACCACAGTCACTTTGACGGAAAGGGATACGGGGGAATCGGCCATGTCGAGGGCAAATCCCCGAGCCTGGAGGCATGTATCGTCGCCGTGGCCGACTCCTTTGATGCGATGACTTCCGCGCGCTCATATCGAATGGCCCTTTCCCAACAATATGCCCTTGGTGAGTTGCGTCGCCACTCGGGCGGACAATTCCACCCCGATGTCGTTGATGCATTCGAAAGTGCCCTCAATAAGACCGGCCGACGCTGGGGTGCGCCACACGTCAACGATGAAGAGATGGCAAGGCGTCTTGCTGAAGAACCGGAGTTGACTCTTCGTGGCTGATTGGAACGAACGCACCGTTGCCATCATCTCCTGGATTTTTCCGTTTATCGCGGGCGGAGTGGGCGTTCTGGCCTACGGGTCGGCAACTTCCGACCCGCTCGCACTCAGCGTCGGGGTGACCGCCCTAGTGATTGGCTCTCTGATCGGGGTTGCCACCTCTAATTCCGGCAACCGATTTACCACCGGCTTGGCTGTTGCCGCGGCGATGCCGTTGGTACTGATCTCTTCAGATGATGGAGTCGACCTCGCCGGCACAATCGTGGTCTACGGGGTCGGCCTTGCCGGGGTCTGGGCGATGCGGCTCTCCCGCGGGGAGAGCCACGCCGAACTCCTACCGACCATGGTGCGCCGTCTTGCTGGTTACATCACCTACGCAGTGGTCTACTCGTCGATGCGCGTCGGTGTCTTCACGATCTCTGATGGAGACTGGGTAGACCTCCTTCCGTTCGCCGCTGCCCTAATTGCCTGGCTTGGTGTTGAAGTGTTGATGCGTGCCCTGCTCATCCTTGGCCCCCGGGAACTTTCCAGAACTTATCTGGCCCGGTCGTTGCTCCATGATCTCAACGTATTCATGGGCCTCACCCTCACCGGCGCCCTCTTTGGTGAGTTGTATCCCGCGCTGAAGTGGTGGGCCCTGCCGATAGCCCTTCTCCCGTATTCGTTTGCCCACAGCGCCTTCGCCCGATTCCAGGAGACCAAAGTCACCTACAAGCAGACGATTCGCGCCCTGGCCCGGATTCCTGAGGTCTCCGGACTCGGCGTGAATGGCCATGCCGACCGCACCACCGAGATTGCGTCGTCGATCGCCAAGGAAATGGGTCTGGGCCCGGTCCAGGTGGAGCACGTCGAGTTTGCCGGGCTGATGCATGACATCGGACGGGTCAGTCTCAACGAGCCCCAAATTCTCAAGATGGGTTACACACCCGATGACATCGCCCGGTGGAGCGCCGAAATTATTGCCGAAGCCCCATATCTCGACCGCGTGGCTGGCGATGTCCGCAACCAGTACGAGCCGTTCCGCAGGCCCGGGGAAGAGTCCGACCCCGATATCTCGACGATCTCCCGGATTATCAAGGTCGCCGCTGCCTATGACTGGCAGGTCTACAGCGATGGCCGTTCACCGCTCCAGGCGCTAGAACATCTCCACGCGGGGACAGCCTACGAATTTGATCCAGCAGTGGTTTCGTCGCTGCGCCATATTCTCAGCGCCAGAGGTGTCATCGGCAGGAATCGCGACTTAGTGGGCTGACCCTGCTTCGGCTTGGGCGCCGTGTTTGAAATAGCGGCGTGGCTTACGAAGTTCGTGCTCGAGGAAACGTCCCAGGCCAACGGCGAGAAATACATCGCCAAGGCTGATCACCTGTCCATGGCCCACAAACCGGATAGGAATGACATCGGCGAAAACTGTGAACAAAGTGGTCTCGTCCAAGACAACATGTTTGAACGATCCGACGATGTTGGGGGCCGATTCGGTGAAGCCACTGGCGACCTGGGCGGCCTCAGCCAGGACTGGCATGCCGCCATTGAGAGAGATGACAGTGAAGTTCATCAGAACACCAACCCCCGCCAACCACATTCCGGGCCGATCCCGGTTGACTACCACGAGGATCATGAGCAGGAAAAAGGATCCGAGGACCATAATCAACCCGGCGGTTTCGGCCCACGCGGTATCGGGGAGGAATCTTGTGGCCGCCTGGAGGCCGAAGCCGACGACGAGGAGCCACCAGGCCTTCATCTCGATGTCGCCCAGGTTGGTCAGACGACCGCCGCGTAACATCGCGGTGGCCAGTGCCAGAAAGAGAACGAGCGCGAGCCATAGCATGTGTACCGACGGTAATAGCGATTGCCAGGCACAGGAAGGCGACAGCGGAGAAACTTGATGATTCTGTACGAAACCGGGTCCGGAAGGGCAACTATCACGCTCAACGAGCCGCAACGCCGTAATCCTCTGTCCACGGAGGTGATGAAGGAACTCGTGGTCGCGACCCAGAATGCCCTGGATGATCCCGAAGTGCGCGTCTTGGTCTTCACGGGTGCCGGCGACAAGGCATTCTCGGCTGGCGGAGACCTCTCAGCGGGATTCGTTGATGATCCGCTTGGCCGCCACAGCGAACGCGGCGCCCTGGCCGACCTTTTCCGCCTCATGGTCCGGGGTGGCAAACCAACTGTGGCCCGGGTCAATGGTCACGCCCTTGCCGGCGGATTTGGATTGGCAGTGGCGTGCGACATCACAATCTGTGTTGATGACGCCAAATTGGGCACCACTGAGGTGAAGGTTGGTTTGTGGCCGATGATGATTTCAGCAGTGCTCCTCAGGGCGATGCCCCGCAAAGCGGTGCTGGAGCTGATGCTTAGTGGAAGGCTAATTGACCCCAATGAGGCACAACGTCTGGGTGCGGTGTCCCGTGTGGTCCCCAGGGATCAACTCGACGCCACGGTCGACGAAGTGGTGTCGACTTTGATCTCCTCCAGTCCCTCCAGCTTTCTGATCGGGAAAGATGCCTTCGCCGGAATGGCCGATCTTCCCTTCGACGTAGCCCTCGACCGGCTCCAGACAGGATTAACCGAGATCGCGATGACCGAAGACGTCAGTGAGGGAATTACCGCATTCCAAGAAAAACGCCCCCCAAATTGGACCTAGCTCTCGAGCGACAGCGACGCTCGATCCAATCGAATCACGCGAATTCCACCGTCCACCCCCGGCCGTTGCTTTCGCAACGGCCACCCCCTCCATTCGACTCCGTCTCTGGAGGGGGAGTAGGAAGGCGACTTCGTCTTTGGAGAGGGAGCAGGCGGGGGAACAGTCGTACTCGGCGACTTGGCCTTTTGGGGGAGTAGGAACTGGTCCGGTTTAGCCTTTCTGGATGCGGAGAAAGATCCAGATTCTTGGTTGGACACTGATTTGGTCGGGAACATTCATCCTGGGCTATGTCGGCTTTGAACTGGTC
>JBBKXI010000156.1:0-11996 GCA_037969415.1 Acidimicrobiia bacterium | reverse complement strand
TGTTGCAGATGATGCCGGAGACCTTTGACCGGTTTTCTTTTGCGATTGCGGTCGTGGCTGTGGTCAGCATCATTTATGGGGCGCTGGTGGCTATGGCCCAAACCAACCTCAAACGCCTGGTCGCCTACACGTCGGTCAATCACATGGGATATGTCATTCTTGGCGTCGCGGTTGCTGCCAACCTGAGCGCACCTGAAGCCGCCCGCTCCATAGCGCTCACTGGCGCCACCATTGAGATGATTGCCCATGGGTTGATCACCGGGGCTCTGTTCCTCCTGACCGGCTCGGTCCTGGCCAGGGGCGAGACCTATGAGATGGACGAGTTCGGAGGATTGGCATCCCGGGCGCCGGCGTTGACCGGGGCCATGCTTCTGGCCGCATTCGCGTCGCTGGGTTTGCCGGGCCTAGCGGGGTTTGTGGCTGAGTTCCAGATCTTTGCCGGGACCCTTGGGGTGTACCCGTGGCTGGCAGGAATCGGCCTGCTTGGCATTGTCATCACCGCGGCTCTTTTCCTAAGGATGGTACAGCGGGTTTTTCTTGGGCCCCTGCCCGACAAATGGTCGGGCTGGACCGACCTGAGTAAGTGGGAGTTGGCTGCCCTGGCCCCCATCTTGGCGCTGGTCGTCGTGATTGGAATCGCACCGGCATGGCTTGTCGATGTCATTGACTCGGCCAGCCGGGCCATGACGGGAGGCTGAGGTGCCTGAAATGGGTGCTCAGATGGTCGCCTTCCTTGGCGACATCCTCCCCGAGGTGACTCTCGCCGCGGGCTCGATCGTCGTCCTGATGGTTGCCCTATTCACCCCACGTCGTCTCCAACCATGGATGGCGGCTCTGGCATCTGCGGTGCTGCTCGGTGCTGCGGTATTCGCCGGACTCGACTTGGTCGACCCTCCCGGCCTCACCTTCTTCGACACTCTGGCCGCGGACGGCGTGGGGAGGTGGGCGACCCTGCTGCTGACAGTTGTTGCACTTTTGGTCGTCGGCCTCTCGGTTGAGTGGTTCCGACCGGATGCCCGACATGCCGAGTATTACGTCATTTTGATCTTTGCGACGCTCGGTGCTGTGCTTCTTGCCGGGGCCACTGATTTGATGGAGTTGGTGCTGGCGATAATGCTCTCTTCGGTCGCCGGGTACACCCTCGCCGCTTTTCACCGGCGATCGCGGGGCTCGTCGGAGGCCGGCATGAAATACTTCCTTCTTGGAGCTCTGGCCAACGGCGCCATGGTTTATGGAGTTGCGCTGCTCTTTGGACTTTCGGGGAGTACCACATTCACCGACCTTGGACCCGGCCTCGAGGGTGCCGACCCCCTGGCCCTGGTTGTGGGGTTCGGTCTGGTGGTGGTGGGGCTTGCCTTTAAAATGGGGGTGGCCCCGGTTCACCCCTGGGTTCCAGATGTTGCTGAAGGGGCGCCAGCGCCGGCCGCGGCTTTCCTTATGATTTTTGGCAAGATCGGAGCCTTGGTGTTCCTGGCCCGTTTTGTTCTCATCCTCCCCGATACTCAACTGGGGTGGAGACCCCTGATGGCCTTGCTCGCTGCCGTCACCATGACTCTGGGCAACCTGGCTGCGCTCCGCCAGGATGATGTCAGACGTCTGTTGGGATGGTCGGCAGTTTCACAGGCCGGATACGGGTTGTTGGCGATTGTGGCCATCGGGCGCAGCGACCTGGCGCTTCCCTCGTTGCTTATGTTCCTGGTGGCCTATTCCTTAGGAACGATCGCCGTTTTCGGTGTCGTGGTGGCGCTGAGGGGATTAACGGATCGCAATTCGTACCGAGGTCTCGCCGGGCCTCACCCTTGGCTGATGGGAGCGATGCTGGTCGGGTTCCTCTCATTCATCGGGATCCCTCCCCTCGGAGGGTTCGCTGCCAAGTTGCTGCTGATGGGGGCGGTGATCGATGCCGGCTACGCGTGGCTGGCTGTGCTCACCGTGATCAATTCGGTGGTCTCTCTGGTCTATTACTTCAGGGTGTTGGGTCCGGCATATCAGGAGAAACCCGGTGGCCGACGACCGACGATGGGTCGACTAGCCGGAGTATCGGTAGCATTCGCAACAATCGGAGTAATCGTTGTGGGCGTGGTTGCCCAACCCCTCCTCCGAGCCTGGGAGACGCTCGACATCCTGGGAGGTTGACGGACCACACTGGAACGAAAGCGATCCCCCACTTTAATCGTGTGCCCATGAGATCAACGGCGACGGGCCGATGTGGATTCGTACCCAGCCGGTCCCGACACCAGGAGGTGGATTGTCGACCATCTGCTGTTGAATTGTTCGGGTGGCTGTGGTCTCATCAGTGGATCAGCTTCCGGTCTGCACCTAAGGCTTGATCACCGGTTCGATAAGTCATACGGAGTCCGGCGATGGCGGTGCCCGGCCGTCTGGGCGACCCTTCTCTATCAAAACACTGATCGGGATTGGGCGGGCTCGCCTGGATTCGGTCGACTGAGTGTTTTCTATCGGCCTCCGATGCAGCTTCAGAAACGACGCTCGATCTTCTTCGCTCCCTTGTCGCAAAGGAGCAAATCACGCTACGGTCAAGACCACAACATCAGATGATCGAGGCGACTGGCTTGTGCCTGGGAGCGGTATTGGACTTGGCGATGCAGGATAGGAAGCGACGCATCCGCGTTTATGTGGCGTTTTTGCTCGTGTTGCTCGCCGCCAGCGTCATGTTGCACGAAGTCTGTTTTGGGGATGGAGAGTCGCAAACGACGCATGTATCTGCGCAAGAGCGGACTGTTGGCACCAGCCACGCGACTATGGCGCTTTGCACCCTGGCGGTAGTTCTTGCTTTCGCCCTGCTTGTGCCAACCACGCCCCGATCGGTCAGGCTCGCAAAGCCGCGTGTGAATTCCACGCCGACGGTTGGCCTCTCTTCCCTCAAGCCGAGGGTGCATCTTTCTTTTCGCGAGCTCTGCGTGATGCGAATTTGATCCGAATCCCGATCAAGTAACCAAATGCATCTAAAGGAGAAAAAATGTTTGACAAAAGACCTCGATTTGCCTTGCTCGTTCTGGTTCTCGTCCTCGTTGTATCCGCGTGTGGCGGTTCAGATTCATCTGATACGAGCGCCGCTCCGGAGGCTTCGGACACAAGTGCCATGGACATGGAAGAAACCGAAGAGTTTTCGTTCGGCGAACCCGCCGAGGCATCTGAAGCCGATATGACGGTTGAAATCGAAGCAAAAGACAACCTGACATTTGATCCGGCAGAAGTGGCGATCGCCGCTGGCCAGATCGTTACATTCCGGATTACCAACACAGGCCAAATACCACACGAATTCACCCTGGGTGATGCCGAAACTCAAGACGCTCACGAAGCCGAAATGGTGGAAATGATGGGGAGTGGGGAGACGGTCATGCATGACGAACCCAACTCAGTGCGTCTCGAAGCGGGCGAAACGAAAGAACTCACCTGGCATTTCACCGAAAGTGGGACTGTGCTGATGGGCTGCCATGAACCGGGGCATTACGCCGGCGGAATGAAGGGGACCCTGACGATCGCGTCGTAGCCACCGTGTGGACCTCCCCGACGGGAGTGTCGGGGAGGTCCACGCCCTAACGCGGTTGTTTTTAGTCGGCCCGAAGCAAGCGGATTCATTGCCTTGTGTTGCCCGGTTGGCTATTCGAGACAAAGGACGTGTGAAGAATTGAATGCCAAAAAACAAGTAAACCGCCCTGGTAAGCCACAGGAAGACCAACAGGGGACGTCATGGTCGCGCCGATTGACGTGGGGTGTTGTGGCGGTGGTTGGAATGGGCCTGATCGTGCTTCTGGCTGTATCGCTCGTATCCGAGGAATTCCTTACGGGCGTGCCAGATGGAACCGACCAGGTCGAGGTTGGACCTCCCGAGCATGTCGAAGGTGAGTTATACGACGATCACGAAGTTCCGGCTGGCGGCGAGCACTCTGAGGTCTGGCAGAACTGTGGCTTCTATGATACCCCTATTCAGGCTGAGAACGCTTTGCATTCTTTGGAGCATGGAGCAGTGTGGGTCACATACTCACCTTCGATTTCCGCAGACCAGGTTGCCATGTTTCGTAAATTCACCGGACCAATCGACAAGGTTCTCGTCAGCCCGTTGCCTGATCAGGAATCGCCGATCGTCGCCACAGCGTGGGCCAATCAGTTGAGCTTGGAGGACGCTAGCGACCTTCGACTTGAGCAGTTCGTGAACGAGTTCACGTCTTCGCCGACCGGTCCAGAGCCCGGAGGCCGGTGCAATGGTGGAATAGGCAACCCCGATTTCTAGCCGCCGCTCATTGGTTTCTGAGGAAAAGGTGGCTGGATGTGGCCGATTCCGCTTGTTCGCACCGCGCCGCGGCACTCGACCGACCGGTCAAAGTCCGGGGATTTGGGTCCGACAGGAATTTCCCCGGGCAGTGGTGTTGGGAGCCCCGGCTTCAGTGTCCTGTCCCTCGCTCCTTGCTCAAAGCGACTTGAACTGTGTTGAGATTCTGAAGGATCTCGGTATAAAGAACATTTCGCTTTGGTGCGCAGCAAGTCACCTGGAGTCGTCCCAATTGGGATCCCGCATCGGCGACCCGGTGCAAGACAACGTCGAAATTGAGGTCGGGTGTATCCGCCCCAAGACCCTTTCGAATAGCCTCGAGAGTTGTTCTAAGTGACTTCATCTGGGGACTCCTCCCCGGATCGCAGCAGAGCTCCTCGAGTTTGTCCAGGACGGGGAAAACATCATCGAATCCATGGATGGAGCTCGGTCCACCCGAACCTTTGTTATGAGCTTGTTCTTTCATTGTCGCCGATCATACGAAGACTCGTCGGCATCCGAAAAGAAGGTTTTCAATTTCAAAGCAACAACCGTTCTGAGGAAGAGGCGGTTGTACATTGCCGATTCCGCGTGTCGGGACCGTAATCGGAAGTATCCGACCGACCGGTTCCGGCGCCGTTCTCGGGTCGTGCAGGCTTGACTTTCCAGGCGACTGGAAGGTGTATAAAGGAGATATCCATGAACCACGCTGACCACAACTCGCACACCTCGACACACAACATAGGGGTCGCAGACTCCCACCATGTGGCGAAGGGTGGCAAAGACGACGGGAGCGATCACGGCGACCATGGCGGAGGGGGACACGACAAGCACGCTGGCCACAGCGTTGCGATGTTTCGAGATAAGTTTTGGATCTCCCTAGCGATCAGCGCTCCGATCATCTTCTTTTCCGAGATGATCCAAGAGTGGTTCGGATACACCGCACCGAGCTTCCCGGGATCTGAGTGGATTCCTCCAGTACTGGGCACGGTGCTCTTCTTCTACGGTGGCGCACCGTTTCTGAAGGGAGCTGTGCAGGAAGCTCGCGATCGTCAACCCGGGATGATGCTGCTGATCGGAATGGCGATCACGGTGGCATTCGTGGCCTCTATGGCGACGACTCTCGGGTTCTTCGATCTCGAATTCTGGTGGGAGCTGGCGGCGTTGATCGTGGTCATGCTCCTTGGACATTGGATGGAGATGAGAGCAATCGGGCAGGCACGCGGGGCGTTGGCAGCCCTGGCTGAGCTTCTGCCGGATGAAGCAGAGCGAATCGTCGACGGTGAGCCGGAGACCGTTTCTATCGCAGACCTGGAAGTCGGCGATTTGGTGTTGGTTCGCCCGGGTGGACGGATCCCAGCAGATGGCGAAATAGCCGACGGCGCCGCAGAAATCGACGAGGCTTCGGTGACAGGCGAGTCGAATCCTGTATCGAAAGGACCTGGCGACCGGGTCGTGGCTGGCACCGTCGCCACTGACAATTCGATAAGGCTCAGGGTCAACGCAGTTGGCGATGACACGGCTTTGGCCGGCATTCAGCGACTGGTCGCTCAAGCGCAAGCCTCCAGTTCGAGAGCTCAAGTCCTCGCCGACCGGGCGGCTGCGTTTTTGTTCTATATCGCCATCGGTGCTGCCGCCATCACAGTCATTGCATGGCTCCTTGTCGGTGAGCCGGACGAAGCGGTGACCCGGACAGTTGCCGTGTTGGTGATCGCATGTCCGCACGCACTTGGCTTAGCCATTCCGTTGGTTATCGCCATTTCGACCAGCATGGCTGCTCGAAATGGGATTCTGGTCAAAGATCGATTGGCCCTTGAGCGAATGCGCAATATTGATGTCGTCTTATTTGACAAGACCGGGACATTGACCAAGGGAAGTCATCGAGTGATGGATGTTGCGACCGACGATATCGGTCGGGAACGACTTCTCGCTCTCGCCGCTGCGGCCGAAGGAGACTCGGAGCATCCTCTCGCTAGAGCCATCGTCAGGGAAGCAGGCGGCGATCGGGAAAAGTTGTCCACCACTGACTTCCAGTCGATGAGCGGACGGGGCGTCTCGGCAACCGTCGATGGACATTCAGTGATGGTTGGAGGGCCTACGTTGCTCCGCGAGCAGAACCTCACGGTCCCGGACGGAATCGACTCTTCGGCGGCAGTTTGGAAGGAGCGGGGGGCAGCGGTTCTCTACGTCGTTGTAGATGGAAAGGTCGCTGGCGCACTCTCTCTTGAGGATGAGATTCGCCCCGAATCTCGCCAGGCAGTGGAAGAGCTCCATCGCCTCGGTGTCAAGGTCGCCATGATCACGGGTGACGCGCATCAGGTGGCTCAAGCTGTTGGGGCTGATCTCGACATCGACCAGATATTTGCCGAAGTCCTACCCGAGGACAAACACTCCAAGGTGGAGAACCTGCAGGCCCAAGGCTTGAGAGTGGCGATGGTCGGTGATGGAGTCAATGATGCGCCTGCACTCGCTCAGGCAGATGTTGGGATTGCCATCGGTGCCGGTACAGATGTAGCCATCGAGTCGGCTGGAATCGTTCTCGCCTCTGACGACCCGAGAGGGGTCATCGGAATCAGAAAGTTATCGCAAGCGGGTTATCGGAAAATGTTGCAGAACCTTGGCTGGGCGGCCGGTTACAACGTTCTCGCGATACCCCTCGCCGCGGGAGCTTTCGCCTGGGCCGGATTAGTGCTGGCACCGGCGGCCGCCGCGGTATTGATGAGTGCGTCCACCATCGTCGTCGCCTTGAACGCGCAGCTACTGAGACGAGTCGAGATTCGCCCGGAGCAAACGTGAGAAGGCTTCTCGCGGTATCGACGCTGCTTCTTTTCGCAGTAACGGCTTGCTCTACAGGGTCAACCTCAAATGTCGATCCTATTCCAGACGAGGATCTGATATCCATCGGTTCGACTCTCTACAAAGGCAACTGTGCCTCGTGTCACGGGGACGATCTTCGTGGGACAGATCAAGGGCCGTCGCATCTTTCCGAGGTTTACGAGCCCGGTCACCACGGAGATGAAGCATTCCAGCGGGCTGTGCTTCTTGGTTCGCAACAGCATCATTGGGGTTTTGGGTCGATGCCATCGATCGAGGGCTTAGACCGCGAGCAGGTAGCTGCGATCGTGGCTTTTGTTCGAGATCGGCAGGAAACCGAAGGCTTTGAGCCCTATCCACCCTGACGCAAGACGCTGCGGTTGACTTCACAAGTCGAGACTGATGGCTGTGTAGAGATTCTCGACGTCGTCGGTTCCCAGCCGGAACTTGGTTCCCGTTTGTAGATTCAGCTCTACCGCATCAAGACCCCAAATGTTGAACATCCAGGCACCGCCGGGCACCTTGCGCAACCCGAGTCGGTACCACCACTTGTTTCGCACTCGATCTACAGAGACGATGTCGGCGAGAGCGAATTCCCGATGTGGCCATCCCCAGCCAAAATGAGCCGTGACTTGTCCAGATTCAACCGAAATCGTCAGGCGGCTAAACACAACTTCAATGGCGATAATCACAAGCATGATCACCCCGAACAGGAGAAGTTCCCCGCCGCTCCCGCTTCCGAGGTACATGATCACCGCCAATACCGCGAAGAAATGCGAAGGTGATGATCGGGAGTGGTCCGGTTTGAGTGTGTTGATACGCCACAGAGTTCGATTTTATCCACCCGGACAGGCGCGTTCACTCCACTAGTGGTGAGGCGGGGCGAACAGTGCCTCAGCTTGGGACGGAGTCAGAGATTCATCGGGATTGATGCCATGACGGTTTCGGGCCGCGGCGATACCGATGGCGGGGTCGGGTGGTTCAACGGGGCAATCGCTTCCACCGAGCAGATTCACACCGGCCTCGGCCAGAGAGCGGAATCGATAGGCCAGGCTCATCCGCCGCGGCCCAAGTCTTTTTTCCAACCAATCGCCTTCAGATGCCAGGAAGGCGGGCTGGATCGAGACGGTGATTCCGAGGCGGGCAATCCGGTCTACTGCGTCGTCGGTGAGCAATGATGCGTGTTCGAGGCGGAGCGAGATGGGGTCCGCCCCCTCGGCGAGGAGAACCTCAAAGAGGTCGAGTACCTCGTCGTTGGCCCGATCACCGATTGCGTGAATTGCCACCGCACCTCCCAGGTCGAGTGAAGTGCGCGCCATCGTCAGGGCCTTCTCCGGTCGAAGTCGAAGTGTTCCGATTTGGTCGGGTTGATCGGCAAAAGGCTCGTACATCGCAGCGGTATGACCGCCGAGGCTCCCGTCGGAAAAGTCCTTCCAACCGACGAACCTCACCCGTCCTTCGGCCGATCGAATCGCCGCTGCCGCGGTGGTCAGCTCTGCGGGGTCTTCAGTGATAACAATTAGACCGATATCGATCGGAAGATTAGGAGCAAGGTCGAGGATGGTGTCCAGCTCTCGACCCACCCCGCACCACATCGGTTCACCCGAGGAGACCATCCCGGTAACCGAGCCAATGCCCACGTCGTTCAAGCCTGCGAGCGCAGCGAGGGTCTCATCGCGACGCGGTGTCGGACTGATCGGGGACAGTGCATCCGAAACCACCCCGAGTGCCGTTTCCCGCAACACACCATTGGGCATTCCGGAGCCATCGCGATCGAAGCTTCCCCCATCGGGATCAGCGGAACCGGCATCGACACCTGCCAGGGCGAGAGCTGCTGAGTTGGCTACTCCGATGTGCCCGCAGTATCGATACAGAAGGATCGGCCGATCATGAGATATCTCGTCGAGAAATACCCGATCGGGAAACGTACCCTCCGCCAGTCCCTCGTCGTTGAGACGTTGGCCGATAATTGCACCCGTGCCCGATGTGTCCCGAACCGCGGAGACACGCCGAAAGAGGTCATCAAAATTCTCGGTGTCCATTAACTCGAGCCCGGTGACCATTGAGACATAGCCCATGGGATGAAAGTGGTGGTCGTGATAGGTCATATGAGGTGTGCCGGCATTTTACTGGCGACGATTCGTTGAACCTCTTCGTGGATCAGGCCATTGGATGCAACAAGGGCTTTAACGTTCAATCGATCGATGGCACCAGATTCGTCGGTCGCCGCTCCGCCCGCCTCGGTCACCAGTAGAACCCCGGCGGCAATGTCCCACGGTTTAATACCGTGGACCCCACCGTGTTCCCAGTATCCGTCGAATCGTCCGCAGGCCACCCAGGCGAGGTCGAGAGCAGCCGAACCGAGTCGCCTCACTCCCTGAGCCACCTCGAGTATCGATCCGACTACATCTAGATACGCCTTGGCGTGCTCTCGGCGGTCATACGGGAACCCGGTGACGAGGAGACTCGCCCCGATTGTGGGTGTCGCCGATACCGAGATTGGAGTGTCGTTGAGGGTGGCCCCGCGGCCTGCCACCGCCACGAACTCTTCACTCCTGGGTACGTCGATCACGACCCCGATCGAAGGATGGCCATCGGTCCACAAGGCCACCGAAACAGCGTATTGAGGTATCCCGTGGACGAAGTTGACCGTCCCATCCAGCGGGTCGACGATCCAAACCCGTCCCTGATTCCAGCCCTGTCCGCCGCCCTCCTCACCGAGGACGGCATCATCGGGAAAATGTGTGGAGATCACGCTTCGAATTGCCTCTTCAGCGCGGTTGTCGACGTCAGTAACCGGATCGACCACTCCCTTCATCTCGGTCGAAAAGTCCGTAGACGATCCAGCCCGAACTTCATCAGCACCTGCTCTGGCCGCTCGGAGCGCTACCCATACGTCACCTTCCCACATGGGGTGACTCTACGGAACGGGAAACAACAAGGCGTGGTTGGGTACCGTGACTCCGTGATTCAGGTTGTCGTCGCAGCATTCGGCGGGTTAATCGCCGCTCTGGCATTTCCGCCCTTCGGCCCCGGTGTGCTCCTCGTGCCCGGGGTTGCCCTGTTGCTCTGGTCGCTCCGCACGTCGCCGCGTCGCTCTATCGGGGTGTGGAGCGGTGTCAGTTATGGCGTCCTCTTCTTTGCCGTACTCATGTGGTGGTCAACCGAACTGGGCTTCATCGCCCTGGTTCCTCTGGTTCTTTTCATGTCGGGCTGGTTTGCCCTTTTTGGATGGTTCGTGGCCGGATATCGTATGGCGGCGGCGGGCAACTGGCTGCTCATTGCGGTGGGTACTTGGTCGACGATGGAGTGGCTCCGCTATCACGTTCCGTTCAGCGGTCTTGAGTGGGGTGGAGCGGGCTATGCGCTCTCGGGATTCCGATGGGTACGTCTTGGGGCACCGTTGATTGGCACGTCTGGATGGACGGTCCTGGTCGTGGCGGTGGCCGCGGTGCTGGTCCTCGCAGTCACTGAAAGGAGAATGCATTGGTGGTCATGGACGATTCTCTCAGCGCCAGCTGTTGCGATTGTGGTGTCCGTTGTCTCGGTCAACGTACCGAATACGGTTGACGAGGCCGATGATGGAGGCCGAGTTACCGCAGTTGCGATCGTCCAAGGGTCGACTCCATGCCCATTTGAGAAATGTCCGCCGAATGAGCGTCTTGGCACTTTCCAACAACACCTCGACTTGACCCGGACCATCCCGGCTGGGGGGGCGGATCTGGTCATTTGGGCGGAGGGATCTACAGGATCGGCCAACGCAGATCCGGTACTCAACGAAGAAATCGGCGAGGCGATCGGCGATGAGGCCCGCCGGATCGGAGCATGGTTCCTGGTGGGAAGTGACCGTCCGATCAACGAGACCCAATGGGTCAACGCCAACGTGGTTTTCAACGATCAAGGCGAGATCGTTGGGGAGTATCGCAAACAACAAGGGGTCCCATTTGGGGAGTACATCCCGTTCCGACCTTTGTTTGACTGGATCCCGGATCTCGCCCAGGTGCCGCGCGACATGGTTCCCGGCGACGGTCCGGTCGTTTTTGATTTGCCCAACTTCACGCTGGGTTCGGTGATTTCCTTTGAGGGGTCGTTCTCCCGCTACGCACGTCAACACGTAGTCGCGGGAGCTCAGGTAATGGTTGTTGCCACCAACGAAGGATCGTATGGATACACCTCAGTTTCCGCCCAGCTGATCGGGATGACGCGAATGCGTGCCGCCGAACTTGGCGTACCGGTGATTCATGCCGCCGTCACCGGCAAATCGGTCCTCATCGACTCCCACGGCGACTTCACCACCGATGAGTCGGGTCTGGGCACAGAGGAGATCATCTACGGAGAGGTTGTGCCTGGCGCTCGCACCCCCTACGCCCGTTTGGGGGATTGGGTGATGTACCTTGCCCTGATCGGAACCCTCATCGGAGTCTGGCGCCACCGGAGCCTGTTAGTTTCAGAGCCTCAGAAGCTTGAAGGAGTGAGTGATGTCCGAAGCCCTTGAAAACCTGCTTAGCGAAGACCGTCTCTTCCCGGTCGACCCCGCTTTTGCGGCCATGGCCAATGCCAAGGCCGGCATCCACGAAGAGGCTGCGGCAGACCCGCAGGCCTTCTGGCAAAAACAGGCGCTGGACAGAATCTCCTGGTTCAAGGAGCCAACCCAGGTCCTCGATGACTCCAATCCACCCTTCTTCAAGTGGTTCGCCGACGGTGAGCTCAATCTCTCATACAACTGTCTCGATCGTCATCTCGAAGACCATGGTGGACAGGTTGCCTATCAGTGGATAGGTGAGCCTGGCGATACCCGCACCCTCACCTATCAAGACCTCGCCGACGAGGTAGGCCGGTTCGCCAACGGCCTGAAGAGTCTGGGGTTGGAGAAGGGCGACCGGGTTGCCATCTACATGGGGATGATTCT
>JBBKXI010000155.1:0-9209 GCA_037969415.1 Acidimicrobiia bacterium | reverse complement strand
TGACTGTCCGGATGTCGGGCGACATCTCGTGGCAGCGCGCCGGGCCCGAACGCTGGAACGCAAGGTGGAGCAAATGAGGACCGCCCGCCGGTCCAGTGGATTCGGACTGGTCGAAGAATTCCATTCCATTTTGGGCCTCCTGGAAGATCTCAACTACTTACAGGGGTGGAATCTGACTCCGAGGGGTGAGCGGCTCAGGGGTGTTTACAACGAATCCGACCTTCTGCTCACCGAATGCGTCGAGCAAGGCATCTTTTACGGTCTTGAACCTGCCGAACTTGCCTCTTTGCTGTCGGTGTTTGTTTACGAACCGCGCTCAGATCAAGCGTCACCGGCCAACTGGCCCTCTGAGATGCTCACGGAACGGTGGCAGCAGATAGAAGGTATCTGGGACGATCTCGTCGACAGGGAGCGCGCTGCGAAGTTGTCGCCGACGGGTCGGCCCGATCCCGGTTTCGGTCGCCAGGCATTTCGTTGGGTCAGTGGAGAAGACTTTGACGAAATCACGACAGGATCAATGGCTCCCGGCGACTTCGTCCGCGTAAACCGCCAATTGGTTGATCTTCTGAAACAGGTGCGTGATATAGCCCCCGACATGGCAAACGAGTGCGCCCAAGCTCTGAAGGGGCTAGATCGCGGAGTCGTGGCCGCACAAGGAGCAGGATGAAACGCTGGTTGGTGGCGGTGAATGGCGCGGCCGGGAGAAGGGCGGTAAGTCTGTCAGCAGTTCGCGATGTGTTGAAAGCGACCGGGATCGAATACGAGATAGTTGCACCGACCACACGCCAGGAAATGACCGACGTACTCATCGATGCTTCCCGTGAAGGATGTGCCCATTTCGTACTGGTTGGCGGTGATGGCACTGTCAATCTGGCTGTCAATGCCCTCATGCCATTGGATCTAGCCGAGAAGCCGACTCTCGGAGTCCTGCCGGCTGGCACAGGTTGTGATCTGCTCCGAACGTTCGGAATATCCCAGAATCTTGGTGAAGCGGCAAAACATCTTGGTTCGGACTCAAAGTACACAATCGACGTCGCCTACGTGGATGGAAGCTGGGGAAGGCGGTTCTTCGTGAACGTTGCCCAGGCTGGCGTTGGCGCCGCCGCCGCTGAGTCGGCCCGTCGACTTAGCCGTTCGTTGGGGGCGGCCCGGTATCCACTAGCGTTTCTGGGACGGTTGCCCCGGTTCCCGCGAGCCGCAATCACTCTCACGACGGAGAAGCGGACGATAGAGACTGAAGCCCTCGCTGTGATCCTTGCCAACGCCCAATTCTTTGCCGGCGGGTGGAATGTTGCCCCCCGGGCGACGCTGATCGATGGTGTGCTCGACCTCCAAATTATCGATACCGCTAAGAGGAGAGCCCCCGCTTTGGTGCCGAAGGTGGTAAAAGGTACCCATCTCGGTGATGCTGCCGTGAGACGAATGTCAGTTTCGGAGTTTGACCTGAAATCGGAACCGGCCTGGCCCGTCGAAGCGGATGGTGATCATTTGGGGAATACAGATATCTCGGGACGGGTTATCCCGGCCGCGATCAACCTAAAGATTTAGATAGCCGGGCTTATACTCCGGCGCTCTGTGAGGGGTTTGAAATGGCAACCAAGAAGAAGACTGAAGTAATCGAAGAAACCGTCGACGACGCTCCCGACATTGACGAAGTCGATGACGCCGACCTCGATCCTGATGAGGAAGACCTCGAAGCCGACGATCTCGAAGATCTCGATGCGGTAGTCGAAGGTGACCTCGAAGTCGACGATGACGACGACGATGATGTCGATTTTGACGACGATGAGGACGACGACAAGGACGACCAGGATGAGGAGACGACAGAGGCCCTGGAGGAGCTGGAGAGCCAGGAGTTACAGATACTCGACGAAGAGAAGAATGACAATCTCCTGGTAGATGAAGTCGAAGAACTTCGAGCGATTCGTCGCGAAGAACTCACTATGAACGTGGACACTCAGCTTCAACGCGCCGACGAGTTTGTGTGTCAGTCGTGTTTTATGGTCAAGCGGATGAGCCAGCTTGCCAATAAGAGAAAGCAGCTCTGCACGGATTGTGCCGAATGACCGGGTAACCGTCGTTGTCCCCACCTACAACGAGCGCGAAAACCTCGCGCACATCGTGCCAGCAGTCCTTCATCAGGGTTACCGGCTCCTGGTGGTCGACGACAACTCTCCGGATGGCACCGGCGACCTCGCCCGGCGTCTGGCCGCCGAGAACGAGTCGATGTCGACTTTGCACAGGAGGGAGAAGACCGGCCTCGGGCCCGCTTACGCCGCCGGTTTCGAACGAGCAATAGCCGACGGAGCGTTAATAGTGGTCGAAATGGATGCAGATTTTTCCCACGATCCAGCCGACCTGCCCCGGTTGGTGGCCGCGGTCGAAAACGGGGCCGACCTCGCCATTGGCTCTCGCTATGTGCCAGGGGGTTCCACACCAGATTGGCCCCTACTTCGACGGCTGATTTCTAGGGGCGGAAACATCTACTCGCGGTTCATGCTCGGATTGGAGATTCGCGACGCCACCGCCGGTTTCCGCGCCTTCAGCGTCGATGCTTTGCAGAAGTTGCCCTACGGGACCGCAGAAGCATCGGGGTATGGGTTCCAGGTTGAGATGGCGTGGCATGCGTCCAAACAAGGGTTGACCATCGTCGAAGTGCCGATAGCCTTCCATGACAGGGCACATGGAACCTCGAAGATGGGACCGGAGATCGTCAGAGAAGCGATGAGTCTCGTGACCGTGTGGGGATTAAAACGTTGGAAACGTCGTTTGGCGTTCTGGAAATGATCACTGTCTCATTTGCCTCGGCTGAGGATATTGATGTTCTGATCAGCCTCTATCGATCGCTAGAAGAGGAAATGACGGCACTGCACGCGATGTGGCCCCTGGCCGATGGCCTCGCTGAGCCCGTGACCGAGTCCATGCTCCAGATGATCGAGAACCCCGATTCGTTCGTGATCATCGGTAAGGCCTGGGACTATCCGTTCGGTTTCCTGGTGGGCCGGGTTGAAACGATGCTCCCACAGGCCAATGGTGAGAAATTGGGCTCGATTCGGATGGTCTTTGTCGAAGAAGATGCCCGCCAGGTGGCGATCGGTGAGGAGATGCGGGGCCTCGCCCTTTCATATTTTCGAGAACAGGGTCTGACTAGGTTTGATGCCCACGTCCTCCCCGGGCATCGGTTGGCCAAGAACTTCTTTGAAGCGGGCGGGTTCAGCGCCAGATCGATTGTGATGCACCATGACGACAACAAGTAGGAAAGCCCCGACAGTCGCTACAGGGGTGGCGGTGGTGGAAGAGGGTCAAATACTGCTGGTGCGGAGAGGCAGGGAACCCAATGAGGGTTTGTGGGCCGTGCCTGGCGGCAAAGTGGATTTCGGTGAAACCCTCGCGGAGGCAGCCACCCGTGAGGTCAAAGAAGAAACGGGCATCCTGGTCGAACTCGACGAGATCGTGTGGGTTGGAGAGTTTATCGATGACAACCACCACCTGGTATTGGTGGACTTCCTGGGAGCACCCACCGGCGGCGAGTTGAATGCTGGCGACGACGCCGCAGAAGTGCAGTGGGTTGGCATTGAGGCTGCTTTCGAACTGGACATGCCCGCCACCATGTATGAATTGCTCGAAGTCCTTCTCGAGATTGTTGACGAGCAATGAGCCAGTCCGTCGAACTGCTTCAAACCCTTATCCAAAATGCCTGCGTCAACGATGGAACCGTCTCGAGTGGTCACGAGCACAGGTCGGTCGCAACCCTCCAGGCGTTCTTTGACAGCCCCGGTCAAGTCTTCGAACCGGCACCCGGGAGACAGTCCCTGGTCTATCGGGTTTCCGGCTCCGATTCGAACGCCCCGTCATTGGCGCTTGTGCCCCATCTCGATGTTGTTCCTGTCGACCCCAAAGGTTGGGATCGGGACCCGTTCGGCGCCGAGGTCGTCGACGGTTGGGTTCACGGCAGGGGGGCCGTAGACATGCTCAATGTGACGTCTGCGATGGCGGTGGCCGTTCGCCCATACATCACCGGCGAGAAGGTTCCTGTCGGCGACCTGTTATTCGCCGCCGTGGCGGACGAGGAATCGGGCGGGAAATATGGGGCTCAGCCGCTGGTTGCCGACCACTGGGACCTGGTCGGCACCGATTATTTGCTCACCGAGGTCGCCTATCCGACTTATGACGGAAAGCCAGGCTCGGCAATCCCGGTCTCAGTCGGTGAGAAAGGGGCCTTTTGGTCTGTATTGCGAACGTCCGGTACACCGGGCCATGGTTCGGCGCCATATCGCTCCGACAACGCACTTGAGAAGATGGTCAAAGCGGTTGCCGGAATATTCGCCACCGAGTCGCCGGTGACTATCACTGACGAGTGGAGAGCCTTTGTCGAAGAGTTGCCCCTCAAAAAGGATCTGAAGCGTGACCTCACGGATCCTGACCGAGTTGACGAAGCGATTGAGAGAATCGCTATTTCCGACCCGCTGTTTGCCCGTTACGCCCACTCGGCAACTCGACTCACAGTTTCCCCCAATCGAATGATGGGCGGAACCAAGACCAACACCATCGCCGATCTGGCCAGGGCCGAGGTCGACATTCGCGCCCTGCCCGGCACGGGCCGCGTGGATATTGATGTTTACCTGCGGAAAGCGATGGGTTCGGCGTCGGATGATGTCGACATCGAGCCGGTCATGGACCTGGAGGCAACTCTGTCCCCGCGAGACACCCATTTATGGGAGGTCATCGCCGATTCGGTGGAAGTGATCGAGGGACACCGAGACATCTTCCCGACCACCATGACGGTCGCCACCGATGCGCGCTTCTGGCGTGAAAAGGGAACCATTTCCTACGGTGTGGGGCTCTTCGACGGCCGTACCTCGTTCTCTGAGATGCTTGCACTTTTTCATGGTCATAACGAGAAAGTATCTGTGGACTCGGTGGAGAACACAACACGGCTCTACGTCGAGATCCTGCAACGCTTCGGTCGCAATTGACTCTTCCTGTGATTATCTGTGACCTCGATGGTGTTATTTACCGGGGTCAGCAGGCCATCCCGGGCGCGGCCGGGTCGCTGCGCCGTCTCGAATCCCGGGGATATCGGGTGATCTTCGTCACCAACAACAGCAGCCGAACTCCGGAGCAGGTGGCGAAGAAGATCCTCACAGTCTCGGGTGTCGAGGTTGCTCCGAAATCGATCCTTACCTCGGCCATGGCCGCAGTGTCAGTGCTGCCCGACGCTGTGACCACCTGTATGGTCGTGGGGGGCGAGGGAATCATCGCAGCCGTCGCCGATTCGGGCCGCCATGTAGTCGATTCGGATGCCGACGCTGTAATAGTCGGAATTGACTCGCAGTTCGACTACAACGTTTTGACCAGGGCGGCCAACGAGATCCGCAGAGGAGCCATGTTCGTGGCTTCGAATAGCGATGCAACTTTCCCGATTGAAGCGGGTTTGCTCCCCGGGGCTGGTGCGATTGTCGCCGCGGTCGCGACCGCTTCGGGGGTCGACCCGGTCAAAGCCGGAAAGCCCGAGCTTCCAATGAGAAAACTGATCCGTGCTTCGGGAGTGGACGACGCTTGGGTCATCGGGGATCGAATCGAAACTGACGTCGCATTGGCCGATGGCGAATCTAATTGGACTTCGATACTGGTTCTCACGGGTGTCACTGACGCGACGATGGACCTCAAATCGGCGGACCACGTTGTGGCGGACCTCGAATCAGCCGTGGATCTAGTGTTCTCCACCCGAGATCGGCAATAATCAAACTATGAATATTCCCGAAGACATTCGTCTTGCCATCGAGCAGAAGCTCCGCGAATTGGCCGAGCTCGATCCGGCAGACTTGCCCCAGCCTGCCGCCGAACTTGTTGAACTTCTCGGTGGCGTTCTCGAAGACGTCGAAACCACCTAGGCGTTGTTGGTGGCCATATTCATGTCTGAATCGCTATGAAGGTTCTCCTTGTGCTCAGGGAGGAGTGGCCTGCAGTCGAGCAGTTCACGCGAGAGCTGGTCGGTGCCTTTCGGGAGCGCAGCGTTGAGGTTACGCCCATGGCTGACGACGCCGACATGGTGATCGCAGTGGGCGGAGATGGAACCATGCTCTCAGCCGCGGAGGTCGCTCATGCTGCCGACCTACCGGTCCTGGGATTCAATTTGGGCACTCTCGGCTTTCTCACAATTGCAAACCCGGAAGATCTGGACACGGTGGTCGCTCGATTGACCGGGGGCGACTACAACATCGAGAATCGCATGACCGTTGCCGCGCGGGTGCATGGTGAAACATTTCACGGGGTCAATGATGTCGTGATCGAGAAGGTCGACAACCAGAGGCTCGTGGAACTCGAAGTGTCGATCGCCGGAGTCGAGTTCGCTACTTATCGAGCGGATGGCCTCATCGTCGCGACGCCTACCGGATCCACGGCCTACTCTTTCTCTGCCGGCGGCCCGTTGGTTTCACCGGCCGTTGATGCCATGGTCCTGACACCGGTGGCCGCCCACTCTCTCTTTTCCAGGTCGATCGTATTGCCGGCGGAACAAGAAATCACCATCACCGTCCACCGTGATCGCGCGGTGAAGGTAAGCGTTGACAAACAAAATCTCGGCGAGCTTGGCGACGGCGACAGGGTCGTTGTCACCAGCGGGGACCGGCCGGTCAAGTTTGTGACCTTTGGATCTCCGTCTTTCGCCGGTCGTGTGAAAGACAAGTTCGATCTGCCCTGATGCTTGTCCACCTCGCAGTACGAAATTTAGGTCTACTCGATCAAGCCGAGCTGGTTCCAGCTGAGGGTTTCACCGTGATCACCGGTGAGACCGGCGCCGGCAAGACGCTTCTCTTGGGTGCCTTGCGTCTTCTGCTGGGCGAGAATGCAGACTCTTCGGTCGTCGGTCCCAATGGCGACATCGCCACGGCCGAGGGTGTTTTTCTCGAGGCCGAAGAACTTCCGATTAGTCGGATCGTTCCTCGGGAGGGCCGCTCCCGGGCTTACCGCGATGGCGTCATAGTCTCAGCAGCCTCGCTGCGCGATGAGCTGGGGTCGAAGGTTCAGATAGTCGGACAGCATGATCAGCTCGATTTGAAGAAGAGCCAGTACGTAATTGGCCTGCTCGACCGCAATCTCGATGAAGCAGGGTTGCGAAATGTCGTCGACTATCAGGAAAGATGGGCCCGCCTTGTCCTTCTTCTTGAAGAGCAGTCAAAGCTCGGTGGATCGCGGATCGAACTGGCCCGGGAACTTGACCTTGCCCGTTATCAGGACCAGGAAATTTCACGCGCCGGTTTTGAGGAGGGTGAAGACTTAGGCCTCGAACAGGCCGCCATGCGTCTCCGCAATCTCGAGGAAATACAGGAGCACATGGGAAATTCGGATCGTCTCCTAGCCGGATTGGTTGATGACACCGGCGAGCTTGTCTCTTTCCTCCGTAAAGTTGCGGCCCTGGATCCGTCCTTACAGGCGACGGCAGATGCGGCTGAGTCACTGTCAATAGCGACATCCGAACTGGGCCGGGAGGTTGCGAATCGAATCTCCGACCTGGAACTGGATCCCGAGTCGAGCACAGACATTGAGCAACGGCTGAACCTTCTCGGAGATCTGAAGATGAAATACGGGAAGACTCTGGAAGAGGTCATTGCATACGGTGCCGGAGCCGGGCAGCGGGTCGCGGAGTTAGCCTCCCTGCTCGACCGGGCAAGTTCGATAGACAGTGAGGTCGAGGAAGCCCACAGTGATCTAGCGAGCCTCGCGGCTCGACTCTCTGCGTCGAGAAAAGAAACTGCCGGGCAACTTTCATCGAGAATTGAGGCTCACTTGAGCGATGTAGGCCTTGGGGGCGCCGCTGTTCGATTCGAATTCTCGGGCCGCGAGCCGGGTTCCTCCGGTGCCGACCGGGTGGAGTTCCTATTCGCCTCCCACGACCAGCTTCGACCGGGGCCGATAGCGAAGGTGGCTTCGGGTGGCGAGCTGTCGCGGTTGATCCTTGCTATCAGCCTGGCGTCCGGTACGGAGGCAAAGCAAACACTGGTTTTCGATGAAGTCGACGCCGGAGTCGGAGGCGCCACGGCTCTAGCGGTGGGCCAGAAACTTTCCGATCTGGCCGACGGCCAGCAGCTGTTATGTGTTACCCATCTTCCCCAGGTCGCCGCGTTTGCCGACAAACACTATGTAATCCGACGCGACGGGGGCGAAGCGGTGTTGGAACTCGTCGAGGACAGAGCACGCGTAGAGGAAATCTCTCGCATGATGGCCGGATTGCCGGAGAGTGATCGGGGCCAGGACGCCGCCGCCGAGCTATTGGAGATGAGCCGCAAATGAGAAACATGGCGTCGTTCGATTCTGATGCTACGCTGGCATCCCGTCATGGACGGGTCACTTTTTTCGCAAGGAACGACATCTGATTCGATGGCCGAAACTCCTTCAACACCCCCGCAGGAAACCAAGTACGTATTCGTAACTGGTGGTGTGGTTTCCTCTCTCGGTAAGGGCATAGCGGCGTCTTCGCTAGGTCGTTTACTCAAGGCCCGCGGACTCAGGGTCGTCAACCAGAAACTCGATCCCTACATCAATGTCGACCCGGGGACGATGAATCCGTTCCAGCATGGCGAAGTGTTCGTGACCGACGACGGTGGCGAAACCGACCTCGATCTCGGACACTATGAACGCTTCACTGGAGAAAACCTGAAGCGGACGTCAAATGTGACGTCTGGATCGGTGTACATGAGCGTGATCCAGAAGGAACGACGCGGTGACTACCTGGGCGACACCGTACAGGTCATTCCGCACATCACCAATGAGATCAAAGATCGGATCAGACGGGTTGGCGCATCCGGCGATGTCGACGTGGTAATCACCGAGGTTGGTGGCACTGTTGGTGACATCGAAAGCTTGCCGTTTCTCGAGGCAATCAGACAGTATGGCAACGACGTGGGGAAGGAAAACGTCCTCTTCATCCATGTCACCCTGGTCCCCTATATCTCGACCTCAGAAGAACTAAAGACCAAACCCACCCAACACTCGGTGGCAGAACTCCGGAGTAAGGGAATCCATCCCGACGTAATTGTCGTTCGGTCAGATCGAGAGATCGATGAGGCAGTTGTACGCAAGATCAGTCTTTTCTGTGACGTTTCACCCGAGGCGGTAATCGCTGCGCCGGATGCCCGTGACATCTATGAGGTCCCGCTGATTCTTCATGATGGCGGTCTCGATCGGGTGGTTTGTGACCGGCTCGGACT
>JBBKXI010000154.1:0-17587 GCA_037969415.1 Acidimicrobiia bacterium | reverse complement strand
GGAATTGGCGGCGAACCTCGTCGATCATTTTGCCCGCGGCACGGCCCACCGCATTCATGGTGAGGGCGGCGAAGAGGAAAGGAAACATACCGCCGAGGAAGAGTCCGATCGTGACCGGGGCCGAAGCAATGTCGATCTGTTCCAGACCCACCGCCCGTATGAAAGCGTTGAACAAGGCGAGAGCGGTCACCGCCGCAGAAGCAATGGCGAATCCCTTCGCAACGGCAGCAGTTGTGTTGCCCAGCGAATCAAGAGCGTCGGTCGCTTCTCTCACCTCGGGGTCAAGGTGTGCCATTTCTGCAATCCCGCCGGCGTTGTCGGCGATCGGACCGTAGGCGTCGACAGAGATTGTTATCCCCAGGGTCGCAAGCACTCCGATGGCCGAAATGGCAACTCCGTAGATGCCGCCGCCATCGCCCATCGCCCAGTCACCTGCCCAGAAGGCGGCACCGATACCACCAGCAACGACTATGACCGAGAAGGCCGCTGACCGCATTCCCTCGGCGATTCCCGAGATGATCACGGTCGCGGCCCCCGTCTGAGATTGCCGCGCGATTTCTTTGACCGTCTTGTAATGGTCAGACGTAAACCATTCCGAAATCTTGCCAACGAACCATCCAACGACAAGACCAGCCAGGACTGCAATCCAGATCCCAACCCAGTTGTCGACAATATCGCCAAAGACCCAGTACGCGAGGCCGGCCACACCAGCGGCTGTCACGATCATCGCAAAGTTCGTGCCACGATGGAGGGCGGCAGCGAGATGGCTTGCATCTTTGGCCTTTACCAGGAACGACCCGATGATCGAGGCGAACATGCCGAGGGCGGCAACTGCGAGGGGGAATATGATCGCTTCTGCCTGGAAAGCGAGTCCACCAAACGCGAGCGCGGAATAAGCTACCGGGGCGACAATCGACCCGACGTAGGATTCGAAGAGGTCGGCACCCATCCCAGCGACGTCACCAACATTGTCGCCGACGTTGTCAGCAATAACCGCCGGGTTGCGGGGGTCGTCCTCGGGGATCCCCGCTTCTACCTTTCCAACGAGGTCGGCGCCGACGTCTGCCGCTTTGGTGTAAATCCCCCCACCAACACGTGCAAAGAGTGCGATTGATGAACCACCTAGCCCAATCGCAGTCACGATCTCAACCCAGTTTGGGTCAGCCAGTGGGCCCCCAACACCGAATAGCCAGAATCCCAGGCCAACTCCGATCAACCCAAGACCGGCAACAGTGAAACCCATGACGGCTCCACCGCGGAAGGCCACCGGCAATGCCGCGGTGATGCCTCCGGTACGAGCAGCCTCAGTCGTCCGGGAGTTGGCTGCGGTGGCAATCCTCATCCCGATGAAACCGGCTGTCGCAGAAAGGAGGGCACCGAAGATGTAAGCGACGGCCCCCCACGGAGCACCCCACTCGAGCAGCGTTCCGATTAGAACCGCCATGACGACGACAAATACTGATATCCAGGTGTACTCGCGCTTGATGAATGCCATTGAGCCGGCCCGAATCGCGTCGGACAACTCGATCATCCGCTCATTACCGCGAGGGGCGGCCAGAACGACCCGCGTGTAATACACCGCAAGAAGCAGTGCTAGAACCCCCGCGCCAAGCGCGATGTACAGAATTGTGTCCGTCATTTTGAGACAACCTCCGAAAGAAAAAGGAAAATGGGAGCGGCGGCGAGTATAGAGGGTGAGTGGTTTTCAAACTAAAACGGCACGGTGAAACATCCGGAAGGGTGTTTACTCACTATGGGTTCACCGTCCGCCTCGTTGGCCGATGTCGCCCGTTCTAAAGAAGCGACCGAGCGACCTAAAGAGTTGCGAACACCCGGGCGATCCGCGCCCACCTCGACCAATTCGATCGGCAGTCAGACTCAGACAAGTAGCGGGTCGGTGATGATTTCTACGATGGCCGGACCGTCGAACGCGAGACCGTCGGAGATCGCTTGCTCCAGATCCCCGGTCGCCTCCACCCGGACGCCAAATCCACCGCAGCTCCTGGCGAAGTCAGCGAAACCAGGGTTACTGAGCTGGGTCTGCCAAACCTCGTAATGGGCGGCACGTTGTTCCTTGGAGATCTTTCCTAACTCGGAGTTGACCAAGAGAATCAAGGTGATATTCATCCCGTACTTGACCGCGGTGGTGAACTCCATCGCGTACTGACCGAAGCCGCCATCACCGGCAACAGCGACCACCTGGCGCTCACCGTCGACGGCTGCCCATGCACCCATCGCTGCGGGGAATCCGAATCCGATCGAACCCAAGTAGCCGGACATCAAAACGCTTTGGTTCCTGGCTTCGAAGTAGCGGCCAAACGAATAGGTGTTGTTCCCAACATCTACAGCGATCACGGCGTCGTCTTCTACCAGGTGGGTAAGCGCAGAGAAGATCGAAGCTGCATTGACCCCTCTCCCCCGATCGTCACCAGCACGGGACGCCTTCTCGTCCCGCCAGATAGTCCAACGCTCGGCCACCTCACTGGTGCAATCAATGGTTTCAAAATCGGCCGGCAACATATTAATCAATGCGGTCGCAGTCGCGGCCACGTGACCCAATACAGGCAGGTCGACGGCGTGGAAACGACCGAGCGCCATCGGGTCGTAGTCAATCTGGATTATCGGTTTGTATTCCGCGATCCCCGTGTGATTGGAAAAGCTGGCACCGAAAACAACCAGTAAATCGCTCTCGTTCATGAACCACGAGGCCACTGGGGTTCCAGATCTTCCCAACACTCCACACCCGAGCGGGTTGCGATCCGAGATCTGACCCTTGGCCTTGAAGGTGGTGACCACTGGGGCTCCGACTCGCTCGGCAAGTGCGACAATCGGTCCCATGTCGAATCGTGAGCCTGCACCGACGATAAATAGCGGGCGCTTCGACTTGGTGATCCGTGCGACAGCATCGGCCAGAACCGACTCCGAAGGCACGCTCTCCCGATTCCCGGTTCGTCCCTCAGGATTCCCGGCCGGCGTATCAGCCTCCATCACCTGAACTTCATCGGGGAGCATTAGATGACTGACGTCACCTGCCACGAGGGCCTTCTTGCATGCGAGGTTCATCACCTCCGCATGGTCGGAGTCTGCCGCGACGATCTGGGAGTAGAGGGCGACATCCGAAAAAGCTGCAGCCAGATCGAGATCTTGGAAGGCGCCTCTGCCTTTGACTTTCGATGGCACCTGCCCCGAGATCGCGAGGATCGGAGCACCATCGACCTTGGCGTCGTAGAGGCCCGTCAGAAGGTTGGTCGAACCCGGTCCGGCGATTGCGAAACATGCTGCAAGCTTCCCCGTGAGCTTTCCGTAGGCGCTTGCCGCGAATGAAGCAGCACCCTCATGCCGGATGCCGATGTACTTGATGTCACCGCGACTCTCGGCCACTCTCATCGCGTCCGCAAACCCGAGATTGGAGTGTCCGACCATTCCGAATACATGGGTCACTCCCCAATTGACCATGGTCTCGACTAGAACATCGCTCACCGTCCGTTTGCGCTCTGGTTCGGGTGGTAAGGCAACGTAAACCCCATCGTCACGGATCTCGGTGGCGAAACAAGTCGGAGCGTCATCGAAACCCTCAGGTGGTTGCCCGGTGATCGGGTTGTAGTCATATCCGTGCCACGGACACCGGAGCCATCCCTTCTCAATCGAACCCTGGCCGAGAGGACCGCCCTGATGAGGACAGCGATTGTCGAGTGCCCCGTACGAACCATCAAAATTGGCAAGAGCGAGAGAACGCCGACCCACGGTCACGGTTTTCACCCGGCCTTCGGGGAGGTCGTCCAGCTCGGCCACCTTGAACCATTTGGTATCGGGGTGTGAGCAGTCGGACATGATCCAAACCTAGTCGACCGACCCGTTTGACACCGATAGTCTTGCAACATGTTTCGGAGAGGCACCCTTCTCATCGGTTTGGGACTTCTTGTCGTGGCATGTGCCGGATTCGAAACGACGGCGGCCGATCTCAAGACGCGGCTATCAGAGATTGATGTCCGGGAGTCGCTCGGTGACCTCACAGATTGCGACACCCTCTCCACTACCTTTGTCAGGTTGGTCCAAACCGCCGCCGACAACATCGACAATCTGTCAGAGGTCACCAACGGGCGGGTGCCCGAGTCTGACATACGAGTGGTTGTAGACGACCTGGCGGTTTCGCAGTATTACGAAATCGCTGAGAAACTCGGATGCGCCAAGATTCAGATGGAGCTGGTCCTGGTCAGTCGAATACTTGAGATCGACACTGAGACGGTCGACGGAGATCTGTTCATCGATCAAATCCTCGAAGAAGTTCAGACCTCGGGTCTGCCCTGAGACTCATCACAGGGAACCGCGCCTAATCCGCTGAACACTCGCTCAGATGGTTTGTTTCCATCAGTGATATACAAAACCACCCGCTCGTACCCGGCGGTTTGGAGACTGGCCAGGGCGCGATTCGCCATTTCCGTAGCCAGCCCTCTCCCCTTATGTGCTGGATCGGTCATCACGTAGCCGATAAAAGCATCACCACCGTTTTCGGAAACGAGAATCGCCGATACCGGGCGACCCTCCAACCTGATCTGCAACGAGTGATCGAGGAGGGGAACGCCATCGAAAAATGCGGAGACTTCGCCGAGTGCGTCTTCCAGGGTCTCATCGTCGTAGTCGATCGTGCCCCGGTACGCGTCCAGCATTAGCTGGCTCAGTGGATGCAGGTCGTCAGACGAAATCGTGTCGACCGGGACCCTATAAACGTCAAACTTCGACCTGCTCAGGTTGATTTCATAACGGATCTTGTCGGGTTCGCTCACCTGGCCAGATTACATCAGCATCACGAAGCGGACACCCGGGTTTGGGAACGGTCCAGCATGGCCCAAGGTAGTCGACCGGACGCGAAGAAACCCCCCGGGACGTCCGGAGGGTTCCATCGAATCTTGGGTGGTATCAGCGGCTATCGCGGCCGGTCAGGTACACAATTACGGCACCGACTACTGAAAGCATCAGGACGGTCATAAAGAATTTGAAAACAAGACCTCTCGGCTTGTCTTCCAAAAGTTCTTCGGCTCTTCCGAGGTTGGAGTGAGCTTCTTCAAGTGCGTCTCTGGCGTCGATAACCGTATCATCGGCGTTTCTAATTTTCTTTGCGGTGGTCATATCTCCTCGATGAGGTAGCGGTTGCCCGATAAATACCCGGCGCGGGGACATCGCAAACACGCCACCCAGGTCGTCTCGTTTCTGTCCCACCCCACCGGTACGTTCAGAACATGCAGAAGATTTGCTCAGTCGGGGCCTGCAATCGGGCACAGTACGCCCGCAGTTACTGCGAGATGCACTACCGACGTGCTCTGAGAAATGGTGGAGTTTTGGCACCTCGGAGTTCCGCTCGACCGAAAACGTGCTCTGTGCCTGCGACTTCAAAGCAGAGGCTAAGAGCTTCTGCCATGGGCACTACCAACAACTCCTAAGGAATGGGACTGTGATGCTGACACCACTCAACAACCTGCCGCGAACCTGCTCGGTCGAAGGTTGCAACCGAGCACACAAGGCCAAAGGTCTCTGCCAAACGCACTACAAACGTCTTCTGGCGACCGGAGATCCGAGGGCCGACGAACCGATACGGACCACATCCGGAAAAGGAAATATCAACCATGGTTATCGCTACCTTCCCGTACCGAAGAAATTTCGTGGCCTGATGAATGGTGAAACATGGGTTTCTGAACATCTTGGTCGGCCTCTGCTGCCAGATGAGCAAGTCCACCACCGAAACGGTGACCGACTGGACAATCGCTTGGGCAATTTGGAACTTTGGTCGACTTCTCACCCCAGTGGTGCCCGAATCGCGGACTTGATCGAGTTCGCTTTCAAAATCTTGATTCAATACGCGACCTCAGGAGTGTCGAGGCGTCTGATCGAACCCTCTCAAACCGTCCCTAGTCAAGGGGATGATGAAGCAAAACCCTGTATTACGCAGGGGTTTTGTAGTCCCGAGGGGATTTGAACCCCCGTTTCCGGCTTGAGAGGCCGGCGTCCTAGGCCGCTGGACGACGGGACCATGTTGCGACAAGAAGTTAACTCTTGTCTCGCTCGGGGGGAAGGACTTGAACCCTCAACGACAGGACCAGAACCTGCTGTGTTACCGATTACACCACCCCCGAATGCAAATACCCAAAGGGCATCGGCGGGGAAAGCAAAGATTAACTGAAACTGGCGCCGATTGAGAAGTCACACCAACAAGAAACGACCACTCCAGCGGGAATGGTCGTTTCTGGCATCGGTAAGCGTGGGTTCAGTCGATTCCCCACTCGATCTCGACGTCGATGCGTCCGTTCTCAATTTCTATCTCAATCTCCGCCTTGTCTTTGCCGAGCTTGAACTCAACTTCGATCTCATCGTCCTCGGCTTTTTCAACCTCGTAGACCCAGCCGGCATTGGGTTGGACATCGACGAGTGTCAACTTTCCCGCAACGACTTTGATCGAAACCGTGCCTGCGGAGGAAACCGCATAGGTGTAGCTTCCGTCAACGACCGGTGAACTACTGCTTTGTTCGTTGTCGTCGTTGTCGTCATCATCGAGGGTGGTCGAAGTGGTACTCCCGTTGTCCACCGTTGTCGATGACGAACCGTTGATGGTGGTCGAACTCGAGCCCCCGGGCGTGGTTGTGGATGTCGATCCGTCGGCGATGCTCATGGATGTGGACGTGTCCCCGATCGTCGACGACGAGGAATCATTCACCGAAGTCGATGTGCTGGCTGTCGCCTCCGTGGTTGAGGTAGCGGAATCATCGCCACTCGCCCACGCGACACCAACCAGCAACAGGGCTAGAGCGGTCGCTGTAAATACTCCCAACAGTTTCTGGAACATTCTGTAACTCCTTCGATTAGCGGTCATAGCTCCAGAGTTCCAGATCTGGCCTTAAAAAGGCTTCTGGTGAACATCAAGATTTCCTCAAACCACGCCAGATCAGTGCGAAACTGACTTCGGTTCGTCCGTCGGGTCCGGGAGGCCGGTCTTCGGCACTGCAACGGTTCGGGTGCGGTCGAGATGGCTGGCAATGGGCAATGACAAAACGGCACCCGCCGTGACCAGAAGCCCGGTCCCGATAAGAGTCGCCTGGATTCCGATTGAAGCGGCCAACGCAGGTGCGATCGCCAGCGGCAGTAGATGTCCGACCTCGGAATGGATATGGGTGACACCGGAGATTCGGCCAATCATTTCCTCGGGTGAGTTGAGTTGGATGAGGGTTCGATGCAACGGCGCCATCAAACCAATAACCGAGCCCCAAACCACCCCTGCCCCGATCACGACCGGAAGACGATCTGTCCCGACATACAGGATTGTGCCGAGCCCCGTTAGAGCGACCACCAATGCCAGCGTGCGAGCAGTGCGGTACTTAGCCGAGAGTCGCGAGGCGACAATTGTCCCGCTGATGAGTCCAACCCCGAAGATTGAGTTGACCCAACCCATGGTTTCGATCTCGACCCCGAGTATGTCCCGGTAGAAGAGGGCCTCGAGCGAACTAAAAGCCCCGAACATGACCCATACCGACGATCCGAGCAGAATATAGAAACGAAGACGCGGGTGTCGATACGCATATTTGAAACCCTCCACTATTTCTTGAAATCCGCCCGAATCGCTGTCCGCTCGATCCATAACACGAACTGTGACTCCAATCACAAACAACGCTGCGACCATTGACGTCGCTGCGTCAAGGATGAAAATCGCATCGATACCCACAGACCCGGCTAGAACAGCTCCGACGGCCGGACCGACTACGAACGCAGCCCACGAGGCACCCTCGATATATCCATTGATCTTGGAGAGACGATCGGGGTCGGCAGTGAGGTAGGGCCCGAAGGATGAGATGGCAGTGAACACCGGCGTTCCGACCAGTCCGACAAAGAACGTCATCACGGCCAGACTCGGGATCGTCTCGACAAAAACCATGCCGATGACGACAGGGACAAACAGGAATTCACCGGAAATCAGCACACGGCGTGGGTCAAAACGATCGACCAACAAACCCGCAACCGAAGACCCGATCAGTGAAGAAACGGAGAGTGCCGCCATAACCAGAGCGATCTGAAACGCGGTGGCCTCCAACTCGAAAGCTGCCTTGCCCCAGATCCCTACGAAGAATGCTGCCTCGCCGCCGACGCGCGAAATAAAGCGCGCTGCAACTACTCGAAGAACATCACGGTCGGCCCACATCAGGTTGAGTGTATGTGCAGGATGAGGCGCGCCCGGGGGAATTATCATTCAGGGGAACGCCAAGAACGATTGGACGATTCAAGGGACCTACCCGCTAGAGCATGCCCGCGCCAAATCCCTAGCTTTTCTCCTTGCTTCACCATCACTCTATGTGTAGTCTCCCCACCGACAGGGAGGCATTTCAATATGGGTGCAAGAAATAGGCGAAGGGTCGGTTTGATCCTTGCGCTTTCAATGATTGTGGGGGCCTTTGCGGTGCCCGCATCGGCCACCAAGCCGGATCCGAGCACGGATCTGGTGTCGGGCCACAAGGTCTGGATTTGTCATGCGACTAGGTCGCTATCAAATCCTTATGTGAAAATACTGATCGACATCGCGGCGTGGGACATCAGCGATCCCGACAGCAACGACCACGGTCCAGAGCATCATCTTCGTGAGAAGAACGGTGTGGTCTGGGGCGACTATGCGTTGGTAAACGCTGACGACGAGTGCAGTCTCGATATCCCACCGCCACCACCACCGCCACAACCGGGCGAGTGTCCTGACGGCAGCGATGCCGATTACGTGGTCAAGTTCCCCGGTACGAAGCTGGTGCCGAGGTTCTCTCGACAAACTGTGGCAATCGACATTCCCGCCGGCGAATACGACGTGACGCTGATCTCGGGCGACTACAACCGTGGCTCGGACCATCAGGGCAACGCCTTCTACCAGCCGAACGAGCGGTGGCGATTGCAGGGCTCGACACCCAGTGGGTATTCCGATGATATCCCTGACGGGACCGAGAACGTGTCGGGTCTGATCACTTCCGATCTAACCGTCGTTTTCAATGGTCCGGTCACCGCGGTCACCGCCGAGCACTATTCGGTTGGGACGGGTGACAGGAGCTCGAACAGTGTGGTTCCCGAATACGCCTGCCTGACTTTGGTAGACGAGGAGCCGCCGGCCGACGTCTGATCTCAAAAACAATCGATGAAGAGGGCCCTCCGAACCAATCGGAGGGCCCTCTTCGTGCAGCCTCGAAAAGCCGATAGATCGACCTCGGGCCTAAACGACTTCATGATCGTTAGGGGATGAGGATTGGTGACGCCCGTGAGGTGGCACGCACCACAAGTCGACCATCATCTCCGGTAAAGAAGCCAATGAATCCGGCTTCGATACTGTCGATCACAGTTAGCTCGACCAATGACCCATCGGCCGATACGTCAAACACGACAGAATCAAGGCTCTCGGATTGGCTTGCTATCGAGTGCGAACCGAGGGAACGAGCGCGATCGGGGTCGAGAATCACTTCCCCGGTCGATCGGTAATGCAACTCGTTAATTCCCGACGCAGCGGCCACCGTGGCGGCATCGGCAATCGCAGCCAAGGCGCGTTGAGTGGCCAGGGCTCGCCAGAAGTCGAGGGCGACGCCCCCGAAACCCATTATCACAATGGTCAATCCCAATATCCAAAGCGTGACCGATCCCCGATCTTCGTTCACGGGAAGCTCCGATAGAGGTCGACATTCTCGACATGCGAGCGTTCCACCCAAAGGCCTCCCATCGATCCCCATGGGGTGTTCACCAACGTGACCCACACCTCCACAGTGGCTTCCACGCTGGAGCCTCGGTCAAACTGACAAGATCCATTTCCACCCTCGGTGGGCAGAGCGCCGCACCAACCGACCCTTATCTGGCCATCGGTGAGCCCGTAGTTGTTCCCCATTTCCGTTGCGACAGCGGTGCCGACGTCGACCGAGGTAGCGATGACTGCAGCGCGGCTCGCCTCGGCCGCGGCCGCCTCCGCGAGAACCGACCGCTCTGACCACGGCCCGAATCCCAAAACCACCAGAGCCGCAGGGATCATCAGCAAACCGATTCCCAGCGCCAGCTCGATTCCCGCATGACCTTTATCACCTCGTTTAGGCATCAGGTTCCCGGGTTGCGCTCGCCTCAAGTTCCACCGCAAAGTCCCCGGTGAAAGGAGTCCAGGAGTCCACAGTCAAGGAAGCCGTGGCTGTTATGAGCGCACCTTCGACACGGCACTGGTAACTGATGGTGTCTCCGATGGAGCCAGAAAGAAGGCCTTCAAAGACCTCGCCGACCCGTTGTTCGCATTCGACCACCGAGCTGTTCACCGCGCCGGCTCGGACACCCTGATCGAGGGCCGACCTCATCGAACCCCTGGCGTACTGAACCACAACCATGTTGGCCAGGGCGACGAAGAAGATCAGCGCTAACCCAGCGGCAAGAACGAACTGGACCGAACTCAGCCCGCGTTCGTTCAGCCGCCTATCAAGGATCCGCGGATCCACCCTACGAGGTCCACACCAAGTGCTTGAAGTGCTCCCCAAATAACGACAAGCGCAGCAATAGCGAGAGCGGCATTGCCCATCAATTCGGCAGTGTTCAGCCCTCGATCATCCTCCTTCAATCGATCAACCAGGTAGCGGATAGCAGGCATTTCTTTCTCCTTTCATTGCCAGCCCGTGATTAGGTACGGCAGAGGTGCCGCTACGAAAATGATCAAAACCGGAGCAAGAATCGCAATCGTCGGCAGGAGCATGGCTGCGCGTCGTTTGGTGGCGGAACGTTTGATTGACTCTCTCCGGGTCTCCCTCACGTCTTCGGAGAGAGCGAGCAGCGAAGCAGCAAGGTCGGACCCTCGTTCTTCGGCACTGGCGAGGAGACGATATGTCCGGGCGCAATATGGTTCCGGGGTGAGTTCGGCAATTCGCCGAAAGGCGTCGGTCGCACGCCAACCCGAACGCTGCAGCCGCAAAGCGGTGGAAAGCTCGTCGATCACCGCACCCTCACCTCGTGCGACAGTGGCGCCCACCGCATGAACGACACCACCCCCTGCCCTTACCCTCATAGCCAGGAGCTGGTTGACCGTATAGATCTCGATACGCATTAGTTCGCGACGTGCCTCGATCGCCTTTTCGAGACGCCCACGCTGTCGAGTCGCTCCGATAATCAAGCCCAACATTCCAAGGGTGATCCGTGTGATCATCGGCGTCCCCAAGACCGTTCCCACTGCGAAAGCCCCCAAACCTCCGACAACGACATTCTTCAATTGGGCCACCCTGAATGCATACAACATTTCGTCGTCGGCCATCCCGAGATACCAGCCTGCCTGGCGGATCCGTACCAGAGTCACCTCCTTGCTCTGACGCTCGATCAAGCGACCCAAAGCTTCTGCGCTCTGGGTGACAATCGGGCTGAAGACACGCCTCAACGATGATCGTTGAACAGGCGAAGATAGGTCGGCGACCGTTGGCCGGATATATGGCCGCACTCTGCCGTGCAATGACCGCGGCGGTGGGATGAGGAGGTAGATGGCGAGCCCGGTAGCCAGGCCCGATGCCAATCCGGCAAATACGGTCAAAGACGAGATCGGGATCATGACGCAGGGCCCTTGAAAACCCGGGGTTCGACCGGCTGGGCGCCGAGCCGACTGGCTACGAAAATCCCCAACAGGCTCAATAGTCCGCAAACCACGACGATGCCGATGCCACCGGGTGTCGAATAGAACTCCCGGAAAGCACCAGAACGCGTGGTCATCACAACGAGCACAATCCAGGGAAGAACGAAAACGACCCTTGAGTTGATCTTTTGCTCCAGTGCCTCGCTCCTGACCTGTTCGAGCGTCCAAACATCCCGGGTCGTCGCGTCGGCCAGATCAGATAAGATCTGAGGCACGACGTTGCCACCCCGCTGATGGGCGAGAATCAAAACCTCAATCACTCGATCTGAGGTTGGATCCGCCAGGTCGGCCCGGACCATTTCCAAAGCGGGGACAACTCCAAGGCTTCGCGAATACACGCCGAAACCACCGAAGGCCGACCGCAGCGGCGCCGGTCCATAGGCGCCCATCGCCTCTATTGCCGACGGCAGCGAGGCACCGGAGCGCACCGAGCTCACCAAATCGCGCAACCCGTCGGGCCACGACTCCTGTACCTCAGTGATTTGTTGAGCGCGCCTGCGACCGTAATAGGCATTTGGCAGGGTCGATACAACGATCGCGGGCACCAACGCGACGACGATCAAGCCTGTCGAGGCCCAGATGACGAAGAAGGTCGCGGCGCCCACACCAACCGATGTCGTCCAAAATTGAAGAGACGAAACATCGAGGTCGGGCCGTTTCGAGTCCATCACCAACTTATGTGCCCTTTGTCTCCGGGGCGTCGTCAGAAACGCGGTGAGCAACATGGCTAACGCGAGCGACGATGCCATCGCGGCTAGAAAAGTCATCACAACAACTCCGTTCTGCGGAATAGGGTTGGCAACGCCACACCCGCCGGTAGACATCGTTCCATACGCCTGGTGAGCCGGTCGGGCGGCAATGCCCCGGTCCATTCCAAGGGGAGCCCCATGCCATCTCGAACGAACAGTGGTTCCGAGGAAAAGTCATCGTGAAGCGCAGGGACGAGGCTGCGAATTTCGATCATTTCTCGGCGGATCTGTCCTTCACCGTCGATGTCGCGGTCGAGATGGACCACCAGATCGATCGAAGCAGAGAAGATATTTCGGACGACCCGATCAGGAACGTTCTCACCTGCCATCAACGCCGCATTGACCAGGGCATTCAAGGCATCCGAAGCAGAATTGGAATGAACCGTCGCACCCATGCCGCATCCGGCGTTGACAGCTCTGGTCAATTCGAAAGCCTCGGCGCCGCGAACCTCGCCGACCACGATGTAGTCGGGACGCATCGCAAGGGTCATCTTGACTAAATCCCGAAGCGTGATCTCGCCACTACCGTCGAGCGACGCCGGCCGGGCCTCGTAATAAGACCCGTGAACCAATGGGATGTGGAGTTCTCGAACCTCTTCGGCCGCTCGAATACAGTGATCAATAGGAATCGAGGCCATCAGGGCAGACAGGAACGATGTCTTCCCGGCACCCGGCGGGCCGGAGACGATTATCGATGCTGAGGCACGCATCGCGGTTGCGAGAAAGTTAGCTGCTGCAACTGATAGCGAGTTGAGTTCCACCAGCGATTCGAGAGACTGCCGCCGGAGCGCATAGCGCCGGATCGTCGCCGAAAGATGATCGGCTACCGGCGGGATGATGGCGGTGAGTCGGGCCGTGCCATTGAGGATGCGGGCCTGGACGATGGGATTTGACGTGTCGAGTCGACGATCGGTAGCCGCTACCAACCGCTCTACCACCTGACGATTTTCGGACTCACTGGTGGGAACATCAAGAGCGACGAGTCGACCACTCGATTCGAGATAGGTGACGTTATCTCCTTCGATGAAGATCTCCTCAATGTCCTGGCGATCCAAAATCTCGCCGAGATGACCATGAGCACTCACTGATCTGAGCAGCCGGTCGACGGTTGCCCTCGGATCCGCAAGAGAGCGCCCATCCCCGAGGTGGGCCATCTTCTGGTATTCGTCGACGGTACCGGCAACCAGTTGGCGGAGGGCATCGGGTTGCTTTTCCGGATCGATCCCGGTGCCGTCGATCCGGTCGAGCGCACGCCGCCGGATCAATTCGAAGGCGTCGAGGGTCACCGCAGGTCACCGTCAAATAGGGCACTGAGCCGCCGGATCTGATTGAAGAACATGCCTCTGGTTATCGATTCACCATCCCAGACAGCCCGGGAAATCCTCGAGTCTTCGCCTATCAATGCGATCGGCACTCCGGGCACCATCGCTGCCATTTGGTTGACAATCTCTTGGCGTTGCCTCGAAGACGCGGTCACCCGGTTCAGGACGATCCCGACCTCTGCATCCAATGACATTTCCGTCAGCGTCTCGAGGGCTCGCACCACTCTGATTATCCCGACCGGGTCTCCCACTCCGACCAGCAATAAGGCATCAAACCGACGTAGCAGAAGGTCTGAGGGCCGGGGCTCCACCAAACCCAAATCAACAACGGTGTGGGAAAACTCTCTATTCAGCGAGACCACCAGACCGGCCATGTCTGCGGGCGGCAATTCTCCCCCACTGGGATTAGCCAATCCGGTTATCACGTGAAGCTCCCCGTCAACATGCATGGCCTCTTCCAACCGCTCAGGTTCATGGATGGCGAAATCCACCGCTGTTCGAAGATTCGGGTGTACTCGAAGTCCGAGTCTTTGACCGATCGATGGCCACCTCTGGTTGAGGTCGAGCAGTGCGACACGATGACGCCGCGAGATATCGATCGCCAATCCGATGGAGACTTCGGTTACCCCGACACCCCCAGGAGGACCGATTACTCCAACCGTCATGCCCGATTCCGAGGGCATCGCGTCGGGTTTTGCTGTCTCCGGGGCAGCGCTGAACGACGAGTTCGCTACGGAGAGGAACTCCTCTGCTCTCGACCCCGACTCGGCCACATCGGAGATACCAACTTCCAGAAGTCGGCGCTTGCCGTCGGAACCGTCTTCAGGTGAAAACACACCGACTACGGCCTTGCCCTGGCGGCGCAACTCAAAAATGAGACGCGGAGTGAGGAAGGAGCAAATGTCGTCGATGAACAGAACGTCGAATTGGGATTCGATGGCCTGGTCTCCTGACATCACCCGAGCCATAACCAGTCCACCCCCATGGTCGAGGACGGATCGGTGGAGGCGATCACTCCAGTCCCGAGCCGATGCCGCTAGCGCAATTCGAAACGGTGCCATCAGCCGCCCAGTTCCCCGGCTCCGGTCGCTCGAACGATCTCGATCGAGCCTGAATCGATGGCCGAGGCGAGACTCAACGCTTGCTCCGCGGTCACTGACACGACGATGTGATATGGCCCGAAACCACCAATTCCTTCAGAGTCTGCAGAGGCGACGCTCACCACTGACATCCCCGTCGCAACCCATTTGGGATTGCCGTCGCCAACGGTGACGACGTCAACAATGTCGCCTGCCGCTAGAAGCCCTCCCGCGGCATGTTCAACGGGCACCGGAATACTCATCGAGCGGAGGTTCCCCTCAACACCGGGAGCATTCAGGCTGGCAACGTCAATGACACTTCCGCTGGCGATCGCCCTGGTCAGCACCCAGCCTTCAACCCGATCCCACTCTGGTTCACCGAGCAAACTGTCCACCCCGGCAAAATCTGCCGCCACCGGTGTAAACGTGATGTCCGAACTTGAGATCTTCTGGCCTGCGCGGAGATCGGAGGAAGCAACTGCGACCAGGTTGGTGTCCGACCGATCCTGCAACGCCAGGAAGTTGAACACAAAAGCAAGGATCGCAGCAACCGCGATCAGGATGTGCGACAGGGATGGCCGCCGAACCGTTCTGTGTTGTGCTTCGGGTGAGGTGCCCGCTTCCCTCAGCCCTAAGGGAGTCACGTTCACGAATCGCAACCTATCCTGTTACTGAGAAAGGATGTCGAGAGCGCGAAAATCCAATGGAGAACGAAAACACCCCGAATGATCTGAGTTCCGAATTGCGGCAAGGTGCCGGTCGAGAGTGGGCCGAAGAGGCTGCCGAGGATGAGCAACTCACCGAGGAATTCCGGAACCGCCAGCTGAGCCTGATCGCCGTTGCCGAGCAAGCCGCCCACCGCGGCGACCGAGCGACCGCTGAGTTCGATGGGAAGACGCTCAGCGGGCCCATAGTTTCCACCGGTCTTGACTATGTGACGATCGCGCTTTCCGAACAGGAGGCAGAGATCGCGATCAACGCCGGCGCCTGGTCTTTTGTCCCCGGCTTGACCTCTCACGAACCAGCCGGGAAAACATCGATGCGGCTGCGCGCCCGGCTCAGCGAACATTCCCGGGACGACACCCGACTCCGGCTGGAACTTGCCGGCGGGAACGCGCTCATGGGAACCATTCACACGGTGAGTGAGGATCACCTCCGGGTATCGGACGCCGACGGGCGGGATGTCTACGTATCCATGGACCTGCTGCGGGCCGTCATTCGCTCCACCGCGCTTCATTAGTTTCGCTTTCTACGGATACCGGGTGGGAACGAAGGAATTCAAAGATTTCCTCCCTGAAGAACTTGAAGGTGCGTCCACCGGGGAGTTTGTAGGCTGGCAAACGCCCCTCCCGTGCATACCGACGCACCATCTGCACGTTCATACCCAATAGTTCCGCCACCTGCGCAGCGTCGAGGATGGGCGGGAAATCTCCCTTCCGATCCTCAGTCATTTGTTCGTCCTCATGATTACTCGATCGATGCTACGGAACTCTGCCGCGCATTGGAATAGGGTTGTTTCGAACCCGACCCTTTAAGCCTGATCCATTTGAAACGGACATTGGACTCCCATCTCGGGACCGATTCTTGCCCAACGGTCGTAGAAAACCTGAAGGGTGTTGAGGTCGAGAGAATCCATCGTCAACATCCTCGTCCACGCGGTGATCACGATCGGTGCCGGTAGATCGGCCCTTGGCGCTACCAAAATGTGGGTGCCGACTGTGCGGGCAAAATTCTGCAATGCGGCCAGGTCGGCGGCGGAGATGTCGGGCTGATATTGAACGACGACTGTTCCGTGTTCAAGGTTGTGGACCAATAAAACGTCTTCCAGTTCCTCCGTATAGATCCCACAACTGGCAGGTGACGGCCGGTGAGGCCCGCTCGTGGCCGGGGAGGAGTTGTAGGCCGGAATCGGGTCATCGGGCTGGAGGTGGCCACCGCCGAGGTCGGCGAATACTTCCGTGGCGGCAAGTTCCTCGGGTTCGGGGCGGGTCAACGAATAAACAAGAAGCCCTACCGCGAGGATGCCGACTCCGCCAAAGATGAACCGTCGCCGTCGCTTCTTTTGCGCTTCGAGGGCCTTTTTCTTCTCCTGGAGGCGAGCCTTTTTGCTCTGAGCTGACACAGATCACTTCCTATCTGCACCAAAGGTACCAAGAGAACCCGGGTTTGGGGGCCGACCTTCGAGTACGCGGTTGAGCGGTAATAGGCTTCACAGTGATGAACGACAAAGTAAAACCAGAAGTTCTCGAAGCGGATGACAAAGTAGAACCAGATGTTCTTGAAGCAGATGTGGAGAACGACGATGAGGTCTCTCCCGTTTCCGAACCAACCAAGCTGATCCGAATTGCGTCGATGACCCGGGCCATGCTGGAGGAAGTTCGACAGGCCCCGTTGGACGATGGAGGTCGGGCCCGACTTGCCGAGGTCCACGCCAGATCGCTGGCCGAGTTGCGTGGTGTTTTGTCGCCAGACCTCCTCGAAGAATTCGATGAGGTCATGATCCCGCTCCAGGGAGACCAGGTCAGTGAAGCTGAATTGCGTATCGCCCAGGCCCAGTTGATTGGATGGCTCGAGGGTCTTTTCCACGGAATCCAGGCATCACTCTGGTCGCAGCAGATGGCCGCGCAACATCAGCTAGCTGAGATGCAGAGAAAGTCCTTGACCGCCCCTGCTTCCGAAGAAGAGGGACGGTCGGGACTGTACTTATGATCGAGAGTCCTAGCTGACCTTGCGTTCGCGGAGAGCACGCTCCCGGCGAACCCGTCGTCTTTCTCTCTCGGAGAGCCCGCC
>JBBKXI010000153.1:0-15728 GCA_037969415.1 Acidimicrobiia bacterium | reverse complement strand
GCCCTACTCGGGCCGATGCCACTCCCTCCTAACGGAGGGAGAGAAGGTCGCCGGGTACTCCCTCCGCAAACGGAGGGAGAGCATCTTGACACGCGGGGGAGGAGTTTGCGCCGGGACTACTGGTTTAGTTTGCCGTAAACCAGATCTATGGCTTGACCAACCGTCATGATTGATTCCGCCTCTTCGTCCGGGATCTTGACTTCGAACTCATCTTCTAGAGCCATCAACAGTTCCACAACACCGAGGCTGTCGACGTCGAGGTCTTCCTCAAAATGAGCGTCATCGTTGATCTTCTCGGCATCCAAACCGAGTTCGGTGACGAGTACCCCACCGAGACGTTCTGATACGTCGCTTCTGTCCATTTCTATTCTCCTATCTCAATGTTGAATGTGAACTTACAGCGTGATGCCGCCGTCCACAGCCAAAACCTGGCCTGGTATATATCCACCGCCATCCGATGCCAGAAAATCCACGGCGGAGGCAACTTCACCCGGAGCACCAAAACGACCAAGAGATATCGAGGCTACAGCCGTGTTTTTGACCTCATCGCCGAGCCCGTCGGTCATGTCGGTCGCGATGAATCCCGGAGCAATGACATTCGACGTTATTCCCCGTGACCCAACTTCCTTGGCAATCGATTTGGAGAATCCGATGATTCCCGCCTTGGAGGCGGCGTAGTTTGCCTGGCCGGGATTGCCCGAGATTCCGGCTACCGACGCAATCGAGATCACCCGGCCCCACCGGGCTCGGAGCATCCCTCGCACCGCGGCCTTTGTGCAAAGGAATGTCGAACGAAGATTCGTCGCGATGACCCGGTCGAAATCATCATCGGTCATCCGTAACAGCAAGTTGTCCCGGGTAATCCCGGCGTTGTTAACCAATATTTCCACCGGCCCGAATGCCGAGATCGCCGACTCAAATAGCGTATCTACGTCGTCGCGGACCGATACGTCGGCCTGCACCGCGAGCGCCGAACCTCCGGACGATTCTATTCCGGATACAACCTCTTCGGCTGCCTCCTGATTAGACGAATAGTTGACGACTATCCGATGGCCTGATTCAGCCAGCCGTTCGGCAATCGCCCGTCCGATCCCCCTGGATCCACCCGTGACCAGGGCAACCCGCTCCACACCGTGGGTCACACCGCCTTCTCCGGCGTCCCATAGAAATCTAAATTGGGCTGAAGCAGATCCATTGTGGTGAGTTCCGTAGCTGGCAACTCGGCGTCGCTCTGACCAATGGGCTCAACCCGGCTCCCCCAACGGAATATCGCCGAGCCCCACGTAAGACCACCGCCAAAGGCCGTGAATGCCACGATATCACCAGGGGCAATCCGGCTTTGCTCTAGCGCCTCGGTCAGCGCTACCGGGATAGTGGCTGCCGAGGTGTTTCCGTACGATTGGATATTGACAAATACCTTGTTTGGGTCGATTCCGAGCTTGCGCGCGGTAGCGTCGAGGATCCGCACATTTGCTTGATGGGGAATCAGAATATCGACGTCCTCGAGGCTGATATCGGATCGCTGCAGGGCCAGTTTCGAACTCTCGGCCATCATGGTCACGGCCCTCCTGAATACTTCCTGGCCCTCCATGGAGATACCGCAGAGCGACGGATCACGGTGCTCGGGATTTCCCTGCGTTCCGTCTGCCGGCACCTGAAGAAACTTTCCGGTTGATCCGTCAATCCCCAGGTCGGAGCCGAGAAGACCCACTGTGTCTTCAGATTGCTCCAGAACAACTGCGCCAGCACCATCCCCGAATAGGACGCAAGTTGTCCGATCGGTGAAGTCCATCAGATAGTGGAGCTTCTCCGTTCCGATTACCAACACAACCTTGTTCGTGCCCCCGCGGATCATGTTGGTTCCCATGACGAGGCCGTAAACAAACCCTGAGCAGGCGGCATTGAGGTCGACGGCTGCTGCATTCTTTGCGCCGATCTGATCCTGGACTCGTGAAGCGGTGGAAGGAATGATTGAATCACCCGAACAGGTCGCGACGAGTATCAGGTCCACGTCCTCCGGGGATTTTCCGGCCGCCGCCAGTGCCCGTAATCCGGCAACCGCACCCAATTCGGACGCTTCCACGTGTGAAATCCGCCGTTCCTTGATGCCGGTCCTGGTGGTAATCCAGTCGTCGGAGGTTTCAATGATCTGTTCCAGATCATGATTGCTCAACACATTCGGGGGCATACACTTGCCCCATCCGGTTATCTCCGCGTTCATGGGTCGCTCCTAAAGCTCACTACATCGTACCCACTAGAGCTTCGCCAACGGGCTCAACGTCAGCGATAGTCGATATCGCAAAAATCTCAGCGTCGGGCAAAGTCCTTTTCGCGAGACCAGCTGTGACATCGCCAGGGCCAATATGAACAAAAGTCTGGAGGCCTCTCGCGGACATATTCCTCAGGGAATCTTCGAATAGGACCGGCGACGTTATTTGCTCAGCCAAGGTGTTCGCTGCTTCTTCCATTTCATAAGGCTTTGCGGTCGCATTTGCCCAGACGGGGAAACCGGGTTGGGAGTAGTTGGTGGAATTCAGGTCTGATTCAAGACCTCGAGCCGCCGACGCCATATAGCTGGAGTGGAATGCGCCGGCCACCTTGAGCGGTATCGATCTGCGGACGCCTAGTTCTTTTCCGTTTGCGTTCAGCCATTCGATATCGGCGACGCTTCCGGCAACAACGATTTGCCCGGGTGCATTGACATTGGCTATCTGAAGTGACCCACCTGCGGCGACGCTTGCATCGACAACCTTGCCCGCCAACGCCATGTCCACGCCGAGCAGTGCGGCCATCCCGGAAGGCGATTCATCGGCAGCTGTCGCCATCAGCCGGCCCCGCATAGCAACAAGCTGGAGCGCTTCTTGATATCCCAGCACACCCGCAGCGGCCAGGGCCGTGTACTCACCCAAAGAATGACCGGCCGCACCTGACGGGGGGGACATGTCGATTGTGTCAACCCATGATGACCAGAGAGCGTATGAGAGGGCGAACAGCGCCGGTTGGGCGAATTCTGTTCTGGTCAAGGATTCTTCGGGGCCTTCCAGACACACCTCGCGAAGGGACCATCCGAGGATTTGATCGGATTGTTCTCCCAAGAGGTCTGGATGCACGTCAAAAAGATCGGCGCCCATTCCGACGAATTGGCTCCCCTGTCCGGGGAAGAGAACGGCATAGCTCACTGGTAGTTCGACTCCGTCTCGTCGGATCGGTTACGACAGCACGGAAACAAGACGGTCGACGTCGGACTCATCGACGTCGCGGTGAGTAACAAGCCGCCATCCCCCGCCCATAGGTGGATTCACTTTTATCCCGGCATCGACAAACCGCTCCTCCAACTCCTGCCAGTCGATTCCGATCACACCAAGATCAGGACGGACCATATTGGTTTCTATCGCATCGATATCCACCGAACCCGAGAAGCGATCTTCAATTCTCTCACCCAGCGTTCGGGCAAGTACATGGTCATCTGCCAGACGTTCACGGTCGGCGAGTGCAACCCGGGCGGCGGCGGCGACAACGCCGGCCTGGCGCATTGCACCACCCATCCGACTTCGTAAATACCTGATCTCATCGATTACATCGCTGTCCCCGCAAACAATCGAACCGATCGGAGCACCGAGCCCTTTCGAGTAACAGAACTGGACCGTGTCTACATGTTCGGACCATTTGTCGGCAGACACACCTGTGGCCGCCACAGCGTTGAACAGTCGTGCTCCGTCGAGATGTATCGATAGCCCATATCCCCGGGCGATCGTTGACGTTTCAGCCAGAATGTCGAAAGGGATCACGCGTCCGCCCGACATGTTGTGGGTGTTCTCCCAAATCATCAAGGAAATCCGGGGAAAGAAACCAACCATGCTCATCACCTGCTCGACTTGGTCGGGTTGGATCTGTCCCCCTGGCCCGGCCACAGTCCTGAAGCCGACACCCGACAATGCCTGAGGCGCCCCGGCCTCAACACTGCGAACATGTGAACTCTCGTGAGCGAGGATCTCCTCCCCAGGGCTCGTGTGGAACATGATCGCGAGCTGATTGCCCATGGTCCCGGTGGGAACAAATATGGCAGCCTCTTTCCCCACGACCGCGGCCGACTCCTCCTCGAGTTTCAGAACTGTGGGGTCGTCGTGATAGACGTCGTCGCCGAGGGGCGCCACCGCCATTGCACTAAGCATTTCCGCCGTGGGGCGGGTCACTGTGTCGGACCGAAAGTCGGCTACACCATCGCTGAAGGCCATAACCCGACTCTAGTTTGACTTGGTCCCAGTCTCAGCCACTGAAACGGTCGAACAACGATCGCAATCTCTGAGGGACAATGTTCCGGGCCATCGAGAGGACATCCTCGATCAGACCGAGGAGATCGTTGGGCCCGTCCCAATGTTCCTGGACGATCTCCGGCCCCGTTCGCGAGATCAGCGCGTCAAGAGCCATCATCAAGAAAATCAAGTCATCGGCCCATCCGATAATCGGAATCACCTCTGGAATTAAGTCAATCGGGCTGACGACATATGCCGCCGCTGCACCTAACACAATCTTGGACCGGCGCGGGACTCTGGGGTCGGCGAGCAGACGACCGATGAGTTTGACCAGATTGGGGATCATCAAGACTGTGTCTTGGACCAATTGTCGGGTCTGGATGGATTGACCCGGAGGCACTACCTCGTCGGGTCGGATCGGTTCCTGGCTCTGTTCAGTCATTCCACTTCAATTCGTTCAGTCCGGCCCGCTGGGTCGGAGTCATCATCATTTTTCCCTATGTTGGTTATCTCGTCTATTACAGCCTCGACGGCTTTGACCCCTTCGATGGCTGCCTGAATGAGATGAATCAGTGCCCGTTTACCCGCCCGGCGCGCGGTTTCAAACAAAACGTCGCGGTTCACGAAGATGCCTGATCCGGATCGGAGAAGGCAACAGAAAGACTTCCTCCATCTAAACGAGCTCGGGTCACCTCGCGCCGATGCAGGGCGTCGGGCAATATGAAGGACCGGCGGTAAGGGCCTAGTTGGATATAGAGCTCGTGCCCCTTGCGAAAGACATCAAGGTCGGCCTTCTCGACAAAAGGCACGTCGAGCTCCATGGTGATGCCTCCATCCCGTTCCACGATTCGGAATGGGCTCGTAGCTTCAAAGTCGGCTATCGGATCGGATTCTTCGTAGAGCTCCCGGGACATTCTGCGAAGGCGATCAACTCCGACCATCTCATCGTCGAAGAGGCGAAGGCGCAGACGGGGAATGTCGGCGAATGCTTCATCAATTACATCAAGATGACCTTTTTGAATCGCCCGCCACCGATCGAAGTAGGGATCCGTCACATCGTCGGGCAGAACCCTATTAACCACTACGCCGTCAACCCCGTATCCAAAAAGCCCGAGATAGCTGTAAGTTCGCCGGGCCTCGTCAATAACCATCTTCTCCGGATTGACCACCAACCGCGCCGATGTCACCTCGGGATTGCCCATCAACTCCTTAACACCCTCTATCGACTGGAAAATGGATTGTGCGGCACTGAAGACATCATCATTAGGCAACGGCAAGTCAGTCATCCGGGACAATATCGGGCGCGCCGCTCGCATAATCTTGCGTTCGGTGGGCAGGACACGATCGAAATACCACGAAAGTACCTCAGGTAGCGACAGCAATCGCAGGGTTTCAGCGGTGGGGGCACAGTCGACAACCACCACGTCGTACTGACCGGAACGGGCGTGGTGGTTGACTTCGAGAAGCGCAAACAACTCATCCATTCCGGGGAAAATAAGGAACTCTTCGGCCTCGATCCCGCCTGCTCCGCCCCAGTCGAGCACATCCATGAGTTGGCGCCTGATCGAACCCCAGTACTTGTCCAGCTGTCGTTGGGTGTCGATTTGTTGACCGTCCAGGTTGTCGACGACCTGTGTTGGGTCGCTTCCCAAATTCACCGTAAGTGCGTCAGCCAGAGAGTGCGCAGGATCGGTCGATGTCACCATCGTCCGGTAGCCCTGGTCAGCGGCGGCCAGAGCGGTGGCGGCGGCCACTGTGGTCTTGCCTACCCCGCCCTTACCGGTTACGAGGACGATCCTCATCACGTTGCGGTCTCGGCTACCCGCTTGCGAAGACCCCTCAAGGCGGTAGTGACAATCTGTCGTTCTGCCTGACGACGGATAAATCCGGGAATGGTGAAGACGGTCTCGACGGTCAACGCATAGACCACCTCGGTTCCGTCGTCACCGGCCTGGAATGTGTAGGACCCCTCCAGAACCTTGACATCTTCGCTTTCGATACTCGACCAACTCAACGAGTTTGGCCGATCGTGTGTGTAAGCGAGAACGTATTCGATCTCCTTTACAAACCCATCGAGAACAAATCTCGCTTTGAGAACCTCGCCATCGGGCCCGGTCTCGAGAACTTCGACTTCTTTGACACCAGTTGCCCAGTCGGGGTAGTTAGCCACATCGGCGACGACAGCGTAAAGGGCGTCGGGGGCGGCATCGATTTCTAAGGTCTGAAAAGTTCCGTCAGTCATGATTTGAGCAAAAGCCTAGTGGTCAGCCAGACGCTAGAGGTCGGTGGTCTCAAGGGCCAATGCCCGACCTGTCGCCCGGAAATAGCCTACGTTTCGACATGTAGTCGATCCCACTCTCCAGGTGGTCGCCTGCGGCTGATGGACATCTCCGAATATGTGAAGCCGTGGTTGAAATCTGATCAGGTAGTCGAGAATCGGAACCGAACTTCGCTCGGCACGCCCGGTGATTACGTCACGACGAAGACTGTCGATAGCGGGTGGAACGTGGGTGCAGAGAACATCGACAGGTCCCATTGTGTCCAGAATGGATGCCATCTCGGCATCATCAATTTCGCCCACAGCTCGAAGCGGTGTCCGACCCCCGCCCCCGACAAACCCAAAAACCACACCATCAATGTCGAATTTTTGACCGTGCACGTATCGGAAGGTGGGCGGCAACGCAGAAACCAGCCGATCCGGGCGGTCAACATTGCCATGGATGACGTAGCCGTGACCACCCTGGAGGGCGTCGTTCATTTCGGCATACTGGAGATCGATTGCCTGTTCCATTGATTCTCGTCCTTCGGCGGCATCGGGTACGGCAGCCTTCCATAATCGCCGCATCTTCTCGAAGTCCCCTTTGCCCCGGGCCACGGCGGCCTGGGCTGCAAGATCGTGCCCGAAAGTGCTTGCAACCGCCCCCTCTCCTGTCCGATAGTCGGTGAGGTTGGCGAGATCACCCAGGATCAGCAGAGTCTCGCCCGATCCGGCGACACGTCGAAGCGCAGCGAACGCACCATGGACATCGGAAACAACCAACATCACTAGTGGGCCCGGGGAGGGTCCCCATTGGTCGCCTGCACCGGCTCGCCGGTGATCCTGTTGGCGTAGCCAACCCAGGCAACCCCCAAAACTGCACCGGCGACGGCGATCGCCAGGGCGGCCTGCCAGGAGAAGTCGAGTGGCGAGAATTCAGCCGCTATCCCACCCATGGAGAAACCAAGAAGGCCCCCGAGGAATAAACGACCACGAGTACCCAAGATCTTGTTGGGGTCTTTGTCGGGATGACCAAGGTTTTCAGCAAGAGTCCCACCAAGGATCACTGCCAGGATCCCAAGAAATCCCAATATGAGAAGAATTGAGTAGATCTTGACCATCGATCTCAGGATAACGACGAAACCCCCGACAACAAGCGTTCCCTGCGGGGTCCTAGGAAACCCGGCGATTGGCAGGGACAAGCCGCAGCCTTGGCACCAAGCCTTCTTCAGCCAGATTGTCCAGGGCCGCCACCTCCTGTTCAGTCAGGTCGACTGGACCCAACCGGAACAAGACTGTTACGACACAGTCGTCACAGGTATTGGTGTTCTTCATTGCGCATTGATCGCAGTCGATGTGCATTTCCAACCTTTCTCCCCACCAAGCTAGGGGCGACCTGTGACAGATTTCCTGGACCACGATTAAGCTGGCGAGATCGTGCATCCAGAGGTTCTGCCCCATTAGTACCCCTGCCGGGTTGGCACTTGTCGCGGTTCTCATCATCGTCAACGCCTTTTTCGTCGCGGGCGAGTTTGCTCTCGTCACCGTCGACCGGTCGCGGGTCGCCCGTCTTGCAGCTGACGGCGACCGCACCGCTCAACGGATCCTCACCGGAGTGCGGAAACTTTCCTTCCATCTCTCGGGTGCACAATTGGGGATAACAGTTTCCTCCTTACTTCTTGGCCTCGTTGCCGAAAGCGCCCTGGGCCCGCTAATCGAACCCTTCCTTAGCTGGATCGGAATCTCAGATGCCACGATTCCCGCCATCGCCGTTGCCTTTGCGCTCTCGTTCGGAACCGCTTTGCAGCTGGTATTCGGTGAGGTGATGCCGAAAACCGTTGCCATCACGTCTCCGTATCCGACGGCTGCCCGGATCGGCGTTCTGATGATCGTTGTAAACAACTTCCTGTCGCCAATAACCCGGTTCTTAAATGCTGCCGCGAATCGTACCGTGCGAAGGTTGGGGATCGAACCCATCGAGGAACTTCAAGGCGTTCGCTCGCTCGAAGAGATCGAACTGATCATTCGGTCATCGAGCGAGGGTGGTGAGATCGACGCCCAAGAGCTGATGTTGTTGACGCGGACAATCGCATTCACAGAAAATTATTCCGCCGACATCATGGTTCCCAGGGTCCAGATCGTGGGGCTTCCCGGTGATTCAACCGTCGCCGGACTGATGGCGGCGGCCGCCGAATCCGGGCACAGTCGATTCCCGGTATTTGGCGAAGATCTCGACCAGATCCTGGGCGTGGCACACGTGAAGGATGTCTTTCGGGTTCCCCACGCTCGCCGGACCACTGAGTTGGTTACTGATCACATGAGACCTGCACTCGTCGTGCCCGAAACCCAGGCGCTGGATTCCCTCATGGTCGATCTCCGAACTCGAGGGTCGGGTCTCGCCATCGTTACCGACGAGTACGGAGGGACTGCTGGGATTGTCACTATGGAAGACCTTCTCGAGGAGATTCTTGGCGAAATCGAAGACGAGCACGACACCGCCGAGGCAGAGGTGACGGACGACGGAGTGCTTTCGGGCCTGCTGCATCGCCACGCGGTTGAAGAGCTAACCGGGTACGAATGGCCCGAGGGGCGGTACGAGACATTGGGTGGCCTGATTACAGCCAACATCGGCCGGATTCCTGAGGTCGGCGACACAGTGGAACTCGATGGGTGGCGATTCGAGGTTGTTGGAATCGATGGATTCCGAGTTGAGTCCGCCCGAGTGAACCGGATCGACGAAGAGCCCACGGAGTGATATTCCTCATCGCCGTTGGGCTTATCGTCATCAATGGATTCTTCGTCGCCGTGGAATTCGCGTTTACCGCTTCCCGACGCCATGTTCTCGAAGAACAGGCGGAGAATGGAAACCGGTTTGCGCGCTACGCCCTCGATTCGATGGACGAACTACCAATCACCTTCGCAGGGGCCCAGTTGGGTGTCGCTGCGGCATCGCTGGCGCTCGGGGCCGTTCTTGAACCGAGTATTGGCCATCTCATCGAAGATTTCCTCGGTTCGGCCGGGCTTCCTGATGGGGTCTCGGCAACGATTGCAGTGATCATCGCACTGATTATCGCCGCCTTCTTCCACAATGTTTTCGGCGAAATGGCCCCAAAAAACGCCACCATCACCGCACCTGAACGCGTCGCCGTCTATGTTGCCGGGCCGTTCAAGTTGTTCATCACCGTCTTGAGGCCGATCGTCGCTTCCCTCACCTGGGTGGCGCTGAGCATTTTGCGGTTGTTTGGGGTCGCCTCTTCTCAGTCGGTGGAGAACACTCACTCCTCGGAGGACATCGCCCAGCTCGTTGAAACCGTTGGAGCAACGGGAGCAATCGACGCCAGTTCGTCTCAAATGCTGGGTGCGGCGGTCACATTCAGCGAGTCATCCGTCGCCGAAGTCATGGCCCCGAGGCCTGATTTGGTGGCACTGTCGGCGGCTTCGCCCGCCGCCGAAGTGGAAAGAACGATGATGTCAACCGGTCATAGCCGGATACCGGTCTTTGGAGATAATCTCGACGACGTGGTGGGCTATCTGCATATCAAAGACCTGCTCGAGCTGACCGAATCAGACCTGCCAAACCCTGTCGCCAAGCATCTCATACGAGATGTTCCGATCGTGCCCGAAACCATGTCCATCGCCCCGGTAATGGAGCTGATGAGGGCGAAACGTACCCATATCGCCATTGCCATTGACGAGCACGGATCCACGTCAGGATTGATAACGCTGGAGGACATTGCCGAAGAGCTAGTCGGCGAAATTCGCGACGAGCACGACATTCGAGAGGTAATGGAGATTCGCCCCGCCGGCCGTAACCGCTACCTCGTCGCGGGGAGTTGTCGGCCGGACCGGTTGGAGGGCCTCGGAGTAATAATACCTGAGGGTCCCTATGAAACGGTCGGCGGGTTCATCATGTCTGACGTCGGCCGTCTCCCCCGCCATGGGGATGTCGTGACGGGTGACACCTACAGGATGACCGTCCGTCGTATGGACACCCGACGGGTGAGGGAGGTCCAACTAGAAGTTGTCCTCCCCCCGTCGGAAGTTGACTCTCTTTAACCTTCGACGAAACCGAATTCGACCAACCAATCCATGGCGATCGCCGCCGGATCTTCCTGATCGATGTCGGCTCGCTTGTTCATCTCGATGAGATCGACGGTGGTCAATGCCGCCGAAACCTTCTCGAGGATCGACTTGAGGTCGTCACCGTTGGCATCCAACACTTCCTGGCGGACGGCAGGTACGAGGTTCTCGGCCGGATTCAAACCCTTGTCGTCCTCAAGCGAAATCCACCCATTGGCGGCGATGATGCCCTGAGAGCTGAATAGCAGGGCGACATCGATGTCTCCGCCAGCCAGGGCCGCAACGGTAATTGGACCGGCTGCGTCCAGGGGCACGAACTCTGCGAAATTGAGTCCGTAAAGGTCGACGAGGCCGATCAGGCAGAACTCCCGGTCCGGACATTCCGGAGGCCCTCCGAACTTGAGATCGCCGGCAACCGGCTCCAGATCGGACACCTTGCTCAGGTTGTACTGCGACGCGGTCTCAGCTGTGACGACGTAGGCATTCTTATCCTGCGCCTCGCTGTACTGGAGCAGAGTCACACCCTTCTCCTCAAACAACGTCTTGGCGTCGTTCCAGGTGGCTTCGGAGTCTGCGGTTGGTGTGCCTCCTAGGAATGTATCAATAGAACCGACATATTCCGGTACGAGATCGATCTCGCCGGATTCCAGAGCGGGCGCCACGACCTCGCGATTCCCCAGATTCAGCTTCCGCTCAATTGTGAAACCTTCGGCCTCTAATGCCTGTGCATAGATTTCGGCGACAATCACCGATTCGTTGAATGCGAACGATCCAACCGTTATCGGATCTCCATCGCCGGCACCGTCACCCGATCCGCAAGCAGCCGCCACAAGTGACAGCGCCAGGATCGCCCCAACAGTACGTTTGCGGACAATTCTCCGCATGGGTTTCTCCTTTGATAGTAAGTAATTAGCTAAATGCCCGCTTCCAATTCGCTACCGCGAACTGTCGGCGGACATCCACATACCCAACCGGCAGGAGATCTAAAAGATTCCGACTATCTGACAGTACGGAGCCCCTTTGGAGTCGTCTTCCGCTGAATCGCAGTGAATCCAATCTCCGCCAATACGGCCAATAAGGCAACGGCGAGGGCACCGAAGAGAATTTCGCCATTGTCACGAACCGCGAAACCATCAATGATGTATCGACCCAGACCACCCCAGGCGACTATCGCACCGAGGGTCGCGGTCGCGATCACTTGAACGAACGCAATACGAACTCCCTCCATTATCAACGGAGTGGCCAATGGCAACTCAATAGTCGTTAGTACATCCCTCTCGGTGAGCCCCATGCCCCGGCCCGCCTCAACAGTTGCAGGCGACACGCTCTGGATACCGGCAATGGTGTTGGTAAATATCGGTGGCGCAGCCAGGGCTATCAGGGCGACCAGTATTGACCAGGGCTCGCCCACACCCATGCCTACTCCAACAAAGAGAACGAATGCTATTGCCAGAATCCCGAATGAAGGTATCGCTCGGCCGATATTTACAGCGGCCGAGGCGGCTTGGGATCCTCTGCGAATATGCCCCAGGTAAAGAGCTAGCGGAAATACGAGAATCATCGCAATCAGGGTCGCCGCAATTGACACCCAGACATGCTCGAACAAACGCTCCCAGAACGACCCGGGCCCCGACCATGTTTCGGGATCGGTCGCATATGCAACCAGCGAATCCCAGATATTCATCCCGACACCCGAATTGGTTTCTTGTCACGATTCCAAGGGCTCAATCGCTTTTCCAGGAAGACAAACATTAAGTCCAGAATCGTGGCGAGGATTACCGAAAGAAATACGCCAACGAGAAGTTGGGTCCAAAAGAATGTGTTCAAGCCTCGGAGAATAAAAAATCCATAGCCGCCTAGGCCGATGACCGCGGTGATCGTCACCAAACCAACTGTGGTGACAGTCGCAATTCTGACACCGGCGATAATCGCCGGTAGCGCCAGTGGCACCTCCATCTTCCAAAAGCGCGCCGCCCTCGTGTACCCCATCCCGTCGGCAGCCTCGAGCACCGCCTCGGGAACTCCATCGATGCCAGCGACCACATTTCGCACCAGGATGAACAGGGTGTAGGAGGTGAGAGCAATGATGGCCGTGGCGTCGGTTAACCCGGAGAATGGGACGAGGAGCGCAAATAATGCCAGCGACGGGATCGTGTACAGGAGACCGGCGAACCCGGTTATCGGAGGGTAGGTCCACCTCCAGCGGAGGGCGACAACGGCTAGCCCGATCGAGATCACCAGGCCAATGGCGACAGAGATTCCCGTGAGCCTCAGGTGTTCCCAGGTTCGATTGACGATCTCGCCGATATTTCGCTCAACCCATGACCAGTCGATCATTCGGTTATCTCCGTGGCGATTGCATCGAGGTCGAGCATCCCCCGATACATCCCGTCATCAACAACGACCGCCACGCGGGCGTGACCCGTCACGACAGAGTCAAGCGCCTCGCGCAGACTCGAGCCAGAGCTCAGTACCACCGCGAAGGGACGTGGCTCCAGACCTCGCACTCCCCCACCATCGAGTGCAGTTGCGTCGGACCAACCCAGCAGGCGTTCCCCATCCAGGATCCCGAACCAATCCACCTCATATTCCTCCATAGCTGAGCGGGCATCGGAATCCGCCGACGAGACATCCACCATCGGCCCGCGGGCGAGGCCGGCTGAGCTCACCGGAAGCAAGGCAAGTCTCTTTAGCCCACGCTCACCACCCAGGAAGTCCTCGATAAATTGATTGGCCGGATCACGAAGAATGGCCTCCGGTGTGTCGTACTGCTCGAGCACTCCGCCGATATTGAGGATCGCTATCCGGGTACCGAGGAGGATCGCTTCGTCGATGTCGTGGGTAACAAATACGACTGTCTTCCCGAGTTCCCGTTGCAATTCGAGGAACTCATCTTGCAAATGTCCCCGGACAATCGGGTCAACGGCCCCGAAGGGTTCATCCATGAGCAAGACCGGTGGATCCGCAGCGAGAGCACGGGCAACGCCGACTCGCTGTTGTTGGCCACCGGACAATTCTCCGGGATAACGAGCTAGCAGTTCGGCGTCCAAGCCGACCAGATCAATCAACTCATCCGTACGGTCCGAAATCTTGACGTTGTCCCATCCGAGAAGGCGAGGAACCGTTCCAATGTTCTGGGCGATTGTGAGGTGTGGGAAAAGTCCGATCTGTTGAATGACATACCCGATCGACCTCCGCAACTGGTAGGCCGGCATCGATAGAGCATCGACGCCGTCGATCATGATCGAACCTCCACTCGGCTCAATTATCCGGTTGATCATCTTTAGAGTCGTGGTCTTCCCGCAGCCGGATGGGCCCACGAGAGTGACGAATTCGCCCCTGGCAACCTCGAGGTCGAGATTTGTAACCGCGGGTGAGCTCGCACCTGCATAGTGTTTCGAAACCCCGTTGAGCCTGATCATTACAGATTGTTCGACGCCGACCCTCCAAAGCGGATTCGCCCGAACTTTAGGTGTAGGGACGCCCTCTAATCGACTGCCTGGAGGAAAGTTAAGAATTCGTCGACATACTTTTCCGGATCGGCGTCGTAAGACCCAACGTGGTCGGCACCTTCAACCTGAATGAGTCGGACGAGCGCCGGTAGGGCATCGGCGAAATCGAGGCTGGTCGATATAGGAACTGTCAAGTCGGCTGTCCCATGATGTACGAGGACCGGAGCGTTGAGGCTGGCTCTGGCGGTATCGACATAGTCGAGCGATCCCCAGCTCACGCCAATTCTGAGAGAGGTCATGAACTTGGCGACTTCGGCGAGGCTCGACGGTACCCCCAACCCGAGGATTGGAAGATCTCTTTGGGCAGCGTTGAAATTGACGGTCTCGCCAAAATTGATGTTTGGCGAATCGAAGTGGGCGCCGATCACCCGGTCGCGCTGCTCTCTGAACATCAATCCCAGGGTGTGGGCAGCACCGGTTGAATATGAGTTGAAGAAGATCTGCTCTGCCCCATTCTCCAGAGCGTAGGAAACTGCCGCGCTCACGTCCTTATATTCAGTGACGCCGTATTGGTAATAGCCGGAAGGATCCTCGGGTTGTCCGTCGTCATTCCGGTAGGTAATGGCGAGCTGGGGATAACCGGCATCTTGCAACGGGGTGAACATTGGTTCTGCTTCGGCAGGTGTTGTGCCCAGGCCGTGGACATGAATGACCCATGTTGTTCCCTCGGCAGGGAGGTACCAGGCGTCCATGGCGCCAAGTTCCGTTTCGTATTCAACTTCCTCGACTTGGAAGTCGCCTGTGGAGACAGTTAGCGGGTCGGCGTTGATGACGAAGGCATCATCGATCAGCTCACCGGAGAAGTACCAACCCCCGGCGGCGTAGAACAGGATTGCGAGGGCGACAAGGGACCAGAAGAGTCCGCGGAAGAACGATCGAGAAGTCACGAGGGGTGATTCTGCCTCATTTCAGGCTGCAGGCAAGGACAAACCGCCGACAAGATTTTCTGAGTGGTCGGTGACCGGAATCGGATCGTCCCCGAAAGTCTCCCCGAGCACCTTTGCTTCCTCAATAGTTTCGTCGACTTTGGCGGACATCGGTTGCTCCATGACCGAGCCCACGGTCTCGGTACCAACGTCAGCGAGAGTCTCGCGTCTGACCACGCCGACCAATCGGCCCCGTTCTGCCACGGCGAGAATTTTCTGGCTGTGAAGACGGAGTGTGTCAGCGGCTTGAAGAAGTGGCGCCACATAGATGGGTTCAGACATGAATCGATACACACGGTCGGGGGCAGACCGCACCATTACCGCCCCGGCCGGAGCCGCTCCTCGAATCCGGGCTCCACGACCAAACCGATTGCGCCTCAGCCACGCACCACCGGGTGCACCTACAACGATTAGGGAATCTTCACCGACGGTCGTTGCCAATTCGTTCATGTCTTGTGCCTGGACAACCCGGCGCTCTGCTTCGGGAAATTGGGCGCCGAACTGGGCCACCACTGCCATCGCAGCTCCCAGGTCATCGGCGCTTTGATGAGCCGAGACAATCTCCAGGGGAACACCAAGCCTGGTGGCAATACGGTGGGCGGTGACGACTGCGAGTTGGGAGTGAGGGCCGCCGGCAACAGTTGCCGATACTTTCCCGACTACCTCTGGATCGAAGTCCACAGGAACGGCGACGTTGGCA
>JBBKXI010000152.1:0-3994 GCA_037969415.1 Acidimicrobiia bacterium | reverse complement strand
CAACATCGGACTTCTTCACCAGATTATCGAGGACTCGTTTCGATACCCAGTCGGCGGTGTCTAGAGCGAGCGACTCTTTCCCCCGATTGACTGCCATGAAAAAGGCGGACTCGCCATTTTGGAAAGGCCCAAAGCGTCGCCCGAGGTCGCCACCGGGAGGCTCCACCTTGATCACCCTTGCGCCTAGATCAGCGAGCAGCATCCCGGCATAGGGTGCGGCTATCAGGTTGCCAAACTCAGCAACCGTTACTCCGTGGAGCGGCCCCTCAGACACTTTCCACGATCAGGCTGATGCCCTGGCCGACTCCGATGCACATTGTCGCCAGACCGTATCGCACACCACGTCGTTTCATCTCGTGGACGAGTGTGACAACGATTCTCGCCCCTGACGCTCCCAGCGGATGACCGATGGCAATCGCTCCACCGTTGACGTTGACGATTGAGTGGTCGAGTCCTAGCTCTCTCATCGAGGCGACAGTTTGGGATGCAAAAGCTTCGTTGAGTTCGACAAGTCCGATGTCATCGACGGTCAAGCCTGCTCGCTCCAGTGCCTTGCGGCTGGCCGGAACCGGGCCGATCCCCATGACGTCCGGATGGACGCCTGCTGCTGCAGAGCTAACGATCCGAGCCATCGGCTGCAGCGAATGCTTTGAGACACCTTCCTGGGTCGCCAGCAACAACGCGGCCGCACCGTCATTCATAGGTGACGAATTTCCCGCGGTTACCGTGCCGCCTTCCAGAAACACGGGAGCTAGGCGCGCCAAAGATTCGATGGTCGAGTCTGGTCGGGGGCCCTCGTCCGAATCGATGGTCACAACGTTCCGCTTCCGGGCATCGGAGGGGGCATCGATCGGCTCTATCTCGTCTTTGAAACTGCCTTTCTCCTGAGCTTGGACTGCCCTCCGGTGGCTTTCAAGGGCGAACGCGTCCTGGTCCTCACGGGTTACCTTGAACCGCTCGGCGACCCGTTCCGCTGTCAAACCCAGGGTGATCGGCGGATACATCTCGTTCATGCGCTGATTGATAAGGCGCCAACCCAAAACTGTGTCGGCGACCTCTGGGGTGCCGGTGGCGAACGCCCGGTCGCCCTTCAACTGGACATAGGGTGCTCGCGACATCGATTCCGAACCGCCCGCAACGGACATCGTGCCCCAACCTGCCTGGAGTGCGTGTGTCGAGGAGATGATGGCTTGCATCCCCGACCCACAAAGTCGGTTAACAGTCGAGCCAGAAGTCTCTATGGGCATCCCCGCCAACAGCGCCGCCATCCGAGCGACGTTGCGATTGTCCTCGCCGGCCTGGTTAGCTGCCCCCCACTGTACGTCCTCGATCTGGTCCGGCGGGGCCGTTGGATTTCGCTCCAGGAGACTACCGATTGCATGCGAAGCGAGATCGTCGGGCCGTACGTGGGCGAGTTGACCGCCCAGCCTGCCCATTGGCGTGCGACAACCGTCGATTATGAAAACATCGGGCATCTCAGATCCTTTCGGTCCAGCTCAATAGGGTCGGCCGCCTCATGGGTGTTTGCAAGTCGTGAGCTAGCTTGAGAGTGTCTAGGAGTGGCCTTGTAGGGAACCTGGGGAAGGGGCAAAACATGATGGATGGGACACGTTTCAAAAAGGAATCATCATTAGAGGTGATAGCTTACGTCCCGGCCGGGATGCTTGTTCTGTACGTCGTGGTTCGCATCTTTGCTTGAACGCTACCGTTCCTCACATGGAACGCCCCGACCGCCTCAATTTCACTGAATCAGACGATGCAAACCGACTCCTTGCAACCGATGATCTAGCACTGCTTATTGGAATGTTATTGGACCAGCAGTTTCCCATGGAGCGTGCCTTCTACGGCCCACAGTTGCTCAAGGATCGATTGGGCTATGACCTGGATGCCAGGGCATTGGCAGAGTCGGACCTTGCCGAACTTGAATTAGTTTTTAAGGGACCGCCGGCGATCCACCGGTACCCGTCGGCGATGGCAAAACGGACGCAAGACCTTTGTCAGGTCGTGGTTGACGAATACGACGGCACGGCATCCAATCTGTGGTCGACGGCTGCCGATGGCGAGGATTTGTTGAAAAGACTCAAGGCGCTGCCGGGGTTTGGGGATGGCAAATCTCGAATCTTTGTCGGGCTGTTGGGAAAACGACTTGGAATCCGCCCTCCAGGTTGGGAGGAGTCGGCTGCCGATTGGCCGAGCATCGCTGATGTCGCCCAGTTCGAAGACGTCCTCGAGCTACGAGCGCAAAAACGGCTGATGAAACAAGCCAAAAAGGCCGAAAAGGTTGAAAAGCACCTTTAGTCGGGGTTCTAGGTTCCTAGACCTATTTTTCGCTTAACTATCGGCCGGGAAGTGCCGATAAATGAACCCTCGGAGTAAGGGTGCAGAGCTTATGGAAAAAGGTATGAATCTTTCAGGGCAGTTGGGTGACTGGTCGGTCGATGATCTCATCCAGATCGTGCAGGTCACCAAGAAGACGGGTTCGCTCGACATATCGGGAAATCGCAAGGGACGGATCCATTTCAGCGACGGACTGCTCACCGGCGCCGAGCTCCATAGCCCTCAGGGCGTCTATGCCGGAGCCGACCCTGACACGATCGCCGATGTCGTCTTTGTACTCGGAAGTATGGAGACCGGCACCTTCGCAATGGGCTCTCCTGAAGGTCCCGATACCGCAGGACATGAACCGGAGGCGATTTCTGCCAGCGTTGACGAGTTGCGCAAGCTCGAAGTTGAAATAGCCGAATCGGGTGTGCTCGACACAGGGGAGATCAATTTCGTCGACACGGTCGAGTCGAAAGTAACCCTCGATCCAGGTTCATGGCACTATCTCGCCAGGCTTATCCCTCCGCTCACTGTGGATGACCTCGAGGAAAGATTCGGCCGGGGATCGGCGATTCGCATGATTCACTCGTTGAATAGCATCGGAGTTTTGGCCGCACCCGCTGAGGACGCCGTCGACGAAACCACATTGGACACCGCGGCCGAAGGAGACGGTGTTGAGGCCGAGTCGGGGTGGCTGAAGGAACTGGCAGAAGAGGTGTCGACATCCCCACACGACGATCTCGCCGTCGAAATCGGCATCGCCGACTCCGTGCCCAAGCCGGTACCTGCCGGCGCAGTCCGAGGCCTGGCGGCCGATGCATCTACGGTTCTTACTGGTGGTGTCTATGACGAGATCCGTCGTTTGCGGAGCAAGGTCGGCGATTAGAGGTATCGTCTTGCGATGCCATATCGAAGCCCCTGGGTGCCCGACCGCCCTCTGTTCATCGGTCTGGCCGGTGGCTCAGGGTCTGGCAAGACCACCGTCGCTGAGCGGGTAATTGGCCTCCTGGCCGACTCAGTTTCTTACCTCCAACACGACGCTTATTACCGGCATATGCCGGAACTTTCATATGAGGAGAGGACCAAGGTCAACTATGACCATCCATCGTCGCTGGAGACCGAATTACTGATTAAGCATCTGGAACAACTACGCACCGGAATAGCCGTGGAACGCCCTGTCTACGACTTCGCCCAACATTTGAGGTCCCGCGAAACCGTCCGCATCGCTCCTGCACCTGTGGTGTTGGTGGAAGGCATTCTCGTACTTTCTGAGGCCGAACTGCGCAGTGAGTTGGATCTCAAGATCTTTGTTGATACCGATCCCGACGTCCGGCTCGCCCGACGGATTCTACGCGATATTGACGAACGAGGGCGAAGTCTCGAAAGCGTGATTGAGCAGTACTTCTCAACCGTGCGACCAATGCATATTGAGTTTGTTGAGACGTCGAAGCGATACGCCGACCTGATTATCCCCGAGGGGGCAAACCCGGCCGCCGTGGCCACCGTCGTCGAGCTCATTCGGTCTCGCCTCAAGTAGGGGGTCCTTTTAGCCATATACTCGCCGTTGATGTCGAAGAGATCTTCCGTTGCCGTTCTTGGAGTCGGAGCGATGGGCGAAGCCCTCACCTCCGGTTTGTTGCGGGCCGGGTGGGAGCCAGACGAGGTCTCATTG
>JBBKXI010000151.1:0-16598 GCA_037969415.1 Acidimicrobiia bacterium | reverse complement strand
CTCCAAAGCGGAGTCCTTCTCAAGGTATTTGCGGTATTCCTCAAGCGTTGTAGCACCGACGGTTTGCAGTTCGCCACGGGCGAGCATCGGCTTGAGGATCGATGCAGCATCGATGGCACCTTCTGCGGCTCCGGCACCCACCAGTGTGTGGATCTCGTCGATGAACAGAATGATGTCGCCGCGATTCTTGATTTCCTTGAGAACCTTCTTGAGACGCTCTTCGAAGTCGCCTCGGTAACGAGAACCCGCTACCAGAGCTCCGAGGTCGAGGGTGTAGAGATTCTTCCCGTGGAGGTTTTCCGGAACGTCCTTAGCGATGATCCGCTGGGCCAGACCCTCGACGATCGCAGTCTTGCCAACACCCGGTTCACCGATGAGAACGGGGTTGTTCTTGGTGCGTCGGGATAGGATTTGCATTACCCGCTCGATTTCACGGTTGCGGCCGATCACCGGGTCGAGCTTGCCTTCTTTGGCGAGACCGGTGAGGTTGCGGCCGAATTGGTCGAGAACAGTGGAACCCGACGAGGAAGATTCACCCCGGCTGCTGGAGCCAGAAGGCTGAGCTGCCTGTTCTTCGCTACCACCGGGTCCGGAGAGAAGCTGGATCACGGTCTGGCGAACCTTTTGCAGTTCGGCACCCAGTTGCTGCAATACCTGAGCGGCGACACCCTCGCCCTCACGGATAAGCCCGAGCAAGATGTGCTCGGTCCCGATGTAATTGTGGCCCAGCTGCAATGCCTCACGGAGACTGAGCTCCAGAACCTTCTTTGCGCGCGGCGTGAATGGAATATGGCCGGAAGGCGATTGCTTGCCCTGACCGATGATCTTGACCACTTCGTCGCGAACTGAAGTCAGATCGATGTCGAGGCTCTCAAGAGCCTGCGCGGCGATCCCTTCGCCCTCGTTCAAGAGACCGAGCAGTATGTGCTCAGTCCCGATGTAGTTGTGATTGAGTAGCCGTGCCTCTTCTTGGGCCAAGACGACGACCCGTCGAGCACGGTCGGTAAACCGTTCAAACACCTTGGTCTCCTAACCCTGACATACCCAAGTTTACCACTGGCACGATTATTCCTTACTCTTCGGAATCATGCTGCTGCTCACGTTGTAATACCATCGGCAGCAATGGAAGACCTCCGAAGCATCATTCGTATTCCCCGAATCTGGGATTCGTTGGAGCTGGTCGAAGAACGTTTGCTTGAGGCAGCCACTGCGGACGATGCTTATTTGACCAAGATCGCCCAGCATCTATTGCTTGCCGGAGGCAAGAGATTCCGGCCGTTACTGTCACTTCTCGCCGCCGAATTCGGCCCCACCGACGAAGGTAAACCAATCGAAGCAGGAGTTGCGGTCGAACTGATTCACGTTGGTTCGCTCTATCACGACGATGTCATCGACGAGTCGGACACACGCCGCGGCGCGGCTTCGGTGAACGCCAATTGGTCGAACTCGGTTGCCATCCTCGCCGGAGATTTCCTCATGGCCCGCGCATCGGAGGTTGCTGCGACCAATCTCAGCCAGGAGTCTGTCCGACTGCTCGCCGCAACGTACGCAGACCTCGTTGAGGGACAAACCCGCGAGCTCCAATTAGAAGGAGACTTCACTCACTCCATCGCAGACTACGAGAAGGTCATCGGTGGCAAAACGGCCTCTCTGGTCCGCACGTCGGCACGTTTAGGGGCGATGGCTGCCGATGCCAACGTCGAAGTCGTCGAGGCGCTGTCGACCTGGGCATGGGAAGTGGGCATGGTCTTCCAAATCGCTGATGATGCTCTCGACCTGGTGGCCGACGAGGAGACCATCGGAAAGCCTGCCGGCTCCGACATCCGCGAAGGAACCTTCACGATGCCCGTGCTAACAGCGGCGGTCGGCTCTGACGGCGATCGGATCCGCGAGTTGTTGGGCATCGGACCGCCTTACGCTGAGGAAACTGTCAACGAGGTAATCAAACTGGTCCGGTCCGGCGGACACGTCGATAGCGCACTCGAATCGGCCCATAAGAGGCTTGATATTGCCCGCGACGCCCTCACCGGGCTTCCCGAGGTTGAGGCACGCGACATCCTGGAAACGCTGGGTACTTTCCTCCTGGCGAGAGTTGACGCTGCGCGGGACTAGTGGTCTGTCGCCCAATTACTGGCGGCGTTTCTCCGGCCCTCGAGTCCCCTGACTGCGTCGAAGTGCTCGCCGCAGCTCCCCGGCTGCGACTGCGCTCTTCTCCTTGTCAGATGAACTCGATGACTCGGAGCAACGCGCGCCCTATTTGACCGACAGACCATTAGAGAATGCGCATCGTGGGGAAGAGGATCACCTCACGAATATGAGTCTGATCGGTCAGGAGCATGACCAACCGATCTACTCCTATACCGAGACCGCCCGTCGGCGGGAGTCCGTATTCCAATGCGTTGATGTAGTCGAGATCAATCGGGTGGGCCTCATCGTCGCCGGCATCTCGTGCTTCCGCTTGGGCCTCAAACCGAGCGAGTTGGTCGGCTGAGTCTGTGAGTTCGCTGAACGCATTTGCATATTCGGCACCGGCAATGACGAGTTCGAACCGATCGACTAAGCGCGGATCGTCGACGTTGCGCCGCGATAACGGTGAAACCTCCACGGGATAATGGGTAACAAAAGTCGGCTCCCAAATCGTAGGCTCGACAACCTCGTCGTAAAGCTCAAAAACCAATCTCCCTGCACCCCAAGTGTCATCGACATCGATTTCCTTTGAAGCTGCTATTTCGCGCAACCGGATGATCGGCGTGTCGAGGTCGACAACCTCACCGATGGCGTCTGAAACCAGGTCACTCATGCGCGCCTTGCGATACGGTTTGGCCAACGACAGCTCTTTCTCCTGGTAGATGATTTCGGTCGAACCGATTACCTCATCGGCCACCCCGGCGAAAACCTCCTCGATCAAAACCATGATGTCCTCGTAGTCAGCCAGGGACTGGTAGGCCTCGAGCATTGTGAATTCCGGGTTGTGGGTGGAGTCGATACCTTCGTTCCGGAAGATTCGTCCGATCTCGAATACTCGCTCCAATCCTCCGACCACCAATCGTTTCAGGTAGAGCTCTGTGGCTATTCGCATGAACATGTCCTGATCCAGGGTGTTGTGGTGAGTGGAGAAGGGGCGGGCCGTGGCGCCCGTTGCCTGTGCCAGGAGAATCGGTGTCTCGACCTCGATGAACCCGCGGTCCTCGAACTGTCTGCGGAGAGCCGAGACGATGCGGGACCGCCGGATGGCAATATCGCGAGCGTCTTCATTGACCATCAGATCGAGATAGCGCAGGCGGCTTCGTTGCTCCACATCCTGGAGGCCGTGAAACTTGTCCGGCAAGGGCTTGAGACTCTTTTGGAGAACCACGGATTCGTCGACATTGATGCTCAGCTCGCCTCGTCGTGTCGTCATCACCGTTCCCGTCGCGCCGATCCAGTCGCCCAGGTCAACCTCGGCAAACGCCGCCGCGCCCTCAACGCCTACATTGCCCTCATCGACAAACAGCTGGATGGTCCCTGACATGTCGGAGAGCGTGATGAACTGGAGCTTCCCAAACGACCGGTGGAGCAAGACCCGGCCGGCCACGCTGACAACGTCTTCGGTGTGCTCCCCGGGCCCGAGGTCGTAGCGATCGGCGATCTCGGCGGCCCAGGCCGTCCGTGGAAAACGGGTTGGATAACCCCCACCTTCAATAATTGCCTGGTGCCGGGCGCGACGGGTTGCCACCAACGGGTCTAATTGCTCGGGGGTATCGGTCATTTCGGCCTCGTTACGAAGTGGATTCGTGCAGCGTACCGAGCTGACTTGGTTCATCCAGTATCAATCCCCGGTCGGGTCTGGGCCGATCACCATCCCATTCGATCGAGAGGTTATCGATCAGACGGACGTCACCGGCGTGCGCAGCGACGGCAAGTACTGCTGGCCCTTCAAGCGATTCGATCGGTTCCATGGTGTCTGCGGCAACCAGTTCCACATAATCGACACCGAGCCGCGAAATCGATCGGCTGACTGTCGCCTCCAATCGTTCAACCCTGCGTTCGCCGGCATCGATGTGTTCGGCGGCCTGGAAAAGGCCACGGCTGATTGCCAGTGCCGATTCCCGGTTGGCCTTTGTCAACCGGACGTTCCTGCTGGACAAGGCGAGTCCGTCCGGCTCTCTGACCAACGGCGCCGCCACGATCTCAACCGGAAACCGCAGATCCCTTGCCATCCCGAGGAGCACGGCAATCTGTTGGGCATCCTTCTTCCCGAATACCGCAACGTCGGGCCTCAAACCGGCGAAGAGTTTGGCGACGACTGTCGCAACACCGACAAAGTGTGAGGGCCGATAGCGGCCCTCCATGCCCAGAGCTACCGCCCCAACCGTTACTTCGGTGGATGAGCCGGGCGGGTAGACCTCGTCAACATCGGGAACGAAGTGGATGTCAGCGCCATGCCCGGCGGCCAATTCACCGTCTCGCTCAACATCGCGCGGATATGAATCGAGGTCGGAAGGACGGTTGAACTGGGTCGGGTTGACAAAGTTTGATACCACGAGGGTGTCGCATTGGTCTCTCAGGAGATCCATCAGCACGAGATGGCCCTCGTGAAAGTACCCCATGGTGGGTAGCAAGCCGATCCGCCCCTGATAGAGGGCGCGGGCACTGGCGAAGGTTTCTACTATTTCCAATTCTCGACCTCGCTATACCGGCCGGCAAGTATCGCAGTGGCCTCAGCAAGGAGACGGAACTGCTGGCCCACCGAATCTGATACTTGGTGGGCCGCGACGAGATGTCCGACCACGGTCTCGGTGTCACCGCGTGCAATTGGCCCCGTGAGCGCAGTTCGCGCCCCAACCTCGAAGACATTCCTGACAACCTGGTCTACCAATGGTCTCGTAACCTCCGTTTCGATATCGGCGGCCTTGAGAAGATCGGCAGATGTTGCCAGCGCGGTTACCACGAAGTTGGCGGCTGCGGCAGCAGCCGCGTGGTAGAGGGGGCGCACCTGATCGCTAAGTCGGAACGGCTGCATGCCCAGGGAAAGTCCAAAATGGGTGAGGGTGTCGTACGCAAGCTCGTCACCTTCGATACCTACATACGCACCGGCTAAAGATGCGGATCCAACGACTGGATCGGGCAGAGTTTGGAGCGGGTGAAACCCACCGACAGACGAGTCCGGCGCCAATGGCGATAACACGGTTGTGGGTACAAATCCCGAAACATGGGCGACCACCGGACCCGCTGGATAGTCGATAAGGTTCTGTATCACCGATTCGATTTGGTCATCGGGCACGCAGATGAGGAGTAGATCGGCCTCAGGTAAGCCTGAATAGGACGCTGCTGGCCCGAATTCGGTTTTACCGGCCCTCGACACCACCCCGACGACCTCGTGCCCGGCAGCGGTCGATGCAAGGGCTATAGAGCCCCCGGCGCGCCCGGCGCCAACGATGTTCAACCTCATACATGGTCCGCGGTAAGCACGGACCCAAGGTTAGAGCCTTAGATTCGCCCGTTGTCTACGGCATCGCTACGGCTGGTAATTCCTGAGTTGTTCCGAAGTGATAACGGGCCAGTTGGAGTCGATTTCTGTTTTGAATTCCTGGTACTGGTCGCGACGTTTCCAGAACTTGGTCTTCCACACCCGGAAACGGCGCTTGGAGCCGGCATCTGCTTCCAGGGGAAGGTCGGGTTGCCGGGTGCGGCGCACTTCGGGAAGTCCAATGACTTCTTCGGGGTCATCGACCATGTGCAGCATCTGATGGGCGGCGTGTCGCACCTGGCGGTGTTGTTGCTTGCGTTCGTCCCGGGTGGGCCGACTCTCGTCGTATCCGGGGATCTGGTTGCGATTCTTGCGGGACCGTTTGGCCATCTAGAGGTACCTCCTGGGTTCTGATTCAAAGTCAGTTCGCAGAAGGCGCTCCGGTGGTCCGCGGCCGCTTCCCATAGATCAAAGGTAGCACGAGATAGCGGAAGTGGAAGAGAATACTCTTCAAGTTAGAAAAGGGATCCGGAATCTGACCCGCCTCATATACGCCCGGTAAGAGGGATAGGCGATACGGAGCAAACCTTCCTCGTAACTGGACTTGCCCGCAAAAAGCACATAGAGCCCACCTGTACCGATCCCAGCGAGCCATGAACTCGAAAGCAGAGACACCCCACCGAACATCAGAACTATCGCCGCATAGATCGGATGGCGGAGATAGTGGTATGGCCCCTCTTCAATCAACGAACCACCGACAACCGGTTCGGGCAAGGGAACGAGATTCCGACCCAGGGCGACAGCGGAGCGCCACACCAAGTATCCGCCGAAGGTCACCGCGGCCAACCCGACGATTTGGGGCCAGCCGAATCTGGAAGGGACCGAGCCGTCGATAACCAGCAGAATGCCAATCACCACAAAGAGAATCATCTGGAGCATCACCAACCGTCGGCCTTTCGGTCCGAAATCCTCGACCCAGGTAGTTGCGACCAGATCGACCTTTTGGTCCATAACCTGGTGGTAGACGTCATCAAAACAAACACCGGGGGCAAGCTCCGCCTCGGCCCAGACGTCCATCATGGGCCGGACCACAAATAGTCTTTCGCCAGCGAGGGGATGTGGGACAACTAACTCGGGGGGATCGTCGACCGCCTCACCATCGCTGACGATTATGTCGAGATCGAGCGTCCTGGGACCCCACCGTTCGCCACGCTCCCGCCCATGGGCAGCCTCGATTGCCTGGAGCCGATGGAGAAGTTCGATGGGTTCCAAATCTGAATCAAAAACCACCGCTGCGTTGAGATATGGCCCCTGTTCGGGACCACCCACTGGCAATGTCTCATAAAGCGACGAGGACTCGAGGTTGGTGACGCAGGATGAGATTTCGGAGACTGCCGAGCGCAGAGCTCCCAGCCGATCCCCAAGGTTTGAGCCCATCGCTACGGCATAACGGGTCATGGGCGGCGGATTGTCACCGAGACGTCAGTGAACGGCACAGCAATGGGTGCTTGGGGTTTGTGAATCGTCACCTCCACCGCATTGACACCCTGGTACCCAAGGACCATGGCCGAGACCTCTTCTGCGACGGCCTCGATCAGGTTGTAGCTGGTGCCTGCAACCAAATCGTGGGTTCGTTGTGAAATCTCTCCATAATCGACGGTCGAGTCGAGTTGATCTGAACCGCCGGCGTCCTTCAGGTCGAGGTATACGGTGAGATCGACCAGAAATGTCTGCCCCGAAGCCCTCTCCGAGGGGAACACTCCGTGATAGGCGTAGACCTCGAGCCCGGTGATCCGGATGAAATCTGACATCAGCCCGCAGCTGGTGCGGGTATGAGCGAGCGCCCTTCCGGTCCGAGGGCGCGGCCCAGAATCTGTTGTATTACCGCCAAGGCGAGGATCGGATCCTCCACCATGCCAGAGGTGACCAGGTAGCCGCCGAGGAGGCCACCGATAGTGTCATCGACTACCTCCCGATGGACCAGGACCCTCGCTTTGGGCCGCACCATCGCCCGGTCAAGTGTCTGGAAGAAAATCGATTTGTCGCGAGGGGTGAGAACGGAATCGATCGGAATCGAATAGGTGGCGATACCTGCCTCGCGGTATGCCGCCACGTTCTGGTTGCCGGGGAGCATCGAAACCACGGTATTGATCCTGGCTTCCTCGACCAACCATGTGATCTCTTCCTCGCGACGGACACGACGATGTTGAAAACCGGAACCGCCGACACGGTCCGATACCGCCAGCCGATCCGAAATAACCCAGGTGAATCCCCGGGGCTTTAGTCCTGCTGCCATTCGTCCCATCTCTGAGGATCCACGATAGCGGCGGCAATTCGCAGCGCATCCCGGGAGGCAACAACATTATGCACCCGGAAAAGCCTCGCCCCACGTTCAAATCCGAGGGCAGTTGTAGCCGCCGTCGCTATATCGCGAGACATTGGATCTGACTGACCGCTCACCTCGCCAAGGGTCGACTTCCGGGATGTACCCAACATCACCGGATACCCAAGCGCACAGATCTCGTCGAGTCGGTTCATCAACTCCAGGTTGTGGTGCACCGTCTTGCCGAATCCGAAACCAGGATCGACAACGATCGATTGCGGGTTGACGCCGGCCGCTTCGAGAGCCCGTGCCCTACCTAGCAAGAACGAGCCAACCTCGCGAACCACGTCCCGGTAGGTCGGGTTGGCCTGCATCGAGCGAGGATCGCCTTTCATATGCATCACGATCGCCCCTACCCCGCTGGCGGCGCACAGCTCGATCATCGCTGGATCGGTGAAACCGGTGACATCATTGATCGCATCGGCGCCAGCTTCGATAGCCCTGACTGCCACCTCCGGCTTACGAGTATCGACGCTCACGGGCACGCCCGAGTTGACCAAGCCTTTGACAACCGGCACAACACGGTTGATCTCTACTTCGGGAGCCACCGGCGAGGCCCCGGGGTGGGTCGACTCCCCACCGACATCGACCATCCATGCTCCCTGTTCGTACATCTCCAAACCCGCCATGATCGCCTCATGGGAATCCAGGTAGAGGCCACCATCAGAGAACGAGTCCGGAGTGACATTCACGACCCCCACCAGCATCCCTGCGACGAGGTCAAAGGATCTCAACTCCGGAATCCAGGTTGTGGCTGGATCCACTATCGGGCGGTGCCGAGAAGGAGGGCCATCGCTTCGGATCGTGTCTTGGCATCATTCTCCATGACGCCACGGACCGCAGATGTAACTGTCCTGGCTCCGGGCTTACGGACCCCGCGCATCGACATGCAGAGATGTTCGGCCTCGATCACAACGATCACACCCAACGGGTCGAGTCGTTCGCAGAGGGCATCGGCAATCTGAGCAGTGAGGCGCTCCTGCATCTGGGGGCGTTTGGCAAACCCATCGACGAGTCGGGCGAGCTTGGACAATCCGGTCACCCTGCCCTTCGGCATATACCCAACGTGGGCCTGGCCGTGGAATGGGACCAGATGATGCTCACACATCGAATAAAACGGGATCTCCTTAACGATCACGATCTCCTGATAATGTTCATCGCCGAAGAAGGCATCAATCGTGTCGCCGGGGTCGGAATCGATACCTTCGAACACTTCTGCATAGAACCGGGCCACCCGTTGCGGAGTTTCAGCCAGACCTTCCCGATCTGGGTTCTCGCCGAGGGCTTCAAGAATTTCCCGGACTGCTTTTTCAATTCTTCCTTGATCAATTTGGCTCACACCGGAAGCGTACTCCGCAAAATATGCTCTTTCCTCTTGACAGCGTGTCAATGTGATGTCACGATGACGTCATAAGGACATCACACAGATGTCAAAGCCGATCTCAGGAGAAGGAAAATGCTCTGGATAAGAAGTACCGATAGCCTGGAGGCTCAACTCAACGAACGAATCCGTCGCTACACGAAGGCACACCGATAAAAATGCAGATATCCCCTGCCATGACCGAGTTGGAGCAACAGGTAGCCGCCCACCTTCGCTTCGCAGACCCCGACCAGGCCGAGATGATCAGCGAGTTGATTGGAGTCCTCACTCCGGCGATCCGCCAATCGATGATCGGTCTGGTCGAGGCGGCAGCTCTCGAGGTCAGCGCTCAGTTGGTGGGCCGGCGCGTTGAAGTGCGACTGGTCGATGGAGACCCCGAACTGGTTGTCGTCGAAACTGCCATTCCCGATCCCCCACCGCCGCCAAACCGTCCAGATCCCATGAGTGACGATGAGGCACGAATCACCGTTCGTCTCCCCGGTTACTTGAAGGACCTCATCTCCGATGCAGCTTCCGATTCGGGCGATTCGGTTAATGGGTGGGTTATCGATGCTCTCAAGTCCCGTAGTGCCAACTCAAAGGTTGGCAACAGGGTGAACCGGACTATCCAACTGTGATTGAGAAGGAATTCCAAGTCGAAGGAGCGGGCAGCTTGGACGTCCGGTTTGCCTCGGGTCGGCTGACCTTACGTGAGGGCGCACCGGGCAAGATCTTCGTCCGCGTCGACGGGAAGACTATCGGCCTCAATGTAGATCAACGCGGCTCGACGGTCACGATTAGCAACGATCGCAGCGGGTTCCTCGGTGGAGGTCGTTACCAGATAACAGTGGACCTGCCAGCAGGTTGTGAGGTCTCGGCAAGTGTTGCCTCGGCGGACATCCAATCAAACGCACATCTGGGACGGCTCGACGTCAACTCGGCGTCAGGCGACATCAGGGTCACCAATGTCGATGAGCTCAATGCCAAAACCGCAAGTGGCGACGTCCACGGAAATGTCGTAGGACGGTGCTCATTCGTCAGCGCTTCCGGAGACATTCATCTCAATCATGTCAGAGAAAAGTTCGAGGCGTCCACCGCTTCAGGCGATGTTCATGTCGAAGAAGTCACCAACGACATGACGAGTTCGACGCTCTCAGGTGATCTCAGCATCAAGAAATTCACAGGGGAGAACTTGAGAATCAAGGCAGTATCGGGGTCGGCGCGAGTGGGGATCCCTGCGGGCACGTCCGTCAATCTCGACGCGACCACCCGTGCTGGTGATATCCGACTCCCCGAGCCCACCGCGGACAAACTCGAGCCAATCGGCCACGCCAATGTCACTGTCCGGATGGTGTCGGGCGATCTAACAATCAAGCGGGTATAGGGAACACCTAGGGTCCCAACGGAGATTCCGGCTGCCAGTACACCTGGTAGAGCCGGAGTTTTTGGGGTTTTTTTCTAGGCGCCGGCGTCGGCGGGGCGAGTGGTGGGGCGAATGCTTTTTTTGGACCGAACGGTCGACGGTGATCCCTCTTCAGACTCTTCGTCGACCTTCTTGGCGGCGGCCACCGGCACTTCGTCTTGACGGGGCTGAGGGAGCACCGGGTTCTTCGGATACTGGATCCGCAATGAACCACTCTCGGTGTGTTCCCACTTGGGCACATCGGCGAAAATCTCCGCTACTTCGTCTCGGTTTACCGTCTCATGGTCGAGCAACTCTTCGACCATCCGCTCCATGGCATCCTGATGATGCGAAAGGATGGCCCGCGCCTCTTCGTGCGCGGCGTTGATCATCTTGCGGACTTCCTCGTCGATGAAGGCGGCCACCTCATCGGAATAATCCTGCTGGCGCCCGTAATCCCGCCCGAGGAACACCTCGCCTGTGGCCTTTCCGTATTGCATAGGGCCGAGTTGGTCGCTCATCCCGTATTCCATCACCATGCGACGGGCTATCTCGGTCGCCTTCTCAATGTCGTTGGCGGCACCACTGGTGGGGTCGGCGAAGATGAGCTCCTCTGCGGTGCGACCACCCAACAACATTGCCAACTGGTCGACCAGTTCACTTCGGCGGACGAGATACTTGTCATGCGTGGGGAGGGCAAGGGTGTGGCCCAAGGACCGTCCCCTGGAAACGATTGTCACCTTGTGGACTGGATCGGAATTGGGTAGAGCGAATCCGACCAGGGCGTGGCCCGTCTCGTGGAATGCGATGAGCTTCTTCTCCTCATCGGTCATTACCCGGGTCTTGCGCTCAGGGCCGGCGACTACACGCTCGATGGCTTCCTCGAGCTCCTCCATCCCGATCTTCTTCAGCTTACGACGCGCGGTAAGAATCGCCGCCTCGTTCACGAGGTTGGCGAGATCGGCGCCAGTAAAGCCGGGTGTACGACGTGCCAAAACCTCGAGTTCGATCTCAGGGCCCAACGGTTTGCCCTTCGAATGAACTTCGAGGATTGCCCTTCGACCCTCGAGGTCAGGGGCATCAACCACAATCTGACGGTCGAAGCGTCCGGGACGAAGCAATGCCGGGTCGAGGATGTCGGGCCGGTTGGTCGCCGCCATCACAATGACGCCGGAGTTGCCTTCGAACCCATCAAGTTCGACGAGCAACTGGTTGAGAGTTTGTTCACGCTCGTCATGGCCACCGCCAAGGCCCGCTCCACGATGACGCCCGACCGCATCGATCTCGTCGATAAAGACGATGGCCGGCGCAGCCTGCTTCGCCTGTTCGAACAAATCACGCACCCGGGCCGCACCCACCCCGACGAACATCTCGACGAAGTCTGAACCGGAAATTGTCATGAATGGCACCCCCGCTTCACCGGCGACGGCCTTAGCCAGAAGGGTCTTACCGGTCCCGGGAGGACCGAAAAGCAGAACACCCTTGGGAATCTTGGCGCCCATCGACCTGTATTTGTCCGGGTTGGCCAGGAAATCCTTTATCTCTTCGAGCTCTTCCTTGGCCTCTTCCAGTCCGGCAACATCGTCAAAAGTGACCTTTGGCTGCTCTTTGCCCACCAGCTTGGCCCGTGACTTACCGAACTGCATCACCCGATTACCGCCACCTTGCATCTGCATGAAGATGAACACCATGAATCCGAGCAGGAAGAGCCAGGGCAGGAAACTGATCAAATAGTCGAAGAAGCCAGGCGGTTGGGAATCTGAGGAGACCGGCGTTCCCGATGCGATCGCGATTTCGGTGAGTGTGCCCTCGTACCCGTCTGGATAGGCTGCGAACTGATCCCATGTGCCCTCAATGGCATCTGTATCTTCGAATCGTCCCTGGATCTGGTTAGAGCGTTCCAGAATCTGGACGGTCTCGAAGGTCCCGTTCTCGAGCGACGTCACGAACACGGAAATCTCGACTTCTTCGGGACCGGCAACCTGATCAAACCACCACTGAGCGACGATCGCGAGCATGATGATTGAGACTCCGTAGATCAGGAGAGTTCGAAGAGTTCGGTTCACAGTTACCTCAGTTCAAAGGTTCAAAAAGAATTCGGTTCTGCAATGGTACGGGAGTTATCGGCGTATTCGTAGCCCGACTGTCGTCGCGACTACAGAAGTTCAGGCCCCATGACTCCCACATAAGGAAGGTTCCGATACTTCCCGGCGTAGTCCAAACCATATCCGACAACGAATTCGGGACCGATTGTGAACCCAACATATTTGACATCGAGAGGGACCCTTTGAATGCCTTCCTTGAGCAACAGCGTGGCTATTTCAAGTGAGGCAGGCTTACGAACTTTCAAGCTTTTTAGAAGATAGTTCAAAGTCAACCCCGAATCGATGATGTCCTCCACGATCAGAACATGTCGGCCCTCGATCTCTTCATCGAGGTCTTTGAGGATTCGGACAACCCCCGAGGTCTGCGTCGAAGCGCCGTACGAGGACACTGCCATGAAGTCGAATTCGACAGGGAGGTCGATACGGCGGGCAAGATCGGCCATAACCATGAATGCGCCGCGCAACACCCCCACCAGGAGAACCTCCTGACCGGCGTAGTCGGCAGTGATTTGTGATCCGAGATCGCCAAGTTTGGCTTCAATCTCCTCGGTGGTTATCAGTGGCTTGATGTGTTCCAAGAGAGCGGTCCTTCTAGTGATCGCCACAAAGTAGTCCAATTGCGCCAGTTGTTGCCAAACGCCCACTCAACCCCTGTCGCCTCGAAGCGTCAGGAACGGTCCATCACGTCCGACGCGCACAGCACCCTCCAATTCGGTGCCGGATGACCGGCCCTCGATGACATCGCCGACCCGATCGAACTCGTTCGAGCTCAATCCAAGCGAAGGACGCAAGCTCGCCAAATTGCGATTCAGAATCCGCCACCTGATCGGGCCGGGGACAGCGATCAATTCACCGATCGGGATGCGAATATCGGTCGGATCGCTCAATTCACGGTCAGTCACCAATTCATCGAGGAAATCGGCGTCGGTAAGGAGGCTCTCGCCAGTCCGCGCCAGAGTCTCCACGATGGACGGATTCACCTGTTGAAGCATCGGAATCAGATCCAACCTCACCCAATTCCGGCGGATGGAACGGTCGAAATTGGTCGGATCATCTATAAACTCGAGTCCCCGGAGCGTGGCGAATTCTCGTGTCTCGCTACGGGGGACATCCAGGAACGGCCGGTAGAAGTTTGGTTCCCGATGAAACGGCATACCAGTAAGGCCGCGGAGGCCCGAGCCCCTGATCATATTGAGCAACACTGTTTCCGCCTGGTCATCGAGGGTGTGTCCGATCAACACCGAACCAGCCTCCTCTCCCACCTCGCAAAGGGCGGCATAACGGGCATCTCTCGCCCGGGCTTCCGGAGAAGCGCCACTCTCGACCTCGACCTTGATCGTCTGCAACCTGATGTCGAGAGCGTCGGCGACGGCTCCCGCAGCATCGGCCAACAAACTTGAATCCGGCAGACCATGATCAACGTGAACAGCCTCCACCTCGCTGCCGGTAGCTAGGGCTAACGAGGCGAGCGTCGCGGAGTCGGCGCCACCCGAGAGGGCAACCAGGTACGGGGGTGATGGCCAGCGTGCCCGGGACAGTATCCCGGTACGCAATTCTTTCAGGCGACGCGTCTCAGCCACAAGGAGGGGTGCTCGATTTCATCGAGGTCCGGCAGCGAGCTTGCTCCACGAAACGCCAGGTTGACGGTCTCCCAACCAGCTTCATTCTCGATTGCCCTGATGAACTTCTCACCCTTCTCATACTGGTTGATCTTCATCTCCAAACCGGTGATCCGAAAGAAGGCGGCAGTCCGCTTGTCTTTGCGGCGATTCTTCAAGACACGGCTCATCCTGGCCTGAGATTTGAGATGCTCGGCACCGATCCGGTCCATCACATAGTGGCCATGCCCTTCAAGCAAAGTCATCAGCGCCTGCACTTTGTCGACGATTCGGCTCTGTTGCTCGGATGCAACCAGGCCAAAAATGCCACGTTCGTCAACAATCGGGGTCCCGGAGCGGGCCCGGTCAAACGCCTCACTCAAGGCAGCTTTGAATTGACCGGGGTCGGGGCCCGACGCTTCGACCAACTCTTCAACCAATCCACGAAAGTATCCACGCATCCATGGGACTCCGAGAAACTGGGCACGATGGGTGAGTTCGTGCAGAGCTACCCAGAACCTGAATTCCGCAGGACGAAACTGGTGAGTTCGTTCCATCTGCAACAGATTGGCCCCCACATAAACCACGCTGTCCCCGTCCTCGCCCGTGGGCAAAACCAACTCATACTGTCCGAGAACCCGCCTCGACAAAACGCCGAGAAGGGCACTTGTCTCAGTCTCAACTACCTTCTCGATCGACTCCTTGCGCTCGTCACTCCCGTCACCGCGGTCGACCAGTTTCCGCGTTGCCGGCTCGATCAGATGTTGGAAGCTGGCCACATTTCGGTCGACCCATTCTAGACGACCGATTACCTGGGTAGTTGGGTCACCGGGAAGTTCCAGACCGGTCCCAGCCGAGACCAGCTTTGAGACCTGAGGCGTAATCCGGGCCATCTCCTCGGCCAGAGCGGGAAGGTGATATGTGTCAGCCAGTGGATATTGACCGGCCAGGCGTTCGGTGAACCGGCCCCTGGAGGGCCGCAGCGACGTCACTCTTCGACGATTCGGTACCGCTTACGTACAACGTTGGTGAAATACCGAATGGTCGTCATCAGGATGACCAATACCACCAGGGCAAGCCCTGTCGGCACCAGATAGCGGTAGGTCCAGTCGGCGGTGGAGGTATCGACAGGCGTTGTGGTTACAACGACAACCGGCTCGATGTCAGTAGTGACAACAGTTGTCTCCGAGGTTGGCGCCGGTTCTTCCGGCGCGGGTTCTTCCTCAGTAGCTCCGCCCGTCAAAGCGAACCCGGAAACGAACAAGGAGGAAACCAGCAGGAGAATAAGGGCACGGGCGAACTTGGTCATCGTGGCAGGAGAATACTCACCGGAGCAGGCAGAGTCGAACTTTCAGATCTGAGACGTTTCCTGATCGAGTGCATGGCGGAGTCTCACAATGAACTGTTGAGGGACTTCTTCGGAGAGCCTCTCCCGAACAACAACCTTGAGACGTTTCTCAAAGTCGAAGCCTCCAGTGCAATAGCCACAGTCGTCAAGATGGGCCCGGATCCCTTCGCTGGTTACTTGATCGAGCTCGCTATCGAGATATTCGTAAAGGCGCTCCAGGGCTTCGTCGCAGTTGTTTCCACCTGCGTCGGCGTGGTCGTCTTGTTTCATGGTCGCTCGGCTCCTTCGGGAACAAGTCCGCGGTTGCTGGCAAACTCCCACAACGCTTTTTGCATGGCTTTTCTTCCCCGATGGAGCCGCGACATCACTGTACCAATCGGGATATCCAAGATATCGGCGATCTCTTGATAGGAAAGTCCCTCCAAATCGGCGAGCAGAACAGGAATTCGAAAGTTCTCCGGAAGGTCCTCAACAGCCTTCTTTATGTCCGACTCGACCAGCCCGTCGAGGACTCGGTCTTCTGTGGTTCGAGAGACCTCGGCAGACTCCTCAGATCCGATCCGCCGGTACAAGTACAGATCCTCGACTTCGCCAAGATCGACCTCGCTAGGACGTCGCGAATCTTTCCGGTACTTGTTGATGTAGGTGTTAGTGAGAATCCGGTAGAGCCAGGCTTTGAGGTTGGTTCCAGCTTGGAAACTGTCGTAAGCGCGATACGCCTTGAGAAACGTCTCCTGGACCAGGTCTTCGGCGTCCGCGGGGTTTCTGGTCATCCGCATGGCGGCGCTGTACAACTGTGGAGCAAACTCCATTGCATCGTCGGCGAAAGTGGCCTGGTCTGCCATCCGCTGAGACGGTAATGGTCTCCCCAGCCAAAGACGAAGTCACTCCCGACTCCCCATCCAGAGACGGTGTCACTCCCGACTCCCCCTCCAGAGACGAAGTCGAATGGA
>JBBKXI010000150.1:0-13095 GCA_037969415.1 Acidimicrobiia bacterium | reverse complement strand
CTTCTCGATCACAGCGGTCCTGATGATAAAATTCAGCGAAGAGGCTGCGAAGTGGGTGAAGAGTTGGGAGGTGATCGACTACGCCGGCGCCGGGAAAGTCGACTCGCCCAGCGGGACCGCGCGTGAACTGGCGAATCGGTTGGCGGGCGTCGGAGTCGCCGAGAAGTTGGTTTCTATCGACGAGACCAAAGGCGAAAAGGAAGCCCGCGGTGCAGATTTCGGGGGAACCCAGGTCCACTCGGTTCGGTTGCCAAGTTTTGTGATTTCAATCGAATCAGTGTTCGGTCAGGAGGACGAGCGTCTGAGTATCCGACACGACTCAGGGACAAGTGCCATTCCCTACGTCGCCGGAGGGTTACTGGCGATTCGCAGGGTGGGCAGCTTGGTCGGCCTTCACCGCGGGCTCGATTCCGTGATGGACCTCGCCTAACTATTAGACGGCGACCTGAGAATCGCTGACTTCGTAGACGTCAACCTCTCAGTTTCTACTCGAACCGATCGTTGCCCATTCTTGAGTCCCAACCTTCGGGACGACGTCTTTTTGGAAGTTTCTCTACAACCCGGTAGTAGGACTCATCGATTGATTCGAGAAGCTCGTCGTCAGGTAATGCACCGTTCATTTTGAGGGTGTTCCAGCCTGATCGTCCGATGTAGGCCATCACTGATGCATCGTCGGGAAATCGAATCAGCCATTCGTCGGCCTCGTCACGGTTGTTGCCGCATTTGACGCCGACGGTGTCATCGCCGAGGAAAGCAAAGATCTTGGTGTCGACCTTGGCGACTATGTCGCCGTCCCAGGGCTCGTCCTGCCAGGCACCCGGCATAGCCAGACAATACTTATGAGTGAGGTCGAAATTCACCCGGCGTCAGCTGTACTGTTTTAGGCGTCGTCCCGCAGCAGAGCGGACATTTTCCTACGCAGCTGTGGGTGCGCGGTGCGGAGGCCAAGGTCCAACGCAAACCGGGCGTCGTCTGTGACGTCGAGGACCAGTTCTTCGCCTTCGACCCGGACGTGAAACCCGTCGGGTAGGGCGTTCACTCTGACTTCGCTGCGCGCCCAATCGCCCACTTCAAAGTCTCCCGCATTGACTTTGATCCGGTCGTCGGTCAAATCGATTTCGACACCCATCGATGGTGCCTCGTCTCCATCGATACGCAGCCGTCCTGTGTATTCCGACATGTCAATCCCTTTCAGCCTCTTCCTGCCCTTGGGTACAGTCTATTGCCTTTTCCGGTAAAGGTCTATCAAAAGGTTTTAGTCGTTTCTTATGGACTACCAGCACTTTTGTGGATAACGGGCCGGAATCCGTTTCGCAGGGCGACTACCGAGGTCGGTGGTGTGATGACGTCAACAACACCGTTCGAAATCGGGCCGTCTTCGATCCACCCGCCAAAGCTGAATTTGTAGAGATTTCCGTCATTGAGCAATGTCGGAACAGAGTCATTTCCGACGATCACCGTACCGGATGGGAGGCTGTCGGCGTCAGCGGGCCACAGCCGGCGGTCCGCAGCTCGTTTCATCCCACGCCCCCTGGCGAGACGCTCGCCAGCCAGAATTCGGTTGAGATCAGATGCCGATGGGCTGTAGTTCTTTGATTTGCCCACAGCGTCCCGGTACGAACGGTATTCGAACCTCCGACACAGCCCACATGGTCGGTGGCCCGCGGCGAGAGCCGCGGCGTCATTGAGGAAGAAGAGTGGGGTCCAATGGCCCGGGGCCCTTAGGGGTGATCTCCAGTCCTTGAACCGCAACATACACGTAATCCAAAGCGACCCAACGTGGTGGCGGACAAACTCGCCGCGTTCGTTGACCAGGCACCCTCGATTGCCGGTGAACAGGCCACGCGATGGCGCACTGTTCAAATCTCCGTACGGATCTACACGGTTGGCGAGAGGCACATGTCGATTCTTGCAGCGCCTACACCTGGGTCAGGCGATGGTCGCGTATTCCTCGAACTCTTCGGCCGAGACGCTGAGGTGTACCTCTCCTTCGGCGATCGAGGTGACAAGGTTGGCCGGAATGACACGTTGCGTTCGATCTCTCAAACCGGTTGCGACCACCAACTGAATCGCCCGGTCGTCGTTAGCGTCGGTCATGATCTCTTTGATTCTCCCGACTTTCTCTCCGTTGCTCGCGATCACGTCTGAGTTTGCTTGAAGGGCTATCGAGTCTTCCGGGATGTTTCGCTCCCGATGCCGTTTCAACTCTGCCTTGGGGGAACCGATCGGGCCGTAGGCCCCGATGGCGATGCCGGGGTTGGCCACGTAAAAATCGGTTTGAGGGTCGAGGACGTAGTCTGATTGTTCAAACTGGGGAAAGGTGGAGGGATCGATGTCGTCGGAGATGCGCACGCCATCCTCGCTCGCTTGCAGGATATCAACCGGGATAACCCGATCGGTGGTCAGAAGTAGGCCTTTCCTTACGATGATGTGGGTAACTTTTTGAGCCTTCGAGTCGAACACAATTCGGTCAATCGTGCCCACTTCAGTGCCGCTCTCAGTCTTTACGTGTGCATCACGCCGATAGTGGTGGGCAGTATCTCGCAACATGTTCAGGTCCTTCGTCCGTGTCCAGCTTTTATACCCGTCGTCGGGGAGCTTGAAACAACCCCATGCATGATTAGCTCCGGTCGTCCTTGGTACACCGCGAAAACGACGGTTCCAAATGATCTCCACCGAATCTCCGCAGTGGTCGGCCGGGGGCTTATCACATTGGCGCACCTGGGTTAATGAGCTTGGTGTCGCAATAGCCATCTGAACAATGGGACCCAACCAGGCATTCCTCCAGTTCTAGCTCGGGGTCAAACCTTTGTTCGACCGCCGAGGACACGCTCGACGTCTGCCTCGGGGAGGCCGGAGTCGTGAAGAACGTCGATCGTTAAGTTCCATTCTTCATCGATTGCGGCCGCCCGACCTGCCATGTCTTCGCCTGCGAGTTCATCGCGCAGATCGCCCAGGACGTCAAGAAGCCCAGCCAGAACTGAAGGTTGGCCTTTGCCATTGAGTCTTATCTCTGCGAAGGCGGCGTGGACGAAGTCAGACCTCGAAAAGGCCTCAGGTAAATAGACCCGCTGCCCGCTCGGCCCGGTATAGACGCGAACGGGGGCCTCGCGTAGCAATACCTCTCGAATTGGCACTTTGAGGTGGTGCACCACATCTAGTGCCGTGGTGGGATCGTTTATTCCGGGGGATAATGCTTTCAACGCAATATCAACGAGCTGGCGAACTCCGAAAGCAGGATCGTTGTCAAGCGACCGGTCTTGACCCACGGTGATTGATTTCTCGAGAATGTCTTCGGCCTCGTCTTTGGCCTCATCGGGCCAAATCGAGGCGATGTGATCGCCTTCGGAGACCGGATCCCCCAATCGGACCTCGATTCTAATTGTGGCCCCATCCGGGATCATCTTGGCAATTTTGGCGGCGTTAATTCCCTGCACCCATCCCAATTTTCGTGACTTCACCGAGTCCGAGATTCCTTCTGGTTGTTCCCGAGCTTCATCCGTCGCGTTGCCGTGGTCGCGTTTTTGTTTCTGCACAGCGCGAAGGGTGTCGTTCGAGATACGACGGATTACTGAGTCAACCTGGAACCTCTTTAGGGAGTGGTCGATGTATCCGACGATGCCGATTGCTGATGCCACTCCGAGAATGACGTTGATGGTCACAGCGATGCTGGGGCTGGGCTCGCTGACGCCTGCCGATGCGGTGCTCAGGCCGGCAAGGATCAAGAGTGAGTAGGTGAAGGTGCCGACAATGAGCGCTATGACGATCTGCTGGAACCGATCCTCGAAGAAACCTCTTACAGCTCGGGGAGAATACTGGGTGGCAGCGATCTGACTCGATAGTGCTGTGATGGAAAACACTATTGCCGCCACAGTTATCGTGGCTCCGGCGACGGTTGTGGCGATGGAACGTCCCCCGGCAACTGTGGCAGCAAGCAGCCATGGGCTTTCGTCCTCATACGACAGCTTTCGGTCGAAGTAGAGGATGAGGATTGCCAGCCCAGAGAAGGTGACTATTCCCAAAACTGGTATGAAGAATAGGCTGTCTCGGATGCGTTGGACGAGGGATCTGACTCGGTTCACGTGCCAACACTAGGTTGTCCAAGCCAGATTGCGGGACCGTCATAGTTTCTGGCCGGGTCGCGATGGGTATGACACGCGGGTACTTGAAGACGCGTCTAGCGAAACGGAAGTTACCTGATGTCACAGATTGATGCCGGAACAGAGTTGACCTGTACCAACCTTGATTGCGATTGCAGTTTTATCGTGCAGAACCCTTGCCCTCACGGCGACGACTACCGCTGCGGGTGTTCTGCTCCGCTGGTACCTGCCGACAACGTCCCCGAAAAGGGCGAATCAGCAGAGATCGGTTGACTATTCCTCTTCGCTGCCCGATGGGGCGGGCGAGGCTGAGACTGGTCGCGGGTCGATTGCATCGCGAAGTTCGGCATCGTCGAACGGCTTGATCACTGATGCGTCGGCGAGGGCGCGATTTGCGAGGAAGCTGTCGGCCGACCGGTCGAGAAGTAAAACCATGCGTGGGGCGGGTTTGTTTTGTGTTTGGGCCCGGATAGCCCGGGTCACGGCCATCCCACCCATGCTTCCGATCTGCATGTCGATGAGTACAACATCCGGTGCCAATTCGACAACTTCATCTGCGACTGTTCGGGGGTCGGAGATGACCACTATCTCCCACGGATCGACCGCAAGGGCCGTCCTTACTTGGTTCACAACCCATGATGAGTCGGCGACGATGAGTGCGGTTCGCATGAGCTGCGATGATAGGGCAGGTCGGCGGAATGGAGTAGACCAGTCCGAGTTCCTAACCTGCGACCCGTGCGTCGAACTCTCACCGCCATGGCAATGCTTCTTCTCGCAACCTCGGCCTGTTCGACGTCTGGGGGCGACGGAATCGATGTGGTCGATGTCAGTGGGCCCCTCGATGCATCGGCTCTCGCCTTCATGATCGATTCCATCGAGTCAGCTTCAGCAAACGGTCAGGATCTGCTGGTCCTTCAGGTCAACTCCCGTGCTGTGCTCGACCGGGAACTTTATGAGGCTCTCGCCACTCTGGTTGCAGACCCGCCTTTACCTGTCGCAGTGTGGCTCGGGCCACAACCCGCCAGCGCCTTCGGTGGGATGGCCGACCTTGTTGCGGAAGCACCGATCACGGCTGGCGCACCTGGTACCCAAATTGGCAAGGCAAGTCCAACCATCGCAGGCGAACCGAGTCAGCCTTCAGCCATTGACGATGCGATCCTATTCGAGACAACCGACCTTCCCCTTCAGCCGTCGATCAGGCAATACCTTCAAGAACTCGACGGCACTTCGATGCCGACCGCGTCAGGCCCGGTCGTCGTGGAGACACTGCGACCTTTCGAAAGCGATGGTGTCGAGGGTGTGACGTTGAAGACCGTCACGTTTAGAAAACCCCCGCTTACAACACGCTTTTTCAGATTGGCCGCAACCCCCGAAGCGGCATTCTTTTTCCTGGTCGTGGGGCTTTCTTTGGTTACGTTCGAGTTTTACGCCCTCGGCCCCGGCGTAGCAGCGGCGGTGGCTGCCCTGTCTTTGTGGTTGGCAGGTTGGGGGGTTGCCAATTTGCCCGTTCGGCCCTGGGCTCTAGTTTTGGCCGTCGCCGGTTGGATACTGCTCACGACTGCCCATCAGCGTGGGGGAATTCTTGCAATGACCCTTGTCGGTGCCGGGGTCCTGCAGGTCGCCGGACTGTTCTACGTAGACGGGTCCGGACAGATCGATCCCCGGTGGTGGCTGGTATTGCTGTCCGTGCTTGCCGCGCTGTTCTTCTTTCTCTTGGCGATGCCAACGGTTCAGCGAAGCCGGCTTTCGACCCAGACCATCGGCCGTGAATCGCTGGTTGGCCGGACGGGTGCTGCGGTGAGTTCGTTTGACCCTGATGGCACGGTGGAGGTGGGCGGTGCGCGCTGGCGTGCAACTGCACATCGCGAAGCCGGACTTGTCGAAGGGTCCCTCGTGGTGGTTTCGGGAGTGGATGGGCTTTACCTCGAAGTCGAACCGGTTGATCAATTGGAACTCCAAGCCCCAGCAGCCGAATCGGAAACCTGAGCTTCAGGTCGTCTTGTGTCGAGAAAGTGCGCTGAGGGGGTTGCGAGATCGACACAGAACCACGGAGGCTCCTCTCTCGCTGCGTCAGTTTGGCGGCCACTAATCGCGAAAACTGAATTCTGCCGCTTCCATATTTTTCCTTGTGCCTTGCGTGATCTCGTATTAGCTTCGCTCATGTCGCTTCATTGACCTAGGGAGGAAGAGTGTCTCAGAAGGACGAGTGGACATTGCGGGCGTTGTGCCGTGGGAATCATGCATATCTATTTTTCCCACCCTCCACCTTCGAGCGAAAGGACGATCGAGAAAGACGCGAGATCAAGGCCAAAGCTATCTGCGGTGTCTGTCCGGTTCAAGAGCCATGTTCCAACCACGCTCTGGATATTCGAGAGCCTTTCGGAATTTGGGGCGGTATGACGGAGGGTGAACGGAAGTTAGTTGTCGTTTCGCGGTAAGCGACTCCCGAAAACCCTTTTATCGCCTCTTCGCAGCGTGAAGTGGTTGGCGTCTAGCCATTCCAGTATCGGAACTGCATATTTTCGGGAGAGTCCCAGCGATTCCTTGAATTCCGCCACCCCAAAAGGTGGTGATAATTCACCGACCTGGCTGACGATCGCCTCGATCTGTTGGGGGAGATAGACCAGGTCGTCGTTGATCCGGACCAATTCACCATCCCGGATGAGGAGATGGAGAGCTTCAACCCCAATCCCGAGTTCACCCGTCGTCGGGACTGCCAGATCTCCACGCAGGCGGGTTTTCGCCACTTCCCATGCAGAGGCAAGATCGGCGGGGAGACTGGGTGTATGAGTCTTTAATGAAACATCCGGTCCCAGGAGATTCAACAAGGACGAACGTCGGACCACCTCCTCCGCGATTTCAGCGGGGACGCCGAGTTTTGTGGCCAGAGTTGCGAGGGGGAGCCCGGGGTTCAACGGTTTCCGGGCATGCTCGGTATCGACCAGTTGGGTGGCCAGGTCTTGAAACTCTCTCATCTTTCTGTCGGCGATGATGTGACCCCCCACCTCGGTGCCTTCCGACGGCCTTCCTCCACCAGTGTCTTGATTGAGGTTGGCGACGGTGTCGAGGCCCCGAAGGTCGAGCAGCTGGCTGGCCATGTGATCGGAGTCCAATTCCGGGTTGAGTGACAGAGCTTGTTCGATTGCCTTCTTTCTTCGCCCCGGGTGAGGGTCGAGAACTCGGCCTCCCGCGACAACGAGCCGCCTCCCGCTATCACGGATAACGAATCGATCCCCCATGGCTGCCGGAATAGGTCTATCGAGACGAAGAATTGCCCTGTCGTCTTTCTGCGCCTCGATCGTCACATTTTGAGCCATGGTCCCAAGATGGATTTGATACGCACCGCGGTCGGGGAGGTCTGCGACATATCGTGCGTATCGCAGATTGGCACTGAACCGATCGGTGAAACTCCATTGTGCCGGATATCCGACCATTGTCCCGCGGCCGACGGCTGAAGTGTCGAAGCCGGAGATGCCCAGGGCAACCCGCCTGCCCGGTTCAACAGACACCATGTTTTCTTCGTGACTCTGGATCGTACGGATTCGCGACGAGCCGCCGGGATACAACTCGATCTCGTCGCCAACCGAGAGCCTTCCATTGAGCAGAGATCCTGTGACGACTGTGCCCGCACCGGGGAGGCTGAAAACCCTGTCGATCCATATCCGTGGTTGGCCACTTCGCGGGGGAACCCGGGACATCAGAATCAATAGTTCATCTCGCAATCTGTCGAGGCCCTCGCCGGTTAGTGCCGATACCGGCACCACTTTGGAGCCTTCGAGACCGGTCCCGGACACCTTCTCGTCGACCTCCAGCTGAACCAGCTCAACGAGTTCCTCATCGACCAGATCGGTCTTGGTTAAGGCGATTACCGCCCGATCAACACCAAGAAGGTCGAGAGCGGCCAGGTGTTCTTCGGTCTGTGGCTTCCATCCCTCGTTGGCAGCGACGACGAGAAGGGCAATCTCGATGGCCTCGGCTCCCGCCAACATATTCTTGAGATATCGTTCGTGACCGGGGACGTCCACGAACGATGCGACATTACCTTCACCGAGATCGGCCCACCCAAACCCGAGGTCAATGGTGAGGCCTCGGCGCTTCTCTTCGTCCCAACGATCCGGGTCTCGTCCGGTAAGGGCCTGAATCAGCGTGGACTTACCGTGATCGACATGACCGGCGGTGCCGACTAGAGGCATGCCTGTATCGCACTCTTTACGTGAGCATCGTCTGAGGGATCTACGGCTCGGAGATCGATCAGCAGGTCACCCCGGTCGCGCCTGGCAACTACGGGGACGATGTTCTCGAGAAGGAGTTTGAAGAGGTCTTGCTTGCCGACCATTCTCAGGACAGGGGATTCGATTCTTGCGCCGGGAGCACTTCCGGCCCCAACCATCGAGAAGCCTGGTTCAACCGAGGCTCCAACCTGTGCCGCAAGGTCTGACGACCTTTCGTCGAGCACCTCTGCGCTCATCGTTGCCATCATCCAGAAAGGGATGTCGGCCGAAACCGTGCCTCGGGCATAGGAATCCAATGTGGCCGCGAGAGCGGCATCTGTCGAGGTGTCGACCCGAAGAGCCCTCCGAATCGGATGGTCTCGGAGCCGTGCCACCAAATCTGCGTCACCAACAATGATTCCAGCCTGGGGCCCTCCGAGTAGTTTGTCACCACTGAACATGACGAGGTTCGCACCTGCTTCGATCGCCTGGCGAACGCCGGGTTCTTCCCCGAGCCACGGAGGGAGGCTGGGTAGCCATGGAGTGTGGGAATCGAGGAGACCGGACCCGACGTCGTACACCAAAGGGACTTCCCGGGCTGTGCAAAGGGGTGCGAGTTCACCGACCCCGACCGAGGCCGTAAACCCTCGTATCTCAAAGTTTGCCTGATGGACCTTCAGCACCATCGCACAGTTGTAAACCTGCAGCGCTGTCGCAAAGTCGCCGAGTTTGGTTTTGTTGGTCGTCCCGACCTCCACGAGGCTTGCGCCACTGGCCCGCATCACATCCGGCAACCGGTACGAACCTCCGATTTCGACCAACTCACCCCGCGAAACGGGTACCGAAAGATTCCCCGCCAACGCAGCAAGTGCAAGCAAAACCGCGGCGGAGTTGTTATTGACCACAAGGGCATCTTCCGCCCCGGTGAGGAGCTTCAGCAAGTCACGAGTGTGAGCTCCGCGAGAGCCCCGCTCACCAGCCGAGAGATCGAACTCAGTGTTCGAATAGTGGGAAGCCGCGTTGGCGGCTGCTTGTGTCGCCGCGGTTGAGAGGGGGCCGCGACCGAGGTTTGTGTGCAGTAAGACACCGGTGGCGTTGATCACCCTCCGCAGGGTTCGCTGCATTGACGAAACCATCAGCGCCTCGGCGATTGCCACGGGGTCTCCATCCTTGCCCTGGCCGATTTGAACTCTCGCCAGATCGACAGCACTTCTCGCGATGTCGACAATCTGTGCATGACTGAGCCCCGGCGCGTGCAAAGTCGTTGCTAGTGCATCTACTGACGGAAGGCCGCGAAACTCCGGTTTGGCGTCGGTCATAGCCCAAGTGTCGCAGATTCGACGAGATTCGACTTCAGCGATAGTTGGGCTCTCCTTAGGATGGCATTATGTCCCAGAACCGCGTTGCGGCGCGTCCAGCATCGACTGTCCTCCTTGTTCGTTCCAACAACGGCCTTGAAGTACTGATGGTTCAACGCCCGGCGCGAGGTTTCTTCGGAGGGCTGATGGTTTTCCCCGGGGGCGCCGTGGAACCATGCGATATTGAGATAGGGGGAGGCAAGGGAGATGATGACTTCCGAGTCGCCGGGCTCAGAGAAACCGCCGAAGAGGTCGGGGTGGTTGTGACCCCCATGGGGCATGTCGTTTCTCCCCACCTTCGGGGCGCTGGACTTTTAGACGAAGTTGGGGCCAGGGAAGGCTGGGGGACTGATCGAATGACCCTTATCTCTCGGTGGATCACGCCTCGCGTGGCGCCGAAGAGATTTGATACCCGCTTCTACCTGGTACCGATCGAGGGTGATCCGGAAGTAGTCCTCGACCCCAATGAACTGGTCGGCTATTCGTGGGTGACGCCAGCCCAAGCTTTGAGTAATCATGCCCTGGGTGATTGGTCGATGATCCTCCCTACGATCTCCCACCTTCGTTGGCTGGCGCGACGCTCCACTGTTACTGAGGCCGAGTTGGCGGCGAGCGGCGCTGACGGCCTGACCATCGTCGAGCCGATCGAACGTGAGGATGGATTCCTTGTCAGGTACCGAGGCGAAAATGAAGATTGATCGCGTTCTGGCAAACAACGCCGGGCTCTTCACAGGACCGGGTACCAACACCTGGATCCTTGATGATGGGGATGGGAATGTCGCGATTATCGACCCGGGCCCTGTCGACTACCGGCACGAGTCGGCCCTCTACGATCGGATTGCCGATCGAAACGTGACTGGGGTCCTGGTAACCCACACCCACAGTGACCATGCTCCCCTAGCCAATCCGCTTGCTCGAAACCTCGGGGTGGGAACCCTCGGGTTCAGCCGTGGTCCCGATTTCGAACCAGACACAATCCTGCGGGATGGAGCCCAAGTCCCGGTTGGCCGGGTCGAGTTGGCGGTGGTTTACACACCGGGGCATTCCGACGACCACCTGTGCTTTCGGGTGGGAAACGTGTTGTTCACCGGTGATCACATCATGGGTGGTTCGTCTGTGATGGTCGAAAAGATGGCTGCGTATCTTGAATCACTGCGGAAACTCCAGGGTACGGGTCTCCAGCGCCTGCTTCCGGGCCATGGACGTGAAATGGATGAACCCGAGAAGGTGATCGACTGGTATTTGGCGCATCGGCTCCAGCGTCATCAGCAGATCGTTGAGTCGATCGAGCGTGGCGCGTGCACAACGATGGAAGTTGTTGAGGACGTCTATTCAGATGTCGATGAAGATCTCTACCCGTTGGCCGAGAGGTCGGTGTTCGCTCACCTCGTCTTGCTATCTGACCAGGGTCGGATAGCCTTAGACCAGGACGACATCGTCCTTTTACCTCCCCAAACCCCATGACCCGTATCTATCGAACCATTGTCGGACTACTTGTACTCTCATTGGCTGTGCCCGCTGTGGCCCAGGTCACCGATGAGCAGGTTGATCGCGCCCGCAACGAAGTGAACAAATTGGTTGCGGAAAGCGCCGATGTTGGCGCACAGGTAGATGCTGCGTATGCCCTTCAGTACGCGCTCGAGAGCGAGATTGCCAAGCTGAATGAATCGATCGAATTCGCCCGGGTCAAGCTGGAGGAAGTGGAATCCCGTCTCGAAGAGGTTGCCGTCGAGATGTATATGGGATCGTCGACCACGGCCTCGCTGGCAATTCTCCTCAGGACAACCGACGAAGACTACGAAGCCGCCTCGCAATACCTGGAGGATGTCAACGGTGTCGAGACCGGGGTTATCAACGAATTGAAGACGTTCCGGACGGAGTTGGATCGTCAAACTGCGCGTCTGGCCGAAGCTTCAGAGGAACAGGCGGTTAATGCTGCAAATCTCGAAGAACTCGCATCTCTCCTCTACGCCAACCTTGAAGATGCGCAGGTTCGATACGACGAGCTCAGCACTCAGCAGGTGATCGAAGCTGAGGCACTGCGCCAGGCAGAATTGAAGCGTCAGGAAGAAGAGCGGCTACAGCGAGAGGCGGCCGCCACGTCAACAACCGTTGCCTCCCAAAATCCGACTACCACGGTGGCCGGTACCACTTCGACTTCCGGAGGTGGAGGAACAAACACCACCGCACCTCCCGCAACGAGTCCACCACCACCGCCGACATCCGGGGGAGGCTCTTGTCCTGTCGCTGGCGCGGTCTACTTCTCGGATACCTGGGGAGATGCCCGAAGTGGTGGAAGAAGCCATGAAGGGGTAGACATGATGGCATCGCGGGGAACACCTGTGGCCGCCATTTTTTCGGGGAAGATCTCGAGTCTGAAAAGTAGCTCGCTGGGAGGAAAGACTATTTGGATGTCAGCCGGTGGCGATACGTACTACTACGCCCATCTCGATACCCACGCGCCGGGTCTGGCCGCCGGTCAGTCAGTTTCGTCTGGCCAGATCATCGGGACCGTTGGTAGCACCGGGAATGCTTCGGATCTCTACCCGCACCTCCACTTCGAGTTTCACCCAGGTGGAGGCTCAGCGGTCAACCCCTACCCTCTGGTGAAGGGAATTTGCGGGTGAGGGACGGAACGAACCGTGAACGCGAAACGAGGATCCGCAAGCGGATCCTCGTTTTCATGGGCCTCCCTCGCCCAAAAATCGCCCCCCGTGGCTTCCCTGGCACGTTCCCTCACATCATGGACCGCTGATAGCCGAAGGGAAAGGACGGTTGTGATTCGGCACAGAATGACTAGTCAATAGATTTGTTCTCATGGAGAGCGCAGGAGTTGCGGCCGGGTGGTTTAATGCCACCGGCAGCCACTATGAAAGGAAGCAATGACCACCCCTGAATTCCCCGAGACCCAGCCCGCGGGGGCCCCGGCCAACCTCGCCCAGTGGGGTACGCGCGCCATAGGCTTCCTGATCGATGCTCTGCCTATCCTCATCCTTCAGATCCTCGTTTTCTGGAGCGGCACTTTGCGCGCGCTGATCGGCGTTGTTGGTTTCCTCTATTTCTACATCTATCTCGGTCATCTCGATGGCACCACGGGACAAACGCCGGGTAAAGCCGTCATGGGTACCCGGTTGGTCAACGCCAGCGGCGACGTAATTGGCAGCGGTTCAGGGATAGCCAGGAAGTTTGCTCATATTATCGACAGCATCGTGTGCTTGTTGGGTTGGTTCCTACCGATCGTGGACACCAACCGGCAGACAATTGCCGACAAGATCATGACAACTTATGTCATAGAAGGTGTCGAGAAGAAGCCGTTTGCGGTAGATCTCTACATGCCGCCTAAGGCCAGTTAAGTCGCTCCCTTAGCTTGCGGAGGGAGATCCCGAGCGTCAGCTTTTTCTCTCCCTCCGTTTGCGGAGGGAGTAC
>JBBKXI010000149.1:0-22329 GCA_037969415.1 Acidimicrobiia bacterium | reverse complement strand
CGGAGCATTAGCGTGCACAATGAGCCTCCTTCGGTTCTGCGATGTGTACAACACCACATAACCAGGGAGGCTCAAACCCTCACAACGTCAACAACCCTCCGAAGCAATACACCTAGGGTCGCTACGAAGCTTTCTTGACGGTCACCCTCAGATCGGCACCCTGAACCGGGACGTAGGCCCGCAGAATGCCGTAGAAAGGTTGGCCGGTCGGGATGGCGTTCTTCCCTTTGCCGTCGGGACTCAACGTAATGGTGTAGGTGCCGTCCTCATTGGGTTCGGCTGAATACGTGGTTTGGTCGTAGACCCCTTGATCGTTGGGGATCAAGAACTTGTCAGGCCCGTAGATGGTGACTGAGAAGTAGCCGTCGTCGTGAACGATTCCGGCGGGAACCGTGACGATATAGGTGTCGGTGGCGTTAAGGGGCGCACCGTTCTCATCGGTGAGGATGGTTCCGTATCGCACCGTATCGGACGGCGTGCCCAGTTGACCCAACATCACCGCAGCGGCCAGTGTGAGGTCCCCCACGTCTCCGCTTTTCTTACCAAAAGCGTCGTCCGGGTTCACATGAGGAATAGTTGCCTGGATGATGGCCAGTCCCGCCGCCTCGACACCAGGGGAAAACCGTTGCACGGGCCTTGCCATAGAACCACCACCACCATCCATAGCGATGGCGTGGCTTAGCTCTCGAACCTCATCCAGGTTGTCCACTACCACCATCCGAGTCAGGGCGGCGCCCTGATCAGTTTCAAGTTCGACCACTTGGTATTCACCGTCCGGAGTGTCCTGTCCCGGTCGGATGAGGAGGATCGGCAGCTCCGGGTGTGCGACAACCGCAGGAATGTTGTGCTTCATGTCGAATATAGAGACGGAGAAGAATTTGTCATATTGGGGAGTCCGAAGCACCGCCGGGCCATCCGCCAGACTGAACCAGCAGTACCCGTAGTCGACAGTGGCCTGAGCCGTGACGACTGTGTGGTCGTTGGGATTTACCAGTCCGGTGAAATTGAACGTGCCCGCCTCGTGATCCTGAAGCCAGGTGTTCATCAGTCGCACCTGTTCCTGATTGGGGTACTCGGCGATGTAGACCTCGATCGTGTCCTGGCCACTCAAATTCTGACTATGCGGCTTGGCCACAAATAGCTCCTCTGATGTCGTAGTTTCCGTGATCCTACTTCCCAAAATTAGGTGGCCGTGATGGCATTCGTCGCGCTCCCGGGATGCAATTCTTGCGGTGAGACGGTCTCGCTAGCATCGCAAGCATGTCAGCTATCCTCGAACCACTCTTTTCAGCCCCGACCGGCACCCGAATTGGCGTCCTTGATTTCAACGCCGGCTACCCAGCACCGGACACCACCCAGAAACTTTTCGACGAATTGGACTTTCAACGAGCAGTGCAGGCCTTCATCTGGGCGATTCCCTACGTGTCGTTTGGTCAATGGCAACACGAGCATGAAGCGGTGTTCGGTGCAGGAGATGGAGACCTCGTTCACTACAAGACCTTCCGCGACAAGCTCGGGCTGTTGACCGCGAACGCGACCACGCCGTACATCCTTGGCTTCGTCAATCTGAGCCGAACCGGTCCGCTTGTGCTCGACGTTCCAGCTGGCCCGACTGCAGGTGCTGTGCTCGATTTCTGGCAGAGGCCCGTGGTCGACACCGGGCTCACCGGACCCGATGGTGGGAAGGGCGGCAAGTATGTGATGGTCGGTCCGGGTCAGGATGATCCCGGCATCGACGACGCCGTGACGGTGACAGTTCCCACCCTGAACATGATGCACGGCACCCGAATCGTCGCCACGGACCCCGACGAAGCTGCCCGATTGCTCAGCGGTTACCAGGCCTACCCGGCGACGGATATTGGCACCGCTTCTTCGACCAGGATCGTCGATCCGGATGGGCGGGAGTGGAGCGGAACACAACCACGGGGACTTGCCTACTGGGAGATGCTGTCTCGCCTTGTCAACGAAGAGCCGGTGCACGAACGAGATCGGATCATGCTCGCCACGGTGGAGCGCCTGGGAATACGTAAAGGCGAACCCTTCGAACCGGACGATAGGCAGCGACGGATTCTCGAGGAGGCCGCGGTGGTGGGCGAAGCCATGGTTCGGGCTATCGGCTACGAGCCGAGGTTTGAAGGCGCGACGGTTTATGAGGGGCGCGACTGGAAGCTGGCCCTGTTCATGGACGCCACCCAGGAGTCCGAATACTCGACGCAACTCGATGAGCGAACGGCGTGGTTCTACGAAGCGGTCACATCTTCGAAGGGAATGACTACAACCACTCCGGGCCAGGGGCAGGTCTATCTCCACGCGGGTCGGGATAGCGATGGTGATTGGCTTGTAGGAGATGTCAGCTACGAACTGGTCATCCCACCCGAGGCTCCCGTTGAACAGTTCTGGTCGGTGACGGTCTATGACGCCGATACGAGATGCTTTGTCGACAATCCTCACGATCGGGCTGATCGATCCTCCCGGGACGATCTGATCGTCGAAGAAGACGGATCAGTCCGGTTGAGAATGGCGCCTGAACCCGAAGCCGGCCGCGAGTCCAACTGGATTCCGACCGTACCCGGTAGGGGTTGGCTCGGCTACTTCCGGTTCTACGCCCCAACGCAGGCATACTTCGACAAGACCTGGCAGCTCCCCGACATCACAAAGGCGTAACGACTCTTCATCCGGTGACGTGGCCGACATTGGGATCATGCGCAGTGGCTAGGGAGAGGTGTGCTGGCTCACCGAGGCACGGCGCCCAAGACCGTTCATATCCGGCGGAGATCAGTGTGGAACGTCTCAATGGAGTGGCAGCACAGCCCGGGAAAGACGTCACTGTTCTTGTTTATCCCGACGCCGATCACGCCATATTCACTCGTTACCTACCTGGCCAAGGTATGCCCACGGGCTACATCGACCAGATGGTCTCGTGGGTACTCGACCGCACAGAGAGCCTTCGGTCAGACGTTGGCAACTGAGGATGATTCCGTAGGCAAACCCCTCGCTAGTAGCTGAGGCGTAGTGCGCCGACCATTGATAGCTGTGCAACTACCCAACATCGAACACGCGAATGACGGGAGCACTGGCTCCGGCTGGCAGAGACAGGGTATGGTGACCCGGCCTTGACTCAGGAGATGCCATGGCATATGACGGAATAATCGTTGGAGCCGGTCACAACGGTTTGGCGTGTGCGGTGATTCTCGCTGAAGCGGGATGGAAGATCTTGGTCCTGGAGCGAAATCCGGTGGCGGGTGGAGCCGTCCAGACTGCCGAGGTGACGCTCCCCGGGTTTAGGCATGACCTTTTCGCGGCGAACCTGAACCTCTTTACCGGCTCACCGTTCTTTGCCGAGTACGGTGAGCGCTTGATCGAGCACGGCCTCGAATTCGTGCCAAGTTCCAACCCCTTCTCATCTGTGTTCCCCGGCGGCAAGTTCATCGGCGTTTCGACCGATCTGAGCGCGACGATCGAGGGGATTGGCGGGTTCTCGATGAAAGATGCCGAGGCATGGCGGGAACTCAACTCGTGGTTCGAATCGAGCGCTCCGCACATGTTTCCACTCTTGGGACTTCCCCTTCCGTCGTTCGCTGCGATACGCCAGATGTTGCGTGGGACACGACATATGGGCCGCGCCTGGCCAATGCGACTCGTCCGCCTGGTTCTCCAATCGACACGTGAATTCGTCGAAGAGCAATTCGAGAGTAGAGAGGTACAGGCGTTGTCCGCGGTGTGGGGCATGCATCTCGACTTTCCTCCTGATGTTTCGGGTGGTGCTCTGTTCCCGTTTATCGAAACCTTCGCCGATGGCGCTAACGGCATGGTCCTCGGTAAAGGTGGAGCCAGCGCAATTATCGATGCTCAGATATCGCTCCTCGAATCTCTCGGTGGAGAGATTCGGTTCTCCTCGCCCGTCACCGAGGTTGTGGTCAGGAACAAGAAGGCAACCGGCGTCGTCCTTGCAGATGGGGAGGAGATCAGCGCGTCGCGCGCAGTGATCGCAAATCTCACTCCAAAGGTTCTTTTCGAAAGACTGCTCCCGGCCGGCACCCTCAGCCCGAGCTTCCTCGAGAAGGTGGCCGCATATAGACACGCGCCGGGAACGGTCATGATCCACCTTGCTATGGATGACCTTCCTCCGTGGATCACCCCAGAGGCCAGGGATTATGCCTACGTCCACATCGGCCCGTATATGGAAGATATGAGCCTGGCCTACCAGCAGGCAGTCGCAGGACTTCTCCCCGAACGGCCAACCCTCGTCGTTGGTCAGCCAACGTCGGTCGACCCATCCCGGGCCCCCGATGGAAAGCACGTCCTCTGGGTACAAGTTCGGATGGTTCCGGGCATCATCAGAGGGGACGCTGGCGGAGAAATCCAATCCCGCGACTGGAACGAGGCTAAAGAAGCCTACGCCGATCGGGTGATGGCCATCATCGAGTCGTATGCACCCGGAACTGCCGACCGTGTGTTGGGCCGACATGTCCTGTCGCCTGTCGACCTCGAGAATGCCAATCCCAACCTGGTCGGTGGAGACTCGCTCGGAGGAAGCCATCACTTGATGCAACACTTTTTCATGCGCCCATTCCCGGGGTGGACCAAGTACAAGACTCCCGTCAAGGGCCTCTTTATGGTCGGTGCTGCCACATGGCCAGGCGCAGGCGTCGGGGCCGGTTCGGGCTATTTGCTCGGAAAGAAACTGGCCAAACCTGCCTTGCGCGATCGGATCAAGCGCTAGTGACGCATCACTAGGCACCCTGGCCCTCTCGGGGCCGAACCGACCGAAATGGCCACCTCAACTCTCTTCCGCCAGTCAGACCTTCGGGTCGGAACAGAAGGGCGACGGTCATGATCACGCCCAATGCGACTAGCCGGGTTCCAGTCGGAAAGCTGATATCCATTGACGCTATAGAAACCCCGCGCTCGGCCTCGGCGAGGAACGAGTTGAGGCCGGCGACAAACAACGCTCCAACAATCGCTCCCCAAAGACTGCCGATGCCACCGACGACAATCATCGCCAATGTTATGAAGGTCAGATCCAAGAAGACTTGTTGCGTCGTGACAGTGCCCACCAAATGTGCGAGTAGCCCTCCTGCAAACCCTGCCAGTACTCCACTTATGGTGAAAGCCAACAAACGCTGCCTATAGACATTGACGCCAACGCTCTCTGCCGCCGCAGAGTCTTCGCGGGCGGCCCGGAGCATCCGGGCGTGTCTGGTTCTCTGGTATCCGTAGGCAACGAGAATCGCAAGTAGCAACCCGAAGGTTGCTTGGACAAACCCGGTTGTCTCAGGAATCAGTGTCAGAGTTTTGGCGCCCGGTCCAATTCGTTCCCAGTTGCGGAACACGTTGTTCGTGATGATGACCACGGCAAAGGTGGCAATTCCTGCTGACAGCCCGGAGAGTCGCATTATCGGAATGCCGACGAGGAAGGCGAAGATCCCGCCGAGCGCTGCCGCCAACAGCAGCGAGCCGATGTTTCCCAGATTCAGATCGGCGAGGAAGGGGAACAACTCGGGGAACGAGAGCGGTTTGACTTCAGGTTTAGTGGTCGTTATTCCAGCAGCAAATGCACCGATCGCCACAAAACTAATGTGACCGAACGAAATCACACCGGAGTTCCCAATGAAGACGTGCAGGGCAACGGCGATGGTGGCGAAGACGAGGACCGACCGGAATTGCAGCGACAGAGAATCAGAAGTCCGGCTGCCGATCAGCGCAACAAGAATGACGACAAGCACCGGCCCAATCAGTTCCCAATGGCGCCGAATCCATCTCATAGACGCTCCGCCGATCTTCCAGCACGGATGAAAAGGCCGTCGGGCTTAAGCAACAGCACAACGATGACGAGTCCGAACAGTGCCGAATTGAGAAATACCCGACTCTCGGAAGGAAGGAGATCGCTGAGAATCACGGTCGCGAATCCGATTACGAACCCGCCTGCAGTGGCTGCAAGCAGTCGATCAAGTCCGCCAACAACTACGCCGACGAGGGCCGGGATCACAACCAGGAACCCGAAGGTCGGCGTGGCAAGGGGCCGCTGAACAGCGAGCATCATGGCAACCGCCGCAGCCAAGATCCCCGACATCAAGAAGGCGAGGACAATCACGGTCTTAGCGGGTACACCCAGCAGACGGGCGGTTTGAAAGTCGGCTGCCGCCGCGCGCATCTTCAATCCAATGTCCGTTCGGTTGAGCAGGAATGCTGTCGCAGCTAAGAGCACAGCCCCGACCGCAATTGAGACCAGTGTTATGTACCTCACCCTTACACCTGCCAGCGTCACCGCCTGATTGAGCCCGGACAGGAAGTTGATCGCCTCGCCTCTGGTGCCGAATCTAAGGGCAGCGGCATTTTGGAGCAAGAAACTGATGGCAAAAGTGGTAACCAACATCGTGGCCGGCGTTGCCTTGCGCAACGGCCTGAATACGAATTCCATCATGAGCGAAAGGACGATCGCAGCCACGATCGCAAGAAGTGCCCGTGCCCAAACTGGGAGATCTTTGGTCAACAGGAGGGTATAGGCCGCGGCGGTGATCACTTCCCCATAAGCGAAGTTGACGAGACGCATCACACCGAATACCAGTCCGATCCCCAGGGCCGCCAATGCGTAAGTCGAACCCAGGGCAATCCCGTCAGCTAGCGACTGAAATAGCTCTGTCATGAGCCGAAGTAAGCGGCCGCTATTTGGTCCGCGCTGATGCGGTCATCCCCGGATACGGTTAGCGCCACCTCGCCGTTTCGTAACACCACCGATCGGTCCGCAAATTCCACGGCGAGCTCTGCTCGTTGTTCCACGATCAGAATCGTCACACCCGATTTACGTATCTCGTCGAGGGCCGCAAATAGATGATCGACAATGGCGGGTGCGAGCCCTAGCGATGGCTCGTCGAGCAAAAGGAGATCGGGTTTCGAAATCAATGCGCGCGAAATCGCCAACTGTTGTTGCTGTCCGCCGGACAACTGGCCCGCCGGACGTTTTGAGAATTCGGCAAGTATCGGAAACAGTGAGTGGACCCATTCCAGATCGTCGGCGAGTCCATCAGGAGAGCGGCGCCCGAGAATCCCAAGGCGAAGATTCTCCGCGACAGTGAAACTGCCGAAGATTTTTCTCCCCTCTGGCACTAAGGCAATCCCACCCCGGGCGATAACCTCGCTCGACTCACCCTTCAACGACCGGCCGTGGAACGAGACATCTCCGGAATAAATGGGGACAGCGCCCATGATTGCCATGAGAGTCGTCGTTTTCCCGGCACCGTTCGGCCCGATCAACCCGACCGTCTCACCGGCGTCGATCGAAAGGTTCAAGTCCCTTACCGCACGAATTGATCCGTAGCGAACCTCAAGCTGATCTACACCGAGAACCGAATCACCCATCCGAAATCCCGCCCCAGCCGGCGCCATTTCCCAGATACGCCGATGCCACATCCGAGTTCGCCCGAATCTCAGCAGGAGAACCGTTCGCAATCGTCTGACCCTGATCTAGCACTTGAATCCGGTCGCATACTTCGAGAATCAACGGGACGTTGTGATCGATCAACAAGACGCCAACGCCATGTTCATCGCGCACCGAACGAAGCAGGTCCGCCAGGTCAGGGACCTCGCCTTCATTGAGTCCGGCAGCAGGCTCATCCATGAGGAGGTACTTTGGTTCTGTGGCCAGCGCCCGAGCTACACCCAGCTTTCGTTCCTCGCCCTGGGTGAGAACCATCGATTCAGATTCGGCATGCTGACTCAGACCTAGAAGTCCCATCAGCTCGGTCGCCCTCGCGCTTGCGGCGCTCGACGAAGCGCCGCAAGCCAGGGCTCCAACCTCGATGTTCTCCCGAACTGTCAAGCGTCCAAAAGAGTGAGCTGCCTGAAACGTCCGAGCCAACCCTGCTCTACCGAGGCGGTACGGAGACCAACCGGTGACGACTTCGGAGTCGAGTTCGACAGTTCCGGTCGTGGGGGTGTCGAACCCTGTGATGATGTTGACGAGGGTGGTTTTGCCAGCACCGTTGGGACCAATCAATCCAACCACCTCGTGACGGCCCAACTCGAGATTCACACCATTGAGAGCATGGACCCCATCAAAAAACCGGCGAATGTCTGTGGCCCGCAGTGCTTGCTGCGAGCCACAGACATCAGACTCCGGATTGCCGGTCATCCAGAAGCATCAACGAATGTTCGCTGGGGATGTGGCAACTCTGGTCTCTGCGAATGCTGGCATCGAGTCGGTTACCACCATGATCCTGTGAGGTCTGCCGAACACTGTGTGGTTGTCGGCATCAAATGAGATCTCGCCACCAAAGAACGTCGCGTTGTTGAGCCCTTCGAGATATCCAGCCAACGCCACGGCATCTGTACCGCCCGTCTCCTCGATTCCCGCTGCGAGCGCCTGGATCATTTGAGCCCCACCAAGGAAGCCACCTGTTGCCGGGGCACCTCCGCGATCGCTCATCTCCTGGATGAATTCGGCCACCTCTGGATCGGGGTCGTCACCAAACACGGAAAGGAAGGTGTTGTAGTAGAAGTTGTTCAACGACTCGCCTTCCGGATACCAGTAGGTCCCATCACAAGACCATGAGCAGATAATGGGTGTCTCGTCACCAAGACTTCTCAGTCCGAACACAAAGGCTGGAAGATCGGCAAACGCCGTAGATATGGCGATTACGTCCTTGTCCATATTGGCGACTGCCGTAACGACGTTGCCAATGGTGCCGTCAAAACCGACATATTCCTCGGTGGCCACGACAGTTCCGCCGTCTTCAGTGAACCGTAAGTCAAAAGCGTCAACGACATCCTGGAAATACACTAAAAGGTTGTCTTTGACGACGACCGCGTTTTCCCACCCTTGATCAAGCGCAAACTCGGCCATGGCTGCGCCCTCATCCTGAGCTTGGTTCCCAAAGCTGAAAGCGATCCGTCCGTCTTCGCCAAGCCGGTTCGGACCCATAGCGTCGGTACCGATGCACGGTGCCACCACCAAAATATTGGCCGCGATAGCTTCCTGGATTGCCGGGGCTGCAAAGTCAAAGTCGCAAGTGACGACGAGAATCTCGGCACCTTGGTCAATGAGATCTAATGCAGTCGACTTCGTCAAGTCAGGATCGACAGTCGAGTCCTGGGTGATGAGTTCAAGGGGTCGACCCAAGACACCACCAGCAGCGTTTATCCGGTCAACCATGATCTGCGCGGCTAGGTCGGCGGGACCGTTGAACGGAGCCATGTCCTGCGAGAGGTCGACGGCGGCCCCAATGATTATCGGGTCTCCGGTGGCCGGCGTCGTCGTGGTCGTCTCGCCAGCATCAGCCGTAGTGGTGGTGTCGGAAGCAACGGTGGTCGTGGTGTCCGCCGAGTCTCCTCCACAGGCCGCAGCTACCAGCGAAAGCACGGCCAGTAGGGTCAGGAGTCGGGTAGATCGCATCATTCTCAATATTCCTCCTATAGCGCGAGCGCTCGCTCGCAAGATCACGACATTATCACCCTCGCCTTCACGGTGTTGCCGCGAGTCCTGTTGCTCAGATCTCATGCAGCACAAGAAAAGGTGATCTAGTGTGCGAAGAACGATTCTGCACCCGACTTATGGAGGCCCACGAATGATTGCGACCAAGATTTCCAGGAAGGGGAGGCGCTAGACGATGTTGTTGGCAACAGTCGACTACTACCGACCGGATACACTTGACGAGGCGATTGAGGCTTTGAACTCGAATCAAGGCGCCCGCCCTCTCGCTGGTGGGCAGAGTCTGATCAGCATTCTGAAGCTGCGGGCGACCACCGTGGATTTGCTCGTCGATATCAGCAGACTTGAAGAACTGAGGGCCATCGACCTCTCCGACGACGGATCAATTTCCATCGGGGCCGGAGTCACATATGACGAGATGGCAACGTCGTCCACGCTTCAAGGATCCCATCCCCGAATCAGCCAGGTAGCTGCCCACACAGTCGATGCCCAGGTCCGAAATCGTGGCACTTTCGGTGGAAATCTGTGTCATAACGACCCCATCAACAACTTTCCGCCAATAGCAGTCGTCCTTGATGCTGTGATGCATGTCAAAAGCCAAGGGGCCTCGCGGGACATTCCGGCGACCGAATTCTTTACGGGCTACTTCACGAATGCTCTGGAGCCAGGCGAGATCCTTACTTCGGTAACGCTCCCGTCGCTCGATGGTCGGCAAATGGGTTATCAGGAGATTGCAATCGGTGAGGCTGCAGCCAGGGCTGTCGCCGTCGTGGCAACCGAGGGCGGCAAGATCGACCGAGCTTCAGTTGCCCTGGGCTGTCTGCCCGTTCCCCTCCGGCTCACCGCAGTCGAAGAATCGCTGAGCGGTTCGGACGCGACCGCTGACGCAGTCGCTGAAGCAACATCACAAGCCGGCGAGGGCGTCGATGCACTTTCCGATGCAGATGCCAGCGCTGAATACCGACAGGCTATGGCGCCGGTGGTCGCCAAGAGAGCTGTCATGGAAGCCATTGATGGAGGTCAAAATGTCTAATAGCCCGGGACCAATCCAAGAAATCGAGTTCACGCTGAACGGCGAATCCATAAGCCGAACGGTTGCATCCCGACAGCTTCTCGTCCATTTTCTGCGCGATGAAATCGGCCTGCGTGGCCCGAAGATCGGATGTGACACCGGGCACTGCGGTGCTTGCACGGTTAGTTACAACGGCAAGATCATCAAGAGTTGCATGACGCTTGCTGTTCAGGCTGACGGTGCTGAAATCGAGACGGTCGAGTCGTTGGCCGGTGAGACTGGCGAGCTTGATGAGCTTCAGGAATCTTTCCGGAAGCATCATGCCCTGCAATGCGGATACTGCACATCCGGTGTATTGATGAGCTCGAAGTTTCTCCTGGAACGAAACCCGAAGCCGACGGCGAGCGAGATCCGGGAAGCAATTCACGGCAACATCTGTCGGTGCACCGGGTACATGAACATCGTGAAGGCGGTTTCGGCCGTGGCCCATGGTGATTCGGGAGACGCCCTGGAGGAACGTCTCATGAAAGAAGAAGCCCGGGAGGTAGGAGCATGACAACGCAAACAACAGAAAAGGTCACGACACCGACCTGGACCGGCCAGAGCATGCCGAGGAAAGAAGATGCTCGGCTGCTCAAAGCGCAAGGATCTTTCGTCGACGACGAAGGAATGTATCGGCAGGGTTATGCCCAGCTGGTCAGGTCTCCATACGCCCACGCCCGGATCCTGAGCATTGATGTCACCAAGGCCGAGGCATTACCCGGCGTCATCGCCACCCTGACAGGCGACGAAGTTAGGGCCATGACCGAACCCCTATTCCAGTTCGCACCACGGGCCGACGGGAGCCAGGTGAACGAGTACCTTCTCGGTGTCGACATCGTTCGGTTCGAGGGAGAGGCCGTAGTCGCGGTTCTCGCCGAGACCAGAGCTGCGGCCAGGGACGCCGCCGACCTTGTCGAGGTCGAGTACGAGCCACTCCCGGTCAACGTAGACGGGGTGAAAGCCGCAGATCCTGATTCCTATGTACTTCACGATTCACTGGGAGACAACATCGGATGGAAAGGCGACTTTGACTGGGGCGACATCGACTTGGCTCTAGAGAGTGCAGACCACGTGCTCAAGATCGACAAGCTCCATTTCCATCGCTATTCATCAACGCCAATCGAATGCAACGCGATTTTGGTGAACTGGGATCCGGGTACCGACATGATCAAAGTCGTTTCCAACAACCAGTTCCCCATGTTTGGAGCCCTGGTCATTGCACCATCGATGGGAGTAGGAGTCGACCAATTCGACTTTGTCTCTCAGGACATCGGTGGTGGCTTTGGGATCAAGATCAACTCTTACACCACCATCGGGTTGCTTGCTCTGCTGTCGCGCAAAGCCGGTCGTCCTGTCAAGTGGACTGAGACGAGGACCGAGCATCATCAGTCGGGCGGCCACGGGAACGAGCGGACCTTTACGGACATCGAGGTGCCGGTTATGGCCGACGGGACGATCCTCGGATTCAAGATGAAGGCATTCGACGATGCAGGGGCGTACCTTCACTACGAGCCACTCGGCGCCGTGATCTGGTCACAAGTGGTACCTGGGCCCTACAAGCTCAAGCACGTCAAAGTTGATTACACGGAGACCCTGACGAACAAATGCCCGGCAACGCCCAACCGGGGTTATTCGCGTATGCAGCACATCTGGTTCGTCGAGCGGATCATCGACTTGGTGGCGCAGGAACTCAAGCTCGACCCGGTAGCAGTGAGAAAACTCAACTACGTGAAGCCAGAGGACTACCCGTACACGACCCCCAACGGATGCATCTACGACTCAGGTGATCTGCCGACCGCTCTCGACAAGGTCCTCGATTTGATCGACTACGAGAATGTCAAGAAGCTCAAAGAGGAGCGGGCCGGATCCGGGAAGCGAATCGGGATTGGGATCGGGACAACACTCGATTCTGGCACCAACAACTTTGGCCAGTCGAGAATCCTCAATCCCGATCTCCCATTTTCGGGCAACGGCGAAGCATGCACCGCTTTGCTAGACCTGTACGGGGAGGTAATGCTCAAGCTAGGCACCAACCCCCAGGGCCAGGGTCATGAAACGGCGGCATCGCAAGTGGCGGCCGACATTCTGGGGATGAGCCCTGAAAATATCCGGGTCTGGGTCGGATTCGACAAATCGCACAGTGCTTACATCGGATTCTCGGGGACCTACGCAAGCCAGTTCGCGGTCACCGGGATAAACGCCGTCATCGGAGCCGTCGAGAAACTGAAGGCCGAGATAATCGAAGTCGCCGCGCACGCTTTCGGGGTGGGCCAAGATCAGGTGGAGTTGGCGAACGGCGAGGCACGAATGATTGGCAACCCGGAAGCGGTAATCCCGTTTATCGGGATCGCCAACATGGTCTTCGCCAACAATGCCACCCTTCCCCACGAGATGGCTGAGCGAGTGTCATTGACCTGCCGGCATGTATACGTGCCGCCGTTCGAAGTGCCCGATACCGAGAGGAAATACGGCAACCTCACGCTCACGTATGCGACGCAAACCCATGCGGCAGTAATCGAAGTTGATGAAGAATCCGGGAAAGTCGACATCCTCGATTACGCGGTCGTCGATGATTGCGGTAAGCGAATCAACCCAATGCTGGTCGAGGGCCAGGTGCACGGGGCCACGGTCCATGGGATTGGCGCCGCCCTGAGGGAGACCTTCAACTATGACGAGGATGGACAGTTGCTCACCAGCAACTTCCTCTTCTATCACGCCGCGACGTCTACCGACGTTCCCCATATCAAGACCGCCAACATCGAGTCACCTTCTCCGTTTACAGGTACCGGTGCCAAGGGCATGGGTGAAGGCGGTGGCGCACCTGTCCACACCATCTGCTCGGCAATTCAGAATGCCCTCGGGCCAAATGGTGCCATCGTTGATGACTCCCACAACCCACCGGAGCGCGTGTGGAGGATGCTCAATTGGGACGGTCCTGATCGTGGTGTGAGTGTGGTATCGAAGAACGGTGGAAATTGAGTCCGAATGCCCTCCGGTGACTTCGAAGGCTCCCTGGACGTGAAACGCTCCCCGGCGGAATGCTGGGGAGTGTTAACAGACGTCAATCGGGTGGCGAAATGGGTCACCGTGGTGGGCGAGGTTGCTGAACTAGAACACCTAAAGGCATATACGGCCGTACTCGAAGATCATTTCGGCCCATTCAACCTCAAGGCCGATCTCGCTATCAAGGTGAATGACCTCGAGGAGGGCAACTCCATCGCCTTCAACGCAAAAGGTCAAGATCGGCAAGTCTCAACCACGATCATCGTCGACGCACAACTCTCTTTGGCACCGTCCGAGACGGGTACCGCGATCCTGGTCAAAGGGAGATGGAACGTCATCGGGACCGTAGCCGCAATGGGTTCGGGGACCATCCGAAAGAAGGCTGACACCATCATGGATGAGTTTTTTACCGCCGCCCGCGCCGAGCTAGGTTGACTTGCCTTAGCCACGTCCATAACTGAATAGGGAGTCGAAATGACCTTGAATCTCCAGGGAAAGAATGCCATCGTCACCGGTGGAGCAACGCTGATCGGAGAAAAGTTGCTCGAGGCCTTCGAGGCCGCCGGCGCCAACGTTCTATCCGCAGATATCAACGCCGAGGACGGGCAGCGTGTCGCCGACTCGTTTGGCGAAGGAGTGCGTTTCTCTCATACCGACGTAACCGACGACTCCCAGCTCGACACCCTGGTCAAGGATTGTCTCGACGCTTTTGGTGGAATCGACATCTTGGTGAATGCCGCAGCCACCTACCTGGACGATGGGCTGGAGACGAGCCGGTCCGACTGGCTCACCGCCCTGAATGTGAATCTGGTCTCCGGGATCCTCTTGACCTCGAAGGTTGCTCCGCATATGGCGAGCCGTGGTGGTGGCTCCATTATCAATTTCGGCTCCATTGCGGCCAAACGTGCGACGACGCTTTTCTTCGTCTACGGGGTCACCAAAGCGGCAATACTCGGCGTAACCAGGAACGAGGCCGTAAAACTGGCCGAGCACGGGATAAGGGTCAACTCGGTTTCACCGGGATGGACCTGGAGTAATCCGATACACGGGATGTCGGGCGGCGATCGCAAGCTCGTCGACGAGGTAGCAGGAAACTTCCACCTTCCCGGTCGAATCGCAGATCCGGAAGAGGTCGCCAAGGTCGTTGTCTTCCTCGCTTCGGACTGGGCATCTTTCATCACAGGCGAGGACATCGCTGTCGACGGCGGTTATACAGCGATTGGTCCTGAGGCGCTCGGGCAACTTACTGCGGGCCTATTCGAGGCATCATCCGGGGAATGATGTTTCACCTGCAGGGACCCGTCCTGTGAGCACCGATGCCTTCTGAGGGCGACGCCCGCGAGTTTCGGGATGCCTTGGGTTGTTATCCGACCGGTGTGGCGATCATCACGGCCCCGGATGGGCAGGGAGGCCACGTTGGGATCACCGCCAATAGCTTTGCATCGTTGTCGCTCGACCCCCCTCTGGTGCTCTGGAGCCTTGACAAGAAGGCGTACAGCCGCGACGCCTTCCATACCGCCGGTCACTTCGGGATCAACGTTCTTTCGGCAGAGCAGGTTGAGCTATCCCGCCACTTCTCGAAGCGCCATATGGATAAATTCGCTTCGGTTGATGTCGAGCTCGGAAAGGGAGGCGTCGCTCTCATCGAGAACTGCGTCGCCAGATTCGAATGTCGCACCCACACCACATACGACGGCGGCGACCACATCATTTTCATCGGCGAAGTGCTTGCCTTTGAGTACGACATGACCATCCCGCCCTTGGCATTCAGCGGAGGGGCCTACGCCCAAACAGCCCCACACATCCACAGTGAACCGGGCGGGACCGGCGAAAGCTCAGCCCATGGCTAACTCCTACGACTTCGTCGTAGTCGGAAGTGGGATCAATTCCCTTGTTTGTGCTGCGATGTTGGCCAAAGCGGGGAAAAGTGTTGTCGTACTCGAACGCAACGACCGACTTGGTGGGTGCATCAGGACCGAAGAACTCTTTCCCGGATTCACCCACGACATCCTCTCCAGCTCCTACCCACTCTTCGTGACGTCTCCTGCCTATGAAGCCCTCGGCGATGAACTTCATGCGGCAGGACTCGAGTTCGCCAACACCACTCATCCCACAGCTGTCCTCACTGAGGACGGGTCGAGCCTCATTCTTTCGACCGACCCCGAGGAGACCCGAACCCGATTCGAGCAGGTCAGCCCGGGAGATGGTGACGCCTTCGGCAAGGCCATCGGAGATTTCTTCGCAGCCAATGCCGATATCACATTCGGTCTGCTCGGCAGTGAGCTTTTCAGCAAACGGGCGGCTCGCGTACTTTTCAGTGAACTCCGAAAGCGAAAGATCCAGGGCACATTCACCTTCTTCGGTGAGGCACTCGAGTCTTGTCGGACGTGGGCAGAACGGGACTTCGACAGCGAATTGGTGAGAGCCATGATCGCACCCTGGGTACTCCATGCTGGTCTCGGTCCCGAAGACACCTACTCCGGTCTGATGGGCAAAGTAATTATGGGAGCCATCGGAATGGCAGGTATGCCGATCGTCGTCGGCGGCAGCCATCATCTCATCGACGCGTTCTCCAAGGTTATCGAGGGCCATGGCGGGACGATGCTCACCGGAATGGACGTCACCCGAATCACAACATCAGGTGGCAAAGCCACCGGGGTCTCAACTGCGGGTGGATCTAACTACGTTGCCAACGAAGCGGTCATTTGCAACGTCACCCCAACCCAGTTGTACGGCCAGTTGCTATCCGATGTTTCTCCTGAGGTGGCCGGAAAGGCGCAGAGTTACCGATATGGACGGGCCGACATGCAAGTTCATTACGCCCTCGATTCGCCGCCGGAATGGCCCGATCCCGAGCTTCGCAACGTCGCATATATCCACCTGACGCCCGGTCTCGACGGAGTTTCCAAGGCCGTCAACGAAGCAGAACGCGGCCTGCTGCCAGAAACCGGGACAATTGTGGTTGGGCAGCCGACAGCGCTCGACCCGTCACGCGCACCAGCCGGAAAGTGGATCCTGTGGGTCCAGCTTCAGGAGCTCCCCTCCAAGATTAAGGGCGATGCGGCTGGGGAGATAGCGATCCCAACAGCCGGTGCCTGGACCGACGGAGTAAAGGAGGCCTATTTGGACCGGATCGAGCGACGGCTGGCCCACCACATACCAAACTTTGCGAGCAGCGTCGTCGGAAGGCGCTCCTACTCGCCAGTCGAGATCGAAGGGATGAACATCAACCTCGTGGGTGGAGACCCCTATTCGGGAGCATGCACAATCGACCAGTTCCTTGCCTGGCGACCCTTTCCCGGCGCTCGAAATCACGAGACGCCGGTAAAAAACCTATTTCACATTGGCGCGTCGACGCACCCGGGTCCCGGACTCGGCGGAAACTCCGGCTACATGGTGGCTTCCAAGTTCATTTAGACAGGCAAGAAGGAATCAAAAGGAGAATCTATGGCACGGATAGCGATCGTTGGGGCCGGACAAGCGGGAACTCTGGCGGCAGTTGGCCTGATGAACGGCGGTCACGACGTGACTTTGTACAGCGACCGCACGGCCGATTCGATCCTGAACGAAACGGCACCGACGGGTACGGCTTTCATGTTCGGGGATAGCGTTGCCTACGAACGCAAACTTGGTGTCGAGACGTTCGAAGACAGGGCACTTCTCGGCAACGGCATCCATCTGTATTTCAGCCCCAAAGTTGGTCAAGAGCTCATTCAGATTGCGGCCCCGCTTGACGAAGGAGCCGGCTATGCCGTTGACGTCCGACTCAAGTCGAAGTCGAGGATGGATCAGCTGGAGGCAGGGAATGCCAACGTCATCATCAAGAGCATCGACCCCGATGACCTCGACAAGATTGCCGCAGAGAACGAACTAACGCTGGTCGCGACCGGTAAAGGGTCGTTGGCCAGTCTTTTCGAGCGTGACCCGGAGCGAAGCGTGTATGACGCCCCACAACGCTATTTGGGAATGGTGATTGTCAAGGGTATCCCCACCGATGGGACAGGATTCCCCAATCGACTCCCCGGGAAAGTTCCGGTCGGCTTCAATTTCTACGCCGACATCGGCGAGTTCTTCTGGGTGCCGTTCTATCACAAGACCCAGGGGAAGTGCTGGAACCTGGTAATCGAGGCGAAAACGGACGGCCCTCTCGACACATATCGAGATGTCACATCTGCCGAGGAGATGTTGGATGCAGTCCGTGGAATCGTCAAGAAGTACGCGGCATGGGACTGGGAGACCATGAAAGACATGGAACTGGTTGATAACGATCCTCATTGCTGGTTGCGTGGAGCTGTTCCGCCGACGGTGCGGAAACCGGTGGCTCACACCGCATCCGGTCATCCGATTTGGGGTTTGGGCGACACGTCTTTCGCGTTTGACCCGATCGGCGGGCAGGGAGCCGGCTGCGGGGCGCGCCAAGCGGGCTACTACACCGACGCCATCAACGAACGTGTGGGCCAGCCGTTCGACGAGCAGTTCATGGTCGAAACCTACGAAGGATTCCAGAGCTGGCACGGTGGCCCCGCATACAACTTCAACAACCTTTTGTTGGAACCATTGACCAGTGTCGGCAAACTGGTTCTGATCTCAGCATTCGGGAACCAGAAAGTAAGTGACCGATTCTTCGAAGGATTCAACCGACCGTCAGATCTGTATCCCATGTTCACCGACAAGCAAGCGGCGCGACAATTTGTGTCCGATGCCTCAGGAGGATCCTGGCGTATAGCCAATTTGAAAGGCGTCGCCAGGATTGCCAGGGGTCAACTGAAACAGAAAACCACAGGTCGACACTTCGCCTACGACGACGCGGTCTAGTGGTCTGTCGGTCAAAGAGCGACGCCGTCAGTAATTGGGCGACAGATCACTAAGTCAGCGCTCGCTGCCGTCGAAGGCAACAATCGGGACAGAAGACAATTGCTCGCCACCATCCGCTGACACCCGGAAAGTCTCCTGCATATAAAGACAATGCGAGTCGTCATTGGCGACAACGTGAGGGTGGATCGAGATGATCATGTTCTCTTCGAGCACGGTTTCCACGCCCTCACCAATGCGGGGATGGGAGACCATGACCATGTCAATTGAGTGTCCGGTCACATGGCCAGCCTTGACATCAAGCCCGTCAAAAGCGCCAAACACCGACATGTGGACGTCATGAGCAGAGTTGCCTGCTTTCAGCGAGGACCGAGCACGTTCGAAACACTCCTGATAGGCCTCCATGATGCGTTGGGTCTCCGGGCTCATGCCTGCCGCTGAAATCGGTCGTGCAAACTCTGCCCAATATCCGGTCGGACCGGCAATCTCCACCGAGTAGAGCAATAGGTCGGTCGCCTCGACTGGACGTAGCGGGTTGGGATGTTTGAACTCGGGCCCGGCGTAGCCATTGCGCCCCGAAAGCACCATGTTTTGGGTGGTCCGGGTTGTGCCGTTGCGGACAAACATCTCCTCTGCCGGAGCCAAAATTGCAGCCTCGGTCTTTCCCGGCTCATACGCCTCGAGAACCTTCCAAAATCCGTGCTCGTTGAGGTCAAAGCTGTGTCTAACCAAGGCCAGCTCTTCCTCACTCTTGACCGCGCGCAGGAGGTCGAACTCCAGATCGAAGTCCACGATTTCGACATCCCCCGCCGTCAGGGAGGTGAAATCCCGGACCGGCATTATGAAGTTATACCCGAACACCGCGACCCGTTTCCAGCCGCGCTGCTCCGCAAGCTCACGAATCCAGGCGCCCGGCCTGTCTGCGAATACCTGCTCATCTATCCAGGTTTCGCCGTGTTCACCGACCCATCTCGCTTCGGCAGGGAAAATGGCGACCGGTTCACCCTCCGCCGGAACCAGCGAGTAGGCATAGCGATGCACCATGCGGAATCCTGAAACCCAGCGCATACCGCCCTCAAAACCGGTGTATTCAGACCCCGCTACCACGAGAGCGTCGATGCCCTTTTCGCGCAAGGTATCCCTTATCTTGGAGTGACGCCGTGTCATTTCGGCGTCACTAACGACCGGGGCGGGGATTACAGATTCCATGAATTCTCCAGACCTCTGATCAACCCGTAAGCCGCCTTGTTCAAGGGAGTCGGGATACCTAGCTGTTCACCAAAATGCACAATTCCTCCGTTCAACTGGTCGATCTCGGTTGCACGACCGGCGAGGACATCTTGCAGCATGCTTGGCTTGTGATCGAGGGCAGGTCCAATGCTTTCTTCGAGCAACGTCGCCGGGTCCTTGTCCATGACGATACCCAGGGCCGTGGCCACAGCCTTTCCTTCTTCGATCACCGCGTCCATGACCCAGCGAACATCTTCGTTGAGGGCAGCACGGCCGTGAGGCAGTTGAGTCAAAGAGCACAAGGCGTTGCTGGCCGCATTGAAGATCAGCTTGGTCCACTGCGCACCCCTGGCATCCTCCAACGCCAACGTCTCCATCCCACTTTCGGTCAGGACAGCAGCGAGACTCCGAACTTGGTCCATCGAAGCGGGCTTGGGTTCGAAAGGCCCGATCCAGGTGCTTCCAGCGGTGTCCCACTGGACGACACCGGGCTCGATCAGTTTGCCTGCAGGAAAGGTAGTTCCCCTGATGACCGCAGGTACATACTCCGCAATCACTTCTTCGTTTCCGATGCCGTTCTGCACGGAGCAGACCGCTCCAGATGCCAGAGCCAACTTTGTTGCCTCCATTGCCGATCTCGTGTGCATCCCTTTGGTCGCAACGATTCCAAAGTCCAGTTCAGGCAATAGGGTTGCGTCGGTGGTCGCGCGCGGGTGGCTATGGACTTCTCCGACACCGGTTAGACGCAGCCCATCGTCGTTGATGGCGTCAACGTGCTGTTGAGAAACGTCGTATATCCAGGTTTCGACGCTATTCAGTTGGGCCAAGTGGGCGGCAAAGAGGCTACCGACCGCACCCGACCCGATAATTCCGATCTTCATGTGTGCACCTTATGAGTCATACGACCGGTCGCGCGCCTTGACGAGACGGTAGAGCGCCTCGGACAATGGCGCCGGAGTTCCGGTGCGCTGGGCCGACCGAACAACGGAACCGAGGATGAAGTCGATCTCGGTCGGCCGCCCCGCGCGGACATCCGCCAGCATTGAGGGGACATGGGCATATTCATCGTCGTGGGTTGAGCCCTGTTGGACGGCACGACTGTTCATTTCCCATGGGTCTTCGAACAATTCAACCCCGTCGGCAGCAGCAACAAGTTTGCCCTCAGCTATCAGGTCAAACATTAGGTGGCCGAGATCGGTGTCTCGATCGCGTCTCGCGAACAAGGCGACGTGGGGAAGATCGGTGAGGGCGGCGACTGAGTTGACCGAGGCGTTAAATAGCAACTTCGACCACTGCGCGGGTCTGAGGTCTTCGAGAACTTCTGCCTTGAGACCGCTTTCGACAAAGAGATCTCCCACTTGTTGGACCGATTCGAAGGTGGTGCGTGACGGTAGGTACGGACCCATCCAGGTCGCAGTGTCTAGCTCGTAGTGGACCTCGACATCGGAGACTTTGGTACCGCTCATGAAAGTAACACCTGAGATGATTGGCCACGGGCCATGTTTGGCGACCACCTCTTCGGTCCCAAGTCCATTCTGAATGGTCATGATCATTGCTTTCGGATGTAGGCCGGCGATCGACTTCGCAGCGGCCTCGACCTGCATGGCCTTCGTGGATATGACGATCAAGTCGGGAGCGGACAATTCAGCGGGATCCGTGGCCGCCGACACCCGGGCTGTAAGCGTCGACTTGCCGGAGACGGTCATTCCGTCCCGGTTCAGGGCGTCGGCGTGCTCGGGTCGTCTAACCAGGACCGAAACGTCACAGACCTGACCGAGATGACCCACGCAGAGGCTCCCGATAGTTCCGCAACCGATGATCCACACCGACGAGAGACTCAACGCCGAAACTCTTCCGGGGCAGAACACAGTTTCTCAGACCCACCGGCAGTGATGAGGAAGTTGTCCTCCAGCCTGAGACCGCCGCCATTCTCCCAGTAAATCCCTGGTTCCACGGCGAGCACCATGCCTGGTTCCATGCGCTGGTCGACCTTGGGATGAGCCCATGGTGGTTCATGGGCTCGACTTCCTACCCCATGACAGATGTAATGGGAAGGTTGGCCGGGATAACCACCCTCGGCGACCCGAGCCCGGATGAACCGATCCAGTTCGGCCAGACTGGCATCGGGGCCTACGTGATCGCGTACTGCCTCGTCGAAGATGTCGATCAGGAGGTCGACCAAAATGTTGTACTCGGGCGTGAGTTTTCCGGGACAGGCATTTTTGGTCAGGTCGTTCCAATAGCCATCGGTGACCGTCCAGATTTCCAGAAGTGTGGGCGTGTCGGCCTGCACGATGGTGTCCTTGGTCGCTGTGAAGGTCTGAATGCTGTCGCCCGACCAAACCAGGGTGAAGGCCCGGGCCATCTCGATTGAGCCCCGGTACCCGATCCCGCGGCTGTGGATATACCCCTCGTACATCGCTCCCACCTCGGCATCTTTCATACCGGCCTCGATGTTATCCCGCACGTACCCCACGGCTTCAGCGGCCAGGTCGTTGGTAATCCGAATACGCTTGATCTCCTGGTCCGTCTTGATCATTCGCAGATTCGTGAGCAGCGGAGTGCAGTCGATCATCTCTTCGACCGCCGCATCGAGATCGTCGAAGTAGCCCTTCCAATAGACCGTCGGCTCCCCGGTCATCCGCTCCGGGCCTTGAACCGCGTTTGACGTCTCAACACCAATTCGTCCGGTAAGACCGCGTTCTTTGAGGATCCCAATGGTTTGTTCCAGGGCCCGCAGAAAGGATGGCCGGGCATCGGCGGGGTCGAAGCCTTTGAAGAAGGCTATGTCCTGCGTCCAGGC
>JBBKXI010000148.1:0-6881 GCA_037969415.1 Acidimicrobiia bacterium | reverse complement strand
GTCCTGTGATCTGGATTGCTCCTTTGTTCTTTTGTATTGAGTTGGTTAGCCACGCGTCTCGCCCTCTGTCTTTGGGCTTGAGATTGACGGGCAATATTTTTGGTGATCACCTTCTTTTGGGGGTTTTTACAGGAATGGTTTGGGGGCAGGCAGTATGGGGGCAGGCTTGGGACTGGGGAGACGCCCGGCTTTCCACAACCGCGGTCATGATCTTTGTGTATCTCGCCTACCTGGCGCTCCGCTACTCCATCTCCGACCCTGAAGTACGGGCGAAACGGGCCGCCATTCTGGGAACGGTCGCCGTTATCCAAGTGCCTCTGGTCTATTTCTCAGTGAACCTGGTGAGGACCCTCCATCAAACCCAATCGATCCGCCCGGACGGTTCGACTTTGCCATCCGAGATCCTGGTGGCGATGCTGGTCAACGTGGGAGCATTCACTCTGGTCTATATCGCATTGATGATGGCCCGCACTCACGTCGGGCGGCTTGAAGAAGCTCGCACAAGTGCCACTGACCTAGCTGGTGAGGCAGTGACCCCACCACGACTTTCGGATGTCAAGGATGTCTGATTCGATGATCGTCGCCGGGACCTACTTCGTCGTGTACGGTGCCACGTTCGGCTACGCCGTCTATCTGCATTTGAGACGAAAGCGGGCGGAGCAGTAAATCATGGAGCACCGGAGCCTGGTCCTCTTCGGCATTGGGGGGATCATTGCCCTCATCGTCGCCATGTCTCTGGTGAGCCTCGACAGCAATCTCACCTACTACCTCTACCCCACCGAAGCCGTTGATCAGAAGGCTGACTTTCCCGATGCGGAGGTTTTTCGGCTGGCGGGAAGCGTTGTCGAAGGTAGTGTCGTTGAAGACGGACCCGACCTGCTATTCCAGGTGACCGATGGTGGCGCAACGATCGACGTGAAACTCGTCGATATTCCACCTCCACTCTTTGACGAAAACGTTCCGGTCTTGTTGGACGGAGCGTGGTCGGGTGACCTCTATGTCGCCACGACTGCCCTCATCCAGCACGACGAGAACTACGAAATCCCTGACGAGGGAACGGCCGCGGAAAGCTAATGCTTGGATTCCTAGGTACTGCGGGCATCGTCGCGGGCCTCATTGGATACCTGCTGCTGGTGGTTCGCTCCATCCGTGTGGCGAGAACCGGAAACAGGAAAGGGAGCCTGGCGGCGCCCGTCCAAATGATTCTCGCTGGTTCGGTCATCGCGATGGTTGCACTCGTCGTCGCCCTGGTAACCGACGATTTTTCAATTTCGTATGTCGCCAACCATCACGCCTCGACGACACCATTTCCTTTCAACGTTGCCAGCGCCTGGGGTGCGCTCGAAGGCTCAATTGTGCTCTGGGGCCTTGTTCTTTCGATCTTTACCTGGATCGTTTTTCGAAAATATCGACAAACACCCGATTCTCTGGGCGCTGGCGCCCTAGCCGTGATGGGAATTGTCGGGGTCTTCTTTTTTGGATTGATGGTCACGGTCTCCAACCCCTTTGAAGTGTGCGTTCTGGCGGCCGAGCGCTCTTGTCTCACTTCGAGCCCTTGGCCATTTGCGACGGTCCAGGCACCGATTGAAGGTGCCGGACCCAACCCGCTTCTCCAAAACCATTACATGATGGCAATTCACCCCCCCATCCTCTACACAGGATATGTCGGCCTGACCGTGCCATTTGCTTATGCCATCAGTGCGTTGGCCCTCAAAGTTCCGGGGCCGGAGTGGATATATCGGTCGCATCGATCCACTCTTGTGGCCTGGAGTTTTCTCACCGCTGGCATCGTGCTTGGGGGCTGGTGGGCTTACGAGGTTCTCTCGTGGGGCGGTTACTGGGCATGGGACCCGGTCGAAAACGCATCCTTAATGCCCTGGTTGGTAGCAACGGCCTTTCTCCACTCAGCAATCGTCCAACAACGGCGGAACATGTTGCAGGCATGGAACTTCATCCTGGTGATTTCGATGTTCTCCCTCACCATCCTCGGGACATTCCTTACCCGCTCCGGCACCATCAATTCGGTCCACTCATTTACTCAATCAGCTATTGGGCCAGCCCTGCTTGGGTTTCTTGTATTGGTGCTTGTCGGCTCGTTTTCTCTATTTGCGACACGCTCTCATCTGGTGAGCTCGGCTCCCCGAATGAGATCACTTGTGAGCAGGGAGGGTGCATTTCTCGCCAACAACCTGATTCTCACTCTGTACGCATTTGTTGTGCTGGTCGGAACCACTTATCCATTGTTCCTCGAAGCCTTTACCGGGACCCAGGTCGGGGTCGGTGGTCCGTTCTACAACCGACTCGCCCTTCCACTGACATTCACGCTGTTGCTGGTTATGGGGATAGGCCCGATAACGCCATGGGGTTCCGCCGAACCCGCGATGTTATGGCGCCGCCTCCGGCTCCCGGTGGTGATCGCGCTGATTGCTGGCGTGTTAGTTGCCTTGTTCATCACTCGAAATGGATGGGTCGTCCTGGCCTGTGTGATGGGAGCTTTTGTCGTCGGGACGTTGGCCGGCCTACTGATCGAACAGGCCCGGGCCCGGGAAAATAGGACTGATGAATCGTTGGGTCGTGCGGTTGCCCATGTTGTCAAGGGCGACAAGGCATTCTGGGCGGGTCAACTCAGCCACGTCGGGGTGGTTGTGGTGGCGATCGGCATTGCTTTCGCATCCAACCTGGCGCTCCACGATGTTGTTGTCTTGGAACCAGGGGATTCGGTGAGTTTCGCCGGGTTCGAACTGATCTATGAAAGCCCGTTCCAGATCGAGGAGCCGCAGCGGACCGTAAGAGGAGCAAGGATCACGGTATTGCGGGAGGGCGACTTGGTCGCCAACATGGAGCCGACAGCCAACTTTTATGCCAACGATGGCGCCGGAATCGTCACTCCCGCTGTCCTTACCCGGCCTCGCGGCGACCTCTATCTGAGCCTCCGAAACTTCGATTCGGCTTCGATCACGCTCGCTCTGGATACCTCGCCACTCGTGTGGCTCTTGTGGGTGGGTGGGTTGACCGCAGCCGCCGGTGGATTCCTCGCCCTAGGCTCAAGACGTACGGAACGGAAGTCGGCGAATCGGCGTCTAACTGCCGATGTCTGAAAAGTCGAAGAATCTGGCCGTCGGGGTTGTCGTGGCCATCCTCGCCATTCTCCTGGCGTCGCTGGTCATTTCTCAACCTGCTAATGATGATCGGGTCCAGCAGATCGGAGCGAGCATCAAGTGCCCGGTTTGTCAGGGTGAATCGATTGCCGACTCGCCAGCAAGCATGGCAGTCGACATGATGGGGCTCGTCGAACAGAGAGTCGACGAGGGAGCAACGAACGAAGAAATCATCGACGAACTCATGGGTTCGTTCACCGGTGCGGTGCTTCTCGATCCACCTGTCTCCGGGGCGACGCTCCTTCTTTGGATCGTCCCTCTCCTCGCGCTGATTCTGGGCGTTGTTGCCATAGCGTGGTGGAAAACCCATCCGCCTGAAGAATCGGGGGGTGATGTCCCGACTCCGGAGCATCGTTCGAACCGTCGACTGGTCGGCGGACTGATTGTCATAGGTGGACTGGCAATAATCATTGGGGTGGCGACATTGTTGATTCAGGATGGAACGGGGGCGACTTCCGGAGCCGCCGAGACTGGTGCCGAAATACTCGCCGGGAACCTTGACGATGTCAGCAACGAGACAATGGAGGCCGTGATTGCGGCCAATCTCGACAACGCCGAGATAGATGGCATGAGACTCGCGCTCGCCGAACGTTATTTCGAGCTCGGCGACTATCGATCCGGATTCCCGCATTTTCTCGCCGTGGCGCAGAGCCCGATCGCCACCGATGACCAGGCAACGATTGCCCTGGTTAGGTTGGGTTGGATGGCTTACGACGGCAATGGAGAAGTGGATACGGCAACGGAACTCCTCGATCAGGCTCTGGAGATCTCACCGGATTCACCGGTCGCTCTCTACGTGAAGGGCCAGGTCCTCTGGTGTGGTGCTGGTGACACTGCCACGGCGTCAGCATTGTTCGAGGAAATCCTCACCCAGGTTGAACTTCCAGAGGACACCCGGAGCCGGGTGCAAGCCGATCTGAATCTTGCCGGTACCGGGGCAGCCTGCACATGAACGGACGTGCCCTCAAGATCGGCGCGCTGACAGTGGCGGCGGCAGCCATCGTATTCTCGGTTGTTCTTGCCAGTAGGTTCGGACGCGATCCGGGTCTGGTCGAGTCACCGCTCCTGGGCCAACCTGCCCCGATGTTCGAGTTGGAGATGCTCGACGGTTCAGGCACTTTCGATATGGCTGACCTGAATGGGTCGATCGTCGTGATCAACTTTTTCGCATCCTGGTGTCTCGAATGCCGTTCGGAGCATGCCGACCTGGTCGCGACCTCTGACGCATTCGCAGATAGGAACGTCCGGTTTGTTCAGATTGGATACCAGGAGAATCCCACTTCGACTCTCGCCTATCTCCAAGACGCTGGCATTTCTCAGTCGACGATCTATTTGCAAGACGAAGGAAGTCGGGCCGCCATCGGTTACGGCGTATTTGGAATCCCCGAGACCTTCTTTATCGACGAGTCAGGGACCGTTGTCGGAAAGATCATCGGAGAAGCCGACGCCCTGATACTTGGAGCAACTATCGATTCGATTATCGCTGGCGAAACCCCCGGCCAACAAAAAACCGGTGACACCCAACAAAGGCCCGACAGTTAAGAATCTTCCTCGGGAGGAATGTCGGAAGCGGGCACCGAACCAATGATTTCCAGAGTTACCTCATCGAATAGAACGTTGTCTATGGATGCAGCGCCGGTCCCAAGCAGAAATACATCGAAGAATCCCAACAGATACTGGTTGATTATCGGGACGATCCTTCCCGCAGGGATCGGTCCCCGCAAACCAAGATCGTCGGCGATGGGCGAAAACAGAGGCGTCATCACAAAGTCATTGTGCGCCGTACCTTCGATCCCGACCCAGTAGGCGACACTTTCGCTTCGCTCGGCTATTCCTCGAAGAATGGCGTCGTTCGACTTTTCCTGCCATTCCGCTGAACGGATATACATTGCCGGACGAAGAGCCGATGTGGCCAGAACGCGGTCATCAAATGGTTCCACCCAGGGATCCATGCCCAGGACCGCGTCGCACCGTTCGTCGAGCAAACAAACCTTTATGGCGGCGCCACCCCCGGTCGAGTGGCCGTACAAGCCGATCCGGGTTAGGTCCATGCTCTCCACGTAATCCCCGAATACACCACCAACCCCTGCATCGAGCGAGTTCAAAATGCTTGTGATGTCGTCGGCATAAACATCGACCAGAGACCGCGATGCTTCGTCATAAGCGTCAATGGAAACCGTTTCCTCGTCGGGCAGCGCCGCCGGATCGGAAGAGACCACGTCCCCGTCGGGGAACCGGGTCGCGACCGCACCGTATGTGTGATCAGGTGCGATCACGATGTAGCCGTTGGACACCAGGGTCTCGATTTGATTCAAGGCGATCGACCGGTAGCCCGTCCAACCGTGGCTAAAGACGATTACCGGATACGACCCCGGGGCGACCGGCACGGACTCATAGGTATGTGACATCGTGTAGCGCAGGTGGGAGAGAAACCAACCAGGGAATCCAATGCTGCGGGACATCGCCGGACCCACCACTTCCCAGTCGGGATGGATTCCAACCGGTTCGGCCGTGGAGTCCACGATCGCCGGATACCAGACCTGGACAACCAGCTCCCGTGGACCCCCAGGGTTTGTCCCGTAAATCTCCTCGCGCGAGAAGTCGACCAGTTCAACAACCGCCGTGCCGATCGAGGACGGGCCGGAGGGCAGCGGCAACATCGGTACGGGTAGCAAGAATGGCAACGCTACTGCCAGGGCGACTCCCGCCGTTCCAATCACGCCCCGCAACACCCGATTTGGCCACTTCAAAGAACGTTCCAGAAAGACGATATCCCCAATGGCCAGCCCGATTGCCAGGAGATACAAGGGAATCATCTGGTAGCGATAACCCTCGACTTGAAGTTGGGCAATCATCGCCACAAAGAGCAGGCCCGAAGCAATCCCGCGTCGGGATCGGACACCGAAGAGCGCGGGCCAGCCGACGGCAAACAGGGCGGCATAAACGATGAATAGTTCGAAGGGTCTCAACCGAACGACACTCTTTCCCGGGGTCGAATCAGCAAGGTGACGCTGCTACCGGAAAATATACCGGAATGCGTGACTTTGTTAGCCCAGTCCGGCCCAGGAATCAGGTACCGGCGTACCTTGATGAAAGGACATGAGCCAGCGCCCGTCCTTGGCTCGGACCCAGATCGAGCTACGAAACACCTCTCGCCCGGAAGTGCTCACGGTCCGATAGGTGCACAGCATCACAGTCGGGAATATTTCCCGGGTTTCCCAATCCTTCACAACCACCGAATTGGGGCGGCCACGTGACATTTCCCTGACGATGGCGATGAGGTCGTAGCGGCGCCCTCGAGTACCGACTTCAAGAAAGTCATCCGTCAGCAATTCCATCACTCGCGAGGTGTCACGGCGAAATGCCGGGTCGAGGAGTTGTAGCTCCAGGTTCTTCAGCAACTCGTCCGTCGAGAAATGGGTAGCCATAGATCCGGCATCTTAGAAGGCTGGTTAGCTCGAAAGCGCAATCAAGTTGTCGAGTGCCGCTCGGATCTCTGCCTCATCCCGGAGCCCGGGCCAGGATTCTACGACGGTGTCGTCTCCAGCAATCAAAATCGTGACCGGCTGATAGGGGACACCGTAGAGGCCGAAGATGTCTTCATCTTCGTCGAGACCCCACATGATTTTTCCCGCAAGGAAGAGTTCGGCGGCTCGTGCCTCGGTCGCTACAAACGTCGACTTCCAGGCAGGGGCGACGAAGTCGATTCGATCTGAGTACTCG
>JBBKXI010000147.1:0-28232 GCA_037969415.1 Acidimicrobiia bacterium | reverse complement strand
CGCCGAGATCCCGGATGTCGAGTGAGATGTCAGCCGAAGCACTACTGGGTTTGACCTCAGCTCCATCGGGTGCGACATCTATTGAGAAGGTTCCTCCCGCCATTCCGAACGGGTCGTTGACCTCGATCACGCCGTTGAAGTCGGCTGAGTATGAGCGCGCCTCAAGCGCCGCGACTACGTCCACAATCCGCACCCACACTCCATCGCTTGTTGTAGGTCGCGCCCGACGTGACCCGGCAAGGATGTCAAATATCGGATCATCTGGTGAGCGGAGTCGGGCGATGAATGTTGCCATCAGGTCCTGGTTGAGGAGGTAGCTCCATAGACCGACCCATCCTCCAGCGGTGGCCGCGAACAGGTCGAGAATGATGACCTCGCCCTGGCCGTATCCGTCTTCTCCCCAGTCCGACTTGACCCGATATCGGGCGTATCCGTCGAAACCATTGCCATTGTCGGCGATCGCCCAACGGTTCGCTGTGTATCCGTACCGTCGACCGGGCGGGTCATCGAAGATCCGTCGGTCCCACCATTCGGGCCATCGGGCAAACATCCCGGGTTGGTTCTGACGAAAATGATCGTGAAAAGGAGGGATTATTCGCCTCGCCTCCTCGGTATCGATCAATCGCACCTGCGCCGGCGGGGAAATCCCTGGCGCCAGTCGAGGATATGGATGGGACACCTTGATGGAGGCAGAAATAGATGCCGCCCCGTATCCGTACCGTCCGTAAATCTCCGACTCGGATGCCCAGAGTGCGGCGATTGGCTCTTCCCTGTCTCGAATGTCTTCCAGGTGTCGTTTCATCATGTCGCTCAGCAGGCCCTGGCGACGGTGGGTGGGTGAGACTGTGATCACGGTGGTGCCGCCGCATGGGACAACACCGCCGGGCACACTCATTTGCAGAGGGAAGGCGCTAACGGTGGATACAAATCGTCCATCCACCCAATGTCCGAACGTGCGTTCCAGGTCGAGGAGGTCGTGGAGAGTGTCTTCGTCGGGTTTGTAATCAGTACCGAAGGTCAGAACGAGACTCTTGGCCCAAGCGAGGTACTTGTCCTCGGTTAGCTGTTGAAGTTCGGGTGTCGTCACCCGTCGGAGGGTACCCCTGCTGCAGTCTTGGTATTTGCGACTTCGGTGTCGAAATTGTCGGCTGCAGTGGTGTAGGCGATTACCGCCGCTCTTCGAATATCACCGGGATCGGATCCCTGCAAACCTTCTAGAGCTTCCGAGGCGGCGGCGGCTGCGCTGTCAATGGCGCTGGTCAGTGCTTGTTGGTTGGTCTCAAATCCTGGCGGGACCGTCATCGCAGCAACCCGATCCGCGAGTGCCTGGGTGTCGGTGTCGACTGTGATCATCCGCGGTTCGGCTTCTGAGTATTCGATCTCACGGGGGTCTGCGTCAAAACCGTCATTGACCGTCACCATCTCGGTGCGGAGTAATTGCAGCGCAGTGTTGATCTCGTCAAGTTCGAGAAGGTAGGCGTCAACCACGGGGTCGCCACCCGTGTCCGGTCCCGGAGCAGTTGTTGTCGTCTCTCCGCCAGGTAGTGCGGTAGTCGTTGTATTCGATGCAATCGTCGAATCAGGTGAAGCCTCGGGAAGCTCCTTGATGAAGAAGTAGGTGAACGCGATCATCCCCAATACGACGAGGGGGAGGATCCAGCGGCCCGGTTTCGGGTCAGGGTTGACAGCCATTTCGAAGAAAACGATAGCTTCCCCCGCCGAGTTCCCTGGTATCGCACCAACCCGTGTCTAATCGGCGGTCGTTTGAACAACCCTCTTGAAATGGTCAGGCCCAACCCATACGTTGGCAACATGGATGAGAAACGCGATGAAATCTATGAGCGAATTCCATGGGAAACATTGGAGAAATCCGGGAACGACAGGCAATGGTGGGTGATCGGTATCGCAGCTGCCGTCGTGGCCGGGGCGCTCGGCTATTCGTTTGTGAGTAATCGTCCCGTCGCTCCACCACCAGTTGCGGTAACTGAACAGGTTCCGGTCTCCCCATCTCCGGTTCCGGCCGCACCTCAAGCCGTGCCGACATCTCCGCCAGCCGCGCCAGTGGCCACCCCTCCCCAGGTGGTAGCCGAAGCTGATCTCTATGCGGTGCCGCCCGACTCATTGCGGAGCCAGGCGTCTGCTTATGCCGAATGGTTCGTCAGCGAGTACCTGACCGCCGATGGGTCTGATATCGCGACGAAAACGCTGAGGAGCCTGCTCCCTGCCGACCTTCCGCTCCCCGAGGTTCCGGACGGCACTCTGACCTTCGTGGAGTGGGTTCTAACCCTCGAGGTTGTCGAAGCCGGGCCGGGCCAGTTCGACGTCGATGTTCTGGCCCGATACATGGTTGCGTCGGGAGGTGAGGCCTACCAACGGCTCGACCCCGAGGTCTTCACCGTCACCGTCGCCGTCGATGAAACCGGCCCCCACGTTGTTGGGGCTCCGCAGATCCGTCCGGCTGAGATCCCGTCAGCCAATGCGATCGGACTCATCGAGTTGCCGTCGGAGGCACTAAACGCCGTCGGCCAGCTTCGTCCCAGTTCCACGGTCCTGGGCGGTATTTCCAACCAGGATGGGTCGTGGACAGTCAGCGTGATGGCGATTGGCCCAGGAGGTGTTGAGCGACCCGAATCGCTGGTGATCTTTCCCTGAGTTGGCTTCAGGGTGAAGTCAGGCGCCGAAATGAGTCTCTAGGATCGCCACTGCGTCGGAAGTGATCTCTTCCCACGAGCTTCCGGGAGTCCTGGTGATAGTCACAAAGTCTGCGGTCATGAAAATGCTGGAAACTCCGGCGACCGCCAACAGGTCTTTGGCGACAGCGTTGTCGGTCTCCTGGCCAGCCACGAACGTCGCCGGCCCGCCCACCGGTCCACCGACTGAGAATTTCATAGCGTTGGGATTTGGCGTGGGAAGGGCATTGACGGTCATCGGATTTGAGCGTAGCCGTCGATGAGACTGGTCGGCGTCGACGTCGGTGGGACTTTCACCGACTTTGCAATATTCGACGATGGTGTGATCCGGAGCTTCAAAGTGCCGACGTCACAACCACAATCACAAGCCATCATCGAGGCGGTGGAAGCATTTCGACCCGACGAGTTCGCTTTCGTCCACGGGACGACTGCGGCGACAAATTCGCTACTCGAGTTGACCGGCGCCCGGACGGTGCTTGTTACCGATGTCGGTTTCGAAGATTTGGTGGAGATCGGCCGTCAAAAGCGAGTGTCGTTATACGACCTCTCGGTAGATCGACCACCCCCGCTCGTCAGTAGTGAAAGTCGAGTCGGACACACCGACCAGGCCAGCACTATTCGCCGCCTTCGCGAGCTCTGCGCGGAGTCGATTGCGATTTCCTTTCTTGGTTCGTTTGCCGACAGCTCCGAGGAGACCGAGCTGCTCGATGCTCTCACCAAAGCTTTTCCCGATATTCCAATCAGTATCGGATCGAAGGTGTCCCCGGGTTTTCGTGAGTATGAGCGGACGGAAACAACCGTCATCAACGCATACCTCGCTCCCAGCGTCGCGACGTATCTGTCGTTGTTGGGATCATCGGTTGGCGCCTCGAGTTCGCATGTGATGACTTCATCAGGGGGATTGGTCCCTTTCGGTTCTGCAGCGGCCCTGGTTGGTGAACTGACGCTTTCTGGCCCGGCCGGAGGAGTGGTGGCGTCCGATGCTCTACGTCGTAGCCACGGTCTGGATTCGGTCATCACCTTCGACATGGGTGGAACCTCCACGGATGTCTCTCGAATCGGGCCCGAAGGCATCGAGGTGGGGAGCGACCAGATTATTGGTGGGCGGGTAAACCGTGTTCCGTCCATCGCGATTCATACCGTCGGGGCCGGAGGAGGGTCGATTGCTTGGGTCGATACCGGCGGAGCGCTTCGGGTCGGTCCCCGCTCCGCAGGCGCCGAACCGGGCCCGGCAGCCTACGGATTGGGGGGTGTAGAACCGACTGTCACGGACGCCAACCTGCACCTCGGCTATATCCCTGAGGCGGGAATCGCTGGAGGTCTGACCCTCGAGCGGGCAATGGCATCGGCGGTGCTGCGGGATCTGGGTCGCCGCTTGGGATTGAGCACCGACGAGGTTGCAACCGGAATCCTCCAGATAGTTGACGCCCACATGGAACGAGCCCTTCGCAAGGTGTCGATTGAAGAAGGATTTGACCCGTCAGCGTCGTCGTTGGTGGCATATGGCGGTGCCGGGGGACTGCACGCCACCCGTCTCGCTCGCAATTTGAATATGCGGTCGGTACTGATCCCGCCGCACACTGGTGTCTTCTCGGCGCTTGGTTTACTGATGGCGAGTCCCCGTGTGGAGATGTTAGAGACTCAGCTCCGATCCGCTGATTTGGTTGACGCCAGCCAAGTTGCGGCGATCCGCATGAGTGTCGGGGACCGATTTCGAGGAGTGTTCGGACGCGACGCCGATGATGTTCTTTTGTTCGCCGATGCTCGCTACCAGTCGCAGTCCCACGAGCTAGCGATCCCCTATCGGGAGGGCCGCCTCAGTGAGGATTTCGAGATCGAACACGAGCTTCGTTTTGGGTTCCGCCTCGACGGCGTTCCGGTGGAAATGGTCAACTTGCGGTCGGTGGCTAGTGGCACGCCCGATCTGACCTGGTCTGAACTTCAGGAACCCGAGTCAATGGATCAGCTGACTGATGAGTCCTTGTCTGGCGGGACTGATGTGGTCGCCCGCAAGTCTCTTGCCCCCGGGTTCGAGGTCGATGGGCCGTTACTCATCGTGGACGCCACCGCCACAGTCCTCCTGAATAGCGGAGAGCATCTCGAGGTCTTGACCGATTCGACGTTGGAGATCACGTGGTAGCGGCCAACATCGATGCAGCGAAACGAATGGTGACAACCCTTCTCCAGAGCGCAGCCGACCCAAGCAAGACTCCAGGCATGCAGGCATATATGAAGACGGAAATGCCTTTCTACGGGGTGCAGAAAGCGGGCAGAACTCCGATTCTCCGTCAGTTGGTCAAGGAGTTCATCACGCCCGAACGGCTCCCTCTCTATCGGCAACTCATCGTCGATGGGGGATGGTGGGACTTTGTCGATGAGGTCGCCACGCAACTTGTTCGGAGTCTCGTCATCAACCATCCGAAGGATTCCTGGCCGACGGTTGACACCTGGATCCACGACGAGGATATGTGGCTACGACGCGCGGCGATCATCTGCCAGGTTGGGGCCAAGGATCACACTGACCCCGCGCGCCTTTTCCGTTTCTGTGAGGTTTGTATCGACGAGAGGGAGTTCTTTATCCGCAAGGCGATCGGCTGGGCGCTGCGGGAATATGCCAAGACCGAACCCGACGCCGTGGCCGATTTTATCAATGGGCGCCGAGACGGGCTGTCTGGACTTAGTTTTCGTGAAGGTTCCAAGCACATCAAACATCTGATCCGGGAATGACCGACCCCATCGCCCTCGAGGTCTTCCGCTACCAGTTGTCTTCGATAGCTGACGAGATGGGTGCCGTCCTCCGTCTCACCTCTTTGTCGCCGAATATCAAGGAACGGGCTGACTGCAGCGCCGCAGTGTTTGACGTCGCCGGTGAGATGCTTGCCCAGGCCGAACATATCCCTGTCCACCTTGGTTCGATGCCGGCTTCGGTCCGGGCATGTATCGACCGCTTTGACCCCGCACCCGGCCAACAGTTCGCCGTGAACGACCCGTTCCAGGGCGGTACCCACCTCAATGACCTGACTCTCGTTGCTCCAGTATTTGTAGGCAACGCTCTGGTTGGTTGGGTCGCCAATCGGGCTCATCATGCCGATGTCGGTGGTGAGGCGCCTGGCTCAATGCCAGCCCATGCCATCACCCTTGAACAGGAAGGCCATGTCGTCTCACCGATGCTGGCCGTTGCCGGCAACCGCTGGGTAGACGATTTCTCGGTGCCTTTTCTTACCGCCACCCGAACTCCGGTGGAGAGAAGGGGCGATCTTGCCGCCCAGATCGGCGCCAATGCGATCGGGGCCCGACGCCTTTCCGAACTCATCGAGTCCGAGGGTGTCGCCTCGTTTCATCGGCTGAGCGGTTTGCTGCTCGACTATGGAGAACGTCGAATGGTCGGAGCGCTAGGTGACCTTCCGTCCGGAGTCTTCGAGTTTGTCGACTACATGGAGCACGGTGAAAGAGACGTGGCGATCAGGGTTTCGGTCACCATTGACAACGGGACCCTTGTCGCCGACTTTGCCGGAACTGACAGCCAGGTCGCTGCCAACTTCAACGCCGTGAAAGCCGTCACACTCTCATGTCTCTACTACGCCGTGCGGGTGGCTACGGATCCGACCATCCCTGCCAACGGAGGTTGTTACCGGCCAATCGAACTCCGCACTCAGCCCGGGACACTGGTCGACGCCGTTGCTCCGGCAGCCGTTGCCGCTGGAAATGTCGAAACGAGTCAACGGATTGCCGATGTCGTCCTCGGCGCCCTTGCCCCTGCGTCACCACATCGAGTTGGGGCGGCCAGTCAGGGAACCATGAACAACGTCCTGATTGGAAACGACCGATTCGCCTACTACGAAACCGTCGCCGGCGGTCAAGGAGGGCGACCAACCGGACCGGGCCAATCGGGCATCCAGACCGGAATGACCAACACGGAGAACACACCGATAGAGGCGCTGGAAGTGCATTATCCCTTCAGGATTCGCAGATACACCCTCCGAAGAGGAAGTGGTGGTGGTGGGGCGAACCCGGGTGGTGACGGAATCGAACGCGAGATCGAGTTCCTTGAGGGGGCCACGCTTTCCCTGATGGGGGAACGCCGTCGAATCCAACCGTGGGGGTTAAACGGGGGCGGTCCCGGCTTGTCGGGTGAGGATTGGCTGATGAGGGGCGCCGATCGACAGCGCCTCCCGGGTAAGACGACAATCGAAGTCGAGCCAGGCGACCGGCTTGTAGTTCTGACACCGGGCGGAGGCGGCTGGAATCCTGCCTGATGCCCGTTTTCTTCGGGTACCGTGACAGCGTGAGCGCCCGAGAAGATTTCCGCCGCCTGCTTGGCACCGATCGGGTCCTCGACGACCCGTTGGAGCGCCACATCTACGCCAAGGACGCCTCGTTGATGCGAGGCAATCCGGACCTGATTGTTTTTCCGAAGACAACCGAGGAGGTGGCGGCGATCGTGGAGATCGCCAACAGGCATTCAATCCCGGTGGTCCCCCGCGGAGCGGGTACCGGGCTCACCGCTGGTGCGTCACCGGTGAACGGGGGCGTGGTTGTTGCCCTCACGACGATGAACGACATCGAACTCGACATCGCCAATCAGGCAGCGTGGGTCGGCCCCGGGGTAATCAACCTCGACCTCTCCCGACAGACGAAGCAATTTGGACTCCATTTCGCCCCGGATCCATCGTCGCAATCGGCATGCACTATTGGCGGCAACCTCGCCAACAATTCAGGAGGGCCGCACTGTCTGGCAGAGGGCAGCACCACATCTCACGTACTCGGCATGGAATTCGTGTCCGCCGCCGGTGAGATTCTTCGGGTTGGAGGGTTGGCGCCCGATCCCACAGGACTCGACCTCCGGGGACTTCTTGTCGGCTCGGAGGGGACTTTGGGAATTGCGACCCGGATCCTGGTCCGTCTCCTTCCGCTCCCCGAGGATGTTCGTACCTTGCTGCTCGACTTTCCTTCAGTTGAGGCAGCCGCCCGCACCGTGTCCGATGTAATCGCCGCCGGAATGGTCCCCGCCGCATTGGAAATCATGGACCAGCGGATGGTTGTAGCCGTGGAGAATTGGTTGGGCGGTGGCCTCCCTGTCGATGCTGCCGCCGTTCTCCTCGCAGAAGTCGTGGGGTCGACGGCCTCGGTCGAGTCGGAAGCTGCGGCGATCTCTCAGATCGGGACGATGAACGGCTGCGGTACTGTGGTAGTCGCATCGGACGAGACCGAGAGAAACCTGTTGTGGAAGGGTCGCAAGTCGGCATTCGGAGCTGTGGCCCAACTGGCACCGGATTATTACCTGCACGATACGGTGGTTCCACGCACCAGGTTGGTCGAGGCCATGACCGGCGTCTATGAGATTGCTGACCGGTATAGGCTGACGATGCTCAACGTTTTCCATGCCGGGGACGGCAACCTCCACCCGCTCATCGCCTTCGATTCATCGGACCTAGAGGTGGCTGCGAAGGTCCGCCAAGCCGGCGATGACATTGTTGCGCTATGCCTCGGGATGGGGGGCGCCCTTTCAGGAGAGCACGGGGTGGGAGTGGAGAAGCGTGATCTGATGCCACACTCGTTCTCCGCCCTCGACCTCGATGCCCAGGCGCGGGTAAAGGATGTCTTCGACCCCGAACATCGTCTCAACCCGTCCAAGATTCTCCCTTCCGGTTCGCGGTGTTTTGACTTTGGAGGAGTTCGGCGTGAGGTACCGGAGGGGGCATGGGTGTGAGCGTGCTTGGCGACCTGGAAACCCGGATCGAGGGAGCTCCTGATGGGCTGCATCTCGCTCCCCGCACTATCGATGATGTTTCCGGAATTCTTCGACTCGCCACAGAAAAGGGAACGGCAGTCAGGGTGTGGGGCGGCGGCACCCATCAGCGCTATGGAATGGAACCGTCGCCGGGCATTGTGATGTCGATGGCCTCCCTGAATCAGGTCGAGACCTGGGAGCCCGACGACCTGACTCTCGTGGCTGGCGGGGGAGCAGGGGTCGCAGATATTGAGAACCTGCTCTCAACTCGACAGCAGACCGCCCTTCTCCCCGAAACACCTGGAGAAGGCAGCTTGGGAGGTGTCATAGCCACTGGCCGATCGTCACTGAAGAGGGCGCGGATGTTGGGCACCAGAGAACGCGTGCTCGAAGTCACCGCAGTCACCGGAGACGGCCGGGTCGTCCGTTCTGGGGGACGGGTAGTCAAGAATGTTTCCGGGTATGACTTGCATCGGGCAATGGTCGGAGCATTTGGCTCTCTGGGTGTCATCGTGTCCGTTTGTCTGAAGCTGTGGCCGGTTCCGCCGGACGCCGCCACCATAAGGCTGACCGATATTGGATCGTCGTCTTCGAGCAACCGTCCCCTGGCTTTGCTCGAAACCAAGGCGGGAATTGACCTCTTTGTTTGGGGCACCCGATCCGAGGTCGAGGCGGTCGTTGACGGATCGGGTGGTGAGGCGACGCCAGGTTTGCACTGGCCGGCTGATCCCGTGGGCGAATTCCGCTGGTCTCTCCGCATCCCTCCCGCTTCGGTCGGAGGGGCCATTGAATTGGTCCAGCCTTGGGACTTCCTAGCAGTCCACGGTGTTGGGGAGCTGAGGTTGGCTTCGAACTCGGTCGAACCGGCAACGGAGATCAGACACTGGGCGGAGTCGTTGGGAGGAGCTTTAGTCCTCGTCGATCATCCCGGTGCGGAGCCACCGATCGATCCCTGGGGTACGCCGCCGATGACAGCCGAATATCAGCGCCGATTGGTTGCCGAGTTCGACCCGGCACGCATCATCAATCCCAACCGGCTACCGGGAGGCATCTGATGGGGTGGGTGACCGAACACCATCCCGATCCGGACGGGTTGGCGGCCTGTGTTCAATGCGGCCTATGCCTTCCTGTATGTCCGACTTTCCGTCTCACCGGCAGGGAAACTGCATCTCCAAGAGGTCGTCTGCAGGCGATGAGCGCAGTAGCCGATGGAGCAGCTGAGGTAGACGCGAAGTTCGAGGAAATACTCGACTTTTGCTTGGGTTGCCGCGCCTGTGAGCCGGTGTGCCCTGGAATGGTCCCGTACGGCGCGCTTCTAGAGGGTGCCCGGGCCGAAATCGTCGCGCAACGTCCCTCTTTCAAACGCCGGGTGCGGGGCGTGGCGACCGGTCGGCTCGTTGCCTCGCAAACTTTCCTCTCCTCACTCACGTTGTTGATCAGGATGGTTCAGATCCTTCACCTCGATTTTCTGGTGCCGGGTCGGTTCCGCCGAACACTCCGGGGTATCCGACCATTGACGACCCGTACTCCTCGGCAGGAATGGGTTGCTGAGGCCTCAGGACCCAAAATTGGTCTGCTCAGCGGGTGTATCCAGAATCAGTGGTTTCCCCAGGTGAACCTGACGGCCGCCGAATTGCTCGACCGCGCCGGATACGAGGTGGTCATACCCCGTGGTCAGACATGTTGTGGCGCATTAGCGGCACACGACGGCCATGCCGACCACGCCGGCTCCCTTTTGTCGAAGAATGACGAAGCGTTTGCCGATTGTGATCTTGTTGTCGCCACGGCCGCAGGTTGTTCGGCGCATCTTCGTGACAACTTCGACAACGCCAGCGATATCACAGTGATCGTCGCCAATGCCATTTCCGAAGGACGCCTTCCCACCCTTGAGTCGACCGGTGTCGAGGTGGTGGTTCAGGATCCGTGTCATCTTCGTCACGCCCAGCGAGTTGTCGACGAACCCCGGTCGATATTGAAAGCCGCCGGATATTCGGTAATCGACCTCGACGATGATGGCCTGTGTTGTGGGGCGGCGGGACTCTATACGGTCCTTCAGCCAGTCGCCTCTGCCGAACTCGGAGAGAGGAAAGCGAATCTGATTCGTTCCACTGAAAGACCTCTTGTCGCTTCGGCCAACCCGGGATGCGAGATGCAACTCCGGAGCATTCTGGGCGACGACTATCGGATTGCGCATCCGATTGAGCTCTACTCCGAAGCCATTCAAGTGGTCCCGGTCGCCACTAACGTCTCCGACGTGGAGACCCAACTTTGACCGAGTCAACGTCGCCAGGCGAAGCCTCACTCGACAACGTCAAGAACTATGGAACCCTGGCGTTTGGCGCCCTGGGGACGATGTTCGATACGGGTCTGGTTGTGGTGGGCACCCTGCTGACCAGTCTGGGATTAGCCACCCTCCTCGCAGGATTCGGGCTTGTCGGCGACGTGGAGATGTCTACCGGAGCCTTCCTCTCGTCGGCCCTCATTCTCGGCGTGGTCGGCCTGTTCGCTCTTGGAATCGCTGCAGAGGGGCCGCTCGGTCGTGGTCGACGTCTGGTTGGCTTTACTGTTTGGGAGATCGGCATCGCTCGTGCCATCGCCAGTTTCGTGGTCGGATTCGGGTTCCTGGTGCTCCAGGGTTTTCTTTCAAGGTTCCTCACCGATTTGCCGGTTGTCATTCAACATGGCGCCGATGGTCTCCACGCTGCGGCCATCGCCGGGATGGTTGTGGTTCCACTGGTTGGTGTGCCCGCGTCACTGTTGTTGCGGACAGCGCCCGAAAACAGCTCGTGGGCTCGCCAGCTCGAGTATCCGGCCATTTTCCTGGTTTGGGTGTTCGCGACGATGATCGGTCTCTAAGACCCAGGATCATTTGACGATCGGTTTGGAATAGACCGTGATCGTCGTGACTTCGAACCCTTCGCGCCGTAGAGCTTCTCCGGTCCAGCCCGTCTCCGGGATCTTGAAATAGACGTCCTTGATTCCGTTGTCGGCCGAGTAGCGGAGGGCTGCGTTCACCAACCGGGGGAAATCATTCTGGCCCGCCGCCACCCACACAACCTCGATCGAATCGGATTCCCTAGGTTCAAAAACCAGCCAACCAGCAGCACTAGCAACGAGCCTTCGCTCCCGGGCGGCCAGGTCGAGATCGGCGACTGTCGCCCTTCGCCATTTCCACACCGAAGGCAGCAGCATGCGCCCGGCATCGGCAATCTCACTCGTCGACCAGTACATCCAAGCCGGATCAACATCGGATCGACCCGCAACCGTGGGCTTGTCGCTCTCATCCGGCATTCGCGTCGAGTCCTCCGGTGGTTCGGCATAAACCCAAGCTGACCCGGGCCGATATCCCAATTTCACTACCTGGTTTGTTGCAGCCGGATTGGAATCTTCCACTGCCAGACGAGCAACCTCTCCTCCCTGCTCCCGGACCCACTCCACGGAGGCTGCATTGAGTAGCGTCCCCAAACCCAGCCGCCGGGCATCCGGGTGGACTCTTGCTGCCGAAAGCCATCCTTCCCGTGGGCTCAGAAGCTGGACGACGGAGACTCCTTTCGCAACGTCATCGGTGTCAACGACGACGAGCACCTTGAGATGTGGGTCTTCCAGCCAGCGCGTGAGCGAATCGGCGACGTAGTCCCCCCAGGAAAAAGTGTCTCGGGTCCACGGAGAAATGAGCGGAATGTCTCTCGCCTGGGCGTCCCGAACCGAGAACATGACTACATACGTTCTGGGACCGAAATACCCAGGAGGTCGAGAAGAGTTTCCAGGGTGCGTAACGCCCATCCCGCCACCGCCAGCAGGGAAGCCTGTCGAGCAGGATCAGATTCGGAAAGGATGTGACATGCGTCGTAGAACCGGTTGAACTGAAGTGCGACGGTGTGGGCGTACTCGGCGACATGGTTGGGCGCTCGAAGATCAATACTCCATTGCACAATCTCGGGTAGATGGATGAGTTCGAGCATCAGGTGACGCTCGGCCTCGGCCTGCGCTGGGAGAATCTCGCCAGCCTCAAATCCCTGGTCGGCAGCCTTGCGCAGGATCGACTTGATCCGAACCGCCGCATACTGGAGGTAAGGCCCGGTCTTGCCCTCGAATGAGCTGAACCGGTCGAGGTCAAACACGTAGTCAGAGGAGCGGTTGTTGATCAGGTCGCCGTATTTCAGCGCCGCCACGCCGACTTTCGCAGCGATCTCCAATCGCTCCGATTCGGGGTACTCCTCAGCGAGATGAGCCTCGTCGAGGCGGTCTTTGGCGGCACCGATCACCATGACGATCAGGTCGGAAAGTCGGACCACACCGCCTTCACGAGTTTTGAACGGCTTGCCATCGGGCCCGTTCATCGTGCCAAAACCGATGTGTTCGAGTCCAACCTCATTGGGGGCGATGCCGGTTTTCCGGGCAGCTCGAAAGACCTGCGTGAAGTGGTCCGCCTGCCGGCGGTCGACGACATAGAGGATGAGATCGGCGTCAAGTTCCTCTACTCGCATTTCTACGGTTGCCAGGTCGAAAGTCGAGTAGAGAAAACCTCCTACGGACGATTCGAGAATCAGTGGAGGCAGTTCCCGGTTGTCGTCGGGTTCCTCGATTCGGACAATCAGGGCGCCGTCGGATACCTCGGAGAACTCCGAGTCCCGGAAACGCTCGACCATGGGAGCCAAGCGATTTCTCACATCGGATTCTCCGTACCAGAGGTCGAAATTCACGCCGAGCGAGGCGAAGTCGTCTCGTTGTGACGTCTCACTTACCGATTTCATCTGTTCCCAAAGGGCGTGATAGCCACGCTGGCCCTGTTGTAGCGCCACCGTTTTCTCGCGGGCCGAATCGGCAAATGAGGCGTCCTCGCGCGCCCGCGCTGCCGCCTCGGGGTAGATCCTTTCCAGGTCGTCGAGACTCACCGGGGAAGACACCGGAAACTCAACAGCTGCATTGTCGAAATATGGAAGGTCGGGCTGCTCGTCCTCGATAGCGGCGATGAGCAAACCCATCTGAAACCCCCAGTCGCCAAAGTGGGGGTCTCGAATCACCCGGTGACCGGCAAAGCTAAACAAACGGGCAAGGGAGTCGCCGATGATTGTCGCCCTGCTGTGCCCCACATGCATCGCCTTGGCCACGTTGGGTCCGGCGTAGTCGACAACGACCTTTTCGGGGCTGGGACTTGTCGGGAATCCGAGATGTTCGTCCCTGGAGACACTGTTTGCCCACTGACACAACGCATCGTCGGTCACCGTGAGATTGATGAAACCTGGACCCGCCACTTCGGCCCGGTCAATATCGGGATGACCGGCGAGAATTTCGGCCACTTCCATGGCGATCTCTCTCGGTGGACGTTCCGCCCCGGCTGCTGCCGCCATCGCGCCATTGCATTGGTATTGAGCAAGTTCGGGTCGTTGCGAAGGAACGACCTCTCCGTATCGATCGGACAGGTCAAGCTGCGCAAATGCGCTACCAGCTATTGAGGAGAGATGGGTTTGTAGCGACACGACTAGTACTTGGCGAGTTCCTGTGCTTGTTCCACTATCCCCTGGGCAGTGGGATAAAGAGTGCGCTCAAGTGATCCGGCATATGGCATGATCGGCACATCCGGAAGCGCGTATCGTTTCACCGGAGCATCCAACCACTCAAATGTCTTGTCGGCGATCTGGGCTGCAACTTCGGCGCCGTATCCAACAAACTCGTTGTCCTCGTGGACGATCAGAGCTCGTGACGTCTTGCGGACTGACGCTTCGATGGTTGGCCAGTCCAGGGGCTTGAGGGAGCGTAGGTCGATGACTTCTGGTGAAATCCCAAGGTCCTCGAGGATCGGCGCTGCTTCCATCGCGAAATGTGCCATCGCCCCGTACGCGATGATGGTGAGGTCGGTGCCAGAGTTTCGGATCGCAGCTTTGCCAATAGGCACGTTGTAGTCGCCATCGGGATAGGGACCCTTGGCAAGCCGATACAGCTTCTTTGGCTCGAGGAACATCACCGGATCAGGGTCTTCGAAAGCTGAGAGCAACAGACCCTTTACATCGGCAGGAGTCGACGGCACCACAACTTTGAGACCGGGGACATGGCTGTAAAAGGCCTCGATCGACTGCGAGTGGTAGAGGGCACCGTGGATTCCAGCGCCGTATGGCGTCCGAATCACAATGGGGCACGTCCATCGCCCGTCGGACCTGAACGAAATTCGCGACGCCTCAGAAACGATCTGGTTGAACGCCGGGTGGATGTAGTCAGCAAACTGGATCTCGGGTAGGGGTCGGAACCCGGCTGCAGACATCCCAATAGCTACCCCGACGATCGAAGACTCCGCAATCGGAGTGTTGAAACACCGCTCGGCTCCGAAGCGTTCTGTGAGGCCCTCGGTTGCCTTGAAAACGCCGCCTTTCTGGCGGGCAACATCTTCGCCAAACAAAATGGCATCATCGTTCTGCTCAAAGATCTCATGCAGCGCTTTGTTGATTGCTGTGATCAGGTTGACGCGGTCACCATCGGGTACAACTTCGATCTCGGTCGTAGCTTCGGTCGGGACAATCGGTCGGGCATACACCCTGGTGGTGGGTTCTTCCGGGTCGGGAGCAGCTTCCGCTCGCTTTACCGCCTCGGCCAGGGTCGACACCACTTCTTCGTCGATTTCAGCCTCTTCATCCTCACTAAGCAGTCGCTGCTCGATCAAGTGTTGGCGAAGAGCGATCAGTGGGTCCTTCTTTCGCCACAACTCAACCTCATCCCGGGTCCGATACAAGGTGTCGTTGTCGTCGGAGGTATGGGCGTAGTAGCGATAAGTCTCTGCTTCGATGAGCGTCGGGCCTTCACCGGCCCTCGCTCTGGCGACGGCGGTGTTCATCGTGCGAACCACCTGGAACGGGTTGTTCCCGTCAATGGCGATCCCGGGAAAGCCGTATCCCGCCGCTCGGTCGGCGATCTTGCCGGCCACCCCTTCTCCGGTGGGGACTGAGATGGCGTAGTGATTGTTCTCAATGACGAAAATGAGTGGAAGCCGGTGAATCCCGGCCCAGTTCATAGCCTCATGCCAGTCGCCCTCAGAGGTTGATCCTTCGCCCCCGTAGACAACGCAAACAGCGTCTTCGCCACGAGTCTTGATGGCGTGGGCGATCCCCGCGGCGTGGGGATACTGAGGCCCGATAACCGATGACTGGGTAAACACTCGCCGGTCGGGGTCGGACCAATGGCTGGGAAGTTGGCGTCCTCCCGACATCGGATCGTCCTTCTTCGCGAAAACTCCCAGGAAGATTTCCTCAGGACTGAATCCCCAGGCGAGACCGACTCCCATATCGCGGTAATAGGGGAGAACCCAGTCCTTCTCACGGTCCAGGGCGAATACCGAGCCCACCTGAATGGCCTCGTGACCGGAGGCACCGAGGACAAAATCAGCGCGTCCCTGGCGTTGCAAGGCCCACATCCGGTCGTCGACTCGGCGCGCCATAAGCATCACGCGGTACATCTCCACGATCTGCCCGTCATCAAGACCGAGATCGCGGTGATTCCAGTTCACCGTCTGATTAGTTACGGTCATCGCCCCCCCGTCGGAACCGGCGGAGGTCGCCGATGTCGCGCATTCGTTGTTCGGCGACATGCATCGCCGCGGCGTTGGGATTGATGTTCTCCGTCTTCGCCGTCTCCAGAACGCGGAGTGTGGCGTCGTAAATGGAGTCGACCCGATGCAGGGCGCGGGCTTTCGAATACCCGGTGAGATCGTCGTATACGTTGATAAGCCCGCCCGAGTTGACCACGAAATCGGGGCCGTAGACGATGCCCCGCTCGGCAATTCGATCGGCGTCTTCATCAGTTGCCAATTGATTATTAGCCGACCCGACCACGGCCTGGCAGTTGAGCTTGGGAATGGATGTTTCGTTGAGGTCGGCACCCATGGCGCATGGCGAAAAAAAGTCACAATCCACCGTGTGGATATCTTCGATTTCCACCGTTTTCACTCCGTAGTTTTCGGCGGCGGCCGACAGGTTGGGCTCGTAGGTATCAGCGATTATCACCTCAGCGCGGGCCTCGACCAACAATTGCACAAAAGCTGAACCCACTTTGCCAACCCCCTTCACCGCGAAACGTCTGCCCGCAAGCTCGGAATCTCCCCAGATGTGCTGGGCGACAGCCCTGGCCGCGGCAAACAAACCCCGGGCGGTAATTGGTGATGGGTCGCCGGATCCTCCCTCGGCTACCGAAGCTCCTAAGGCCCAGGGCGTCTCCCGTCGGACCATATCGAGGTCTTGCGTCGTGGTGCCAACGTCTTCGGCGGTGATATAGCGACCCCGTAACGAATCTACGATTCGCCCAAACGCCCTGAAGAGGCGTTCTGATTTGTCGGTCATCGGATCTCCGATGATGACAGCTTTGCCGCCTCCGAGGTCGAGTCCGGCGGCGGCCGCCTTGTAACTCATCCCCTTTGCCAAACGCAGGACATCGATCAAAGCTTCATCCTCGGTCTGGTACGGAAAAAAGCGAGTCCCGCCTAAAGCGGGACCGAGAGCCGTGGAGTGGATAGCAATAATTGTCCGGAGACCGGATTGCTTGTCGTAGCCATAGAGAACCTGCTCGTGGCCGTCGGTGGCTACTTCATCGAATACGGTCAACGGGGATCCTTTCGTGTCAAAACGCGGCTTCTCTCGGTGAAATGATCATAACCAATCGCCGGCCGTCGCGATCTGGCGACGTGTGGAAGGGTCACCTGGAAAAGAAGGATCGAATCCAGGGACAGTCTGACCTCTCTGCCCTTTAGCGTCCTGGTGTGTCAGGATAGGGACGTGACCAAGACGGCTTTCCTAAGGGTTTACTCACCGATAGTCGACTCGAGCGATGCCCGGGTCCCCAGTTTTGTGCGGACATATGGAGTGCTTTCTGAATCGGAGCACGAGCCCGACTGGTCTGTCGATTGGAAAGGCCGGCGAATGGTTTGCCCCCGCAATCTCCGGCTTCGGGTCCTTGAGTCGACCGTCGCCTTTGCGAGTTCGTTTGCTGGAATGGGTGTTGGGCTTATTCCCGAGGAGGCTGCCGAAGTGGCCGATCGCGAACTCAGGGACTATCGCCGTAAGCACCCCGATCATCGTTCACACGTCCTCGCTTCGGCATGGCACATACCGGTTCGGTGGTTCGTCGCCTTCGAGCCCGAAGAGAGTGAGATATATGGGACTGAGGCGGCGCCACGACTCCGCTTTCGAACTGACATCGTTGACGCTCGAGCGCGGCTGGCAACGGCCATTGAGGTTCTCGAGCAGGTGGGGATGACTCAGGGACCAACCACCGAGATGGAACAATTGACCACATGGCTCCGACCATTCGACGACGCTTCAATGGTCGAACTCGATTTCGCCGATGTTTCAGATCTCTTCGAGCCTCAGGATCTTGTTCTCGATGATTCAGTGTCGATGGTCGCCGAGTCGGTTCGAGCCCTCGAATCGGGTGACATGATGCGGGCCGGGGAGTTGTACGGGATGGTCGTCACCCGGTGGGCTCACGCCTACGCGGTGACATTCAGCAGCTGATAGCCGCGTTTCTTCGCAACCCGGGTTGGACTCTTTGGCTTATCCTTCCATGCAAAGGTCGAAAGGCCCGACTGGTGGGATCGAGCCTTTCGATGAGTTGCGGCGGAGAGTGGGTTTGAGGAGAGAAGTAGATCCGCTCGGGGAAAGCGGGTCCCCACTCCACCGCCGCAAGATTTGGAGGAGGTGTCCGGTAGCTTGCGCATCCGTTCACAAGGCTATAGACGCTCTCCGCGCTTGCAAAGGTTCCCACATTTTTAGAAAGAGGTTTTGGCCCTTTTGAAGGGACCAAACAGGGGAGAGTCATGGAGTGATTTGGATGACAGCTAGATTTGTCAGATGCCATGGATTGAAGCCCCTCACGAGGATGAGTGGGTCGGTGCCCTCGCCGGATTGAGAGACCGGGTAGCTGATCCCACCTATCAACGTGTCGACTGGGTAATGCGGATCCACGCCCTTGACGCGGGGAGTCTCGAGGCGCACGACGTCCTCTATCGCCAGGCGATGCGCAGCACCAAGACACTGCGCAAAGTGGAGCGGGAGATGGTGGCGGTGGTGGTTTCTCAGATCAACGAGTGCCACTACTGAACGTCGCATCATCGACGCGGTCTGCGTCGACTACTTCGCGATGACGATCTAGCAGGACGAATCGAATCTGACTTCGAAACGGCTGGTCTGTCCGGGAAGCGGCTTGCCATGCTCCGATATGCCGTGAAACTGACCAAAAGCCCAGGATCGGTAGCGGAGGAGGATGTTCTCGGCCTCCGTGATGTCGGTTTCTCCGACCTCGATATTCTTCACATCGCCGAGGTTGTCGCATATTTCGCCTACGCCAACCGGATCGCAGATGGACTGGGGATTCCTCTCGAAGACTGGATCCTCGAGGACTCGTGATCTGCATCTGCGTTACTACGGGCGACCAGAGCACCTAGCCTCCGCAGCGATGCCATCGATACGAAGTCAAAGAGTGTTGTTTCCGGACGGGGTTCGCCCGGGCACGATTCGCTACGAAAAAGGAAGCATCGTCGAGATAAGCCAGGGTGTCGCTGACCGCGACTTCGGCGACCTGATGATTCTCCCGGGGTTGGTCGACACACATGTTCACGTCAACGAACCCGGCCGCACCGATTGGGAGGGTTTCGCGAGTGCTACCCGTGCGGCCGCTGCCGGTGGGACGACGACCATCGTGGACATGCCCTTGAACTCGATTCCGCCCACCGTCTCGGTCGAAGCGCTCAATGAGAAACTGTTGTCGACCACCGGGAAGTTGTCAGTCGACGTCGCCTTCTGGGGCGGCCTGATTCCTGGCTCTGAGTCGGAGATAAGTGGTCTCGTGGCAGCAGGAGTTCGTGGTTTCAAGGCGTTTCTGGTCGATTCCGGGGTTGATGAGTTCCCTCCGATGCCGTTGGCAGAATTGGCCGTCGTCTCCAAAAGGCTTGGTGAACTGGGCGTCCCCCTGCTTGTCCATGCTGAAGAAGCCGATCTCCTTCATGAGCTGGTTCCAGGGGCTCGTAGCTATCTCGATTATCTGGTTTCGCGACCCATCGAGTCGGAGGTCTCAGCAGTGGCGTCGGTGGCCCGCCTCGCCACGGATGGCACCAGGGTCCATGTGCTCCATGTGTCATCTCCAGACGCAGCTGCCGAGATTCAATCAGGCCCGGACAGCCTCACCGGTGAGACGTGTCCGCACTACCTGACCTTTGCCGCCGAAGACATTGGTGTCGGAGCGACGTCTTTCAAATGCGCACCACCGATCCGGAATCGCGACCAACGTGAGGGGTTGTGGGATGCGTTGGGTTCCGGCGCGCTCAACATGGTTGTCTCAGATCACTCCCCGGCGCCCGCCGATCTGAAAGAGATCGAGACCGGTGATTTCGCCCGTGCCTGGGGTGGAATCGGATCCTTGCAGCTGCGATTGCTGGCTGTGTGGACCGGCGCCGCCGACCGGGGTATCCCGTTGAGCGAGCTTGTTCGCTGGCTGGCCCTTGAACCGGCACGGTTAGCCGGATTAGACCAAAGCAAGGGGAGTATCGATGTGGGCAAAGATGCCGACGTGGTGGTATTCGACCCGGATGCAATGTCGGTGGTGGTCGGTGCGAAACTCGAGCACCGCCATACGTTAACGCCGTACGATGGAATGAAACTCCGGGGCCAGGTGGTCACAACCATTCTCCGGGGAGAGACAATCTATGAAGATGGGCAGATCGAGCCTGGACTTGGAAGGACAATGACGACATGACTGATCTTGCCTCCACTGCAGTAGGTGGGCGGGTAGTCGAGTGCAATGACGAGTTCTTTGCGGCGGCGGTCAACATGCTGAATCCGGTACCGCCGGTTTGGAAGGAAGATGTCTTCACCGACCAAGGAAAATGGATGGACGGATGGGAAACCCGTCGCCGGCGAGAGGACGGACACGACTGGTGCGTGGTTTCTCTAGGGATACCCGGACGTATTGAGCAGGTCACGATCGACACATCCTTTTTCACTGGCAATTTTCCTGAGGAATTCTCGCTGGAGGCGTGTGGCGTCGGAGACGACAAACGGTTGGGCCAGGCCTTCTGGGTAGATCTCGTTCCCCGCACCAGATTGGAAGGAAACTCCGTTGCGATCTTTGATGTGAAGGAACCGGGGCGTGTAACCCATCTCAGACTCAACATCTTGCCTGACGGCGGTGTCGCTCGACTGCGGGTCACTGGCCGACCTATTCCGGGAATAGAAGAGGTTTGCCCTTCGAATGCTCCGATCAACCTGGCTTCACTCCGGGTCGGCACAGATCCTGTCGATGCCTCAGACGCCCACTACTCGCCACCTTCGAACATGCTCCGGCCCGGCGAGCCAGGTGGTATGTGGGACGGGTGGGAGACCAAACGCCGTCGCGGTCCCGGAAACGACTGGGTTTCCTTCAAACTGGGGCTTGCCGGAAAACTCCAGGAGATTTCAGTGGACACCAGGTTCTTCAAGGGGAACTCACCGGGCTGGGTGTCGTTGGATGCCTCGATTGATGGAACGACATGGGTCAGCGCTGTCCCTCGATCTCCAGTCGAAGCCGATTCGGTGAATGTCCTCCGTTTAAAGACCCCTGTTGAAGCGGAGTACGTGAAGCTCGATATCTATCCCGATGGCGGGGTGGCCAGATTTCGTGTGTTCGGCGTGCCCACAGGTGATTCTGCATCTGCCAAGCGAGTTCTGTACCTGAATTCACTCCTAGGCCAGGAGGCCACCAGATTCTTCCGAACGGTCTGCACCTCAACACGCTGGATATCGGAGATGCTTAGTTGTCGCCCGTTCGACAACCCCCAGGCCGTACTCGATGTTGCCGACATCACTTTTGCCGATCTCAGCGAGGACGATTGGCTCGAGGCGTTTGCAGGGCATCCCAGAATCGGCGAGACAGGAGGCGACGTCGAGAACCGGGAACAGGCCGGGGCCCGGAATGCTTCGCAAGAGGTTCTCGCCGCGATGGCAACAGCGAACCAAAAGTATGAGGCAAAATTTGGATTCAGCTACATCATTTATGCCACTGGCAAGTCGGCAGAAGAAATGGTGAATGTCGCCGGGAGGCGATGGAGCAACACACGAGATCAGGAGATCGACATCGCCGCCGGTGAACAGAAGAAGATTTCAGCGACCAGATTGAGAAGAATGTTGTGTATGGAGGCGGACGCGTGATCTCGATCTCGACCCATGTGCTCGATGTTGCCACCGGAAGGCCAGCGGGCGGAATCGACGTGAAGTTGGAGTCTCCCGTAGACGGCAAGTGGGTCACGCTCGCGTCTGCCAGGACCGATTCGGATGGCCGGATCGGAGACCTCGGGTCCGGTCTCGATCCCGGCCACTACCGGATCCGCTTCGATACCGGGGATCAAGGAAGTGGGTTTTTCCCGGAGATCGCCGTGACCTGCAATCTCGACGAGACCCAGGATCATTATCATCTCCCTTTGTTGCTCAGTCCTTTCGGATATACGACCTACCGGGGTAGTTGAGATGGCGACACTTGGCCCCAACCAGTGGGGAAAATCGGAAGTTCGGGTCTCCAAAGTTCTCCGGGGTGAAAACCAGGACGAGTTTCTGGATCTGACGGTTCAGATCTTGTTGACCGGGGATGTCGGAGCCGCCTTCCGGGACGGGGATAATTCGGCCGTCCTGCCCACCGACACCACCAAGAACACGGTCTACGGATTGGCCCAGAAGCACCTCACCTCCGATCTCGAAGCATTCGGGATGGTGCTCGGCGAGCACCTCGTCGGGAAGGAGGGGATCGATTCGGCGAATGTTTCTATCAGCCAGAATCGTTGGACACGCCACGGTGCGACAGGTTTCTTGGGAGGCGGTTCGGAACAAAGGACCACAACCGTGTCGTCTAGCCCTCACGAGATATCGGTGTCTTCGGGGATCGCCGGACTTGTGGTGCTGAAGACGACCGATTCAGCGTTCGTCGGATTTCCTCGCGACGAGTTCACCATCCTGCCCGAGGCCGACGATCGTCTCCTGGCTACTTCGGTGACCGCCGACTGGGTCTACCCGGGTTTGCCGGCGGACACAACAGCTACATGGAACCGTGTTCGCACGCTCTTGGTCGACCATTTCTTTGACGACTGGTCGGCGTCGGTGCAACACCAAGGTTGGAAGATGGCCGAAGCAGTGCTGGAGGCAGTGCCCGAGATCTCAGAGATTTCGTTTCGACTTCCCAATCAACACCACCTCGCCTTCGACCTCACCCGATTCGGCCTCGCCAACGAGGGCACCGTGTTTCAGCCGGTCTCCGAACCCTACGGCGACATCCGCTTCACCGCCCACCGCTAGACCGCCTCGCTAAACCGTTGTGTGAAGGGTTTTTGTGTCTGTGGCACGGTTTTGGTTCACAGAACGGAGGGGTTGAAGTCCTAGCAGCGGTCCCGCAAGGTTGAGCGATGGAACGAGAGACCAACCTCAAGACCGAGGACCTGGGAACGACACAGGGGTATGTAGTTACTCGGGACCAGGCATTGCAATCAGACGGTGCCTCAACCATTCGCTGGAAGGTGGAAACCGGACTCTGGGTGCGCCGCCAGGGCGGGGTTTATCAGGTTGATCGCCGACCTCAGACCTGGTTGGAGAAAGTTTGGGCGGCAGTTTTGGCTGGTGGTCCGGGTTCACTTGCTTCTCATCGCACAGCACTTCTCGTCTGGGGTTTCGACGGGCTGTCGACGGCACCGGTTGAAGTGACTGTTCCTTACTCGAATCGACCAGTTCCCACGGGCGTGATTGTTCATCGAACCCGTCGTGTTCAGGATGAAGATGAAGTCACCGGCCTACCAGTCACGTCCGTTCCCAGAACCCTCCTCGACTGCGCCGGTTGTCTCCCGGAGATCGTTGTCACAAAGGCGGTCGACAGCGCCATCAGACAACGCCTGACTTCGTTCACGGAGTTGCAACACTTTGCCAATCTCCGAGGTGGTCGAGGAGTTCGCGGCACAAAGCGACTCCGACATGTGGCCACCGACTATGAGTCAGACTCGGTTCCTGGATCTCCTGCTGAGTCCGAAGCCTTTTTCCATATTCGGAACAGTTCGTTGCCGTGGCCGGTTCTCCAGCAGGAGTTTCTTACTCGGAATGGGAGGCGCGTGCCGGACTTCTTCTGGCCGGAGTTCAACAAGGCGGCGGAGGTTGACGGCCTGGGTACTCATAGCTCGGCAGATGCACTCGATGACGATCTGAGCAGACAGAACGATCTCCTCGAGCTCGGAATAGAACTACGGAGATTCAGCGCACGCCAGGTTCGACGCGATCCAACCCGGTTCATCGACGACCTTCGCCGATATCTCGACGCACCCGGATGAATCCCGTAGGAAACTCGTTTTGTGAAGGGTTTTTGCGCCTACGCCGCGGATTTGGTTCACAGAAGGGGTGGTGGGTTGTCCGGGACCGTTTTGTGAATGGTTTTTGCGTCTACGCCACCGTTTTGGTTCACAGAAGGGGTGGTGGGTTGTCCGAGATCGTTTTGTGAATGGTTTTTGCGTCTGCGCCACGGTTTTGGTTCACGAAACGGTTCAGAACGAATAGAACCGATCGGAGAGAGTTAGCGGCGGCCCTCGAGGATGTGAAGGAAAGACCTGCTCTCAAGTTCGTCGAGGGTGAGCCCGGATCTCAGTGTCGCTTCTTCCTCGGTAATGGCCCCGCAGTTCACGGCCCGAAGAAAGTAGTTCAACAATCCCTGTCCGGTGGCGGCATCGTCGAACACCTCACCGACCAGCGTCGCCTTGGCGGCCGACTCCACGAAGTTGGTTAAACGTTCTCCGGCTTGATCCAGACCTTCGAGAAAGAACGAGTAGACGGCGGCATATCTCGTCGCCAGTTGGGCCGGATGGAGATCCCAACCCTGGTAATAGGCGTGGCTCAACGAGTGTCTGACGTGGTCGTAGTGCAGTCTCATCGCCCCGTGTACCGTCTCTCGGTTTTCGCGAATCTGATCTGGCGTCAGGTTGTCGCCCCGGTGTATCGGCACCGGCATCACGTTGGTGGCTCCATCAGAAATCCAGATCCCGGTTCCGGCCAGGCTTGTCTGCATGTCATGTCGGGCGAAGTCGCACGCCGGGTGTGACATCGTCTGATATGCCGCCGTTATGTTCATCGAAGCCGTGTAGTCGTAGGTTCCGAAATGGACGCCACGGACTCGCCCGCCAGCAGCCTCTACAAATTTACGAACTCCTGCGGATCCGTCCCTATCAATCACCATTTGCGGGGTTTCCATCATCAATTCGATTTGGATCCGATTGAGCCCCAGGGCCGATTCCAACTGGGTGAGCGCCTCGTCGACCACCGCCACTTGTTCCACATCCTGAATCTTCGGGAGGGTCACCACGAAAGTTCCTGGAGCACTGCCCGCCTCCTCAGACAAAGATGTCAAAAAGATGTCGAGGGTTCGCAACGCCCGTCGATGGAGTTCTCCACTGAGCGATTTGATCCGAATTCCTGTGAATGGCGGCAACGTGTTGGCGGCCATGCCATCAGCCAGCTCTTTCGCCGCGGAGCGCGCATGCCCGTCCTCCTCCTCATCAGGTCGATTGCCATAACCATCCTCGAAGTCGAGTCGGAAGTCCTCAACAGGCTCTCTGCCGAGCTTCTCCTTGACCAGCGAGTAGACCGGCTTTGCCGTCTCGTCTGGCAGTCCCAATATCTCGCCAAGTTCATCGGCATCTGTGCACCATCGATTCAACGACTTGAGAGCCAGTTCTCCGAGCCGGGATGCGGTGTCGGCACTGAAGAGATGTGCACCGCCATAGACGGTATGTACCGGCTGTCGCTCCGGTCCCTCACCGGGAAAATCGGTTGCGATCCGGGCCGACGCGGCGCTGAGGCGGGTTTTCCAATCCGCCAGTGATTCGGTTGAAAGTGTCATGTCCCCAAACTCTACGGCCTTTCGTCACGCCGAAGGTCGCTGAGATCTGACTAGTTTGTTTCCGTGGCAACGCTGCTGATAAAGAACATTCGCCTACTCGCCACCATGGACGGTGCCGAAATCTCCAACGCATCGGTCCTGGTTCGTGATGGGTGGATCGAGGCTGTCGGACGAGCCGCCGACGTCGCTGACACCGCCGACACGGTGGTGGACCTGACCGACCACGTCGTTACGCCCGGTTTGGTAAACACTCACCACCATCTCTACCAGACGATGACCCGTGCCTACCCGGGAGCTCAAAACTCGGGCCTTTTCGATTGGTTGAAAACGCTTTATCCGGTTTGGGCGAAACTGACGCCGGACCATGTTCGGGTTGCTACCCGACTCGGTCTGGTCGAAATGGCCCTTTCCGGTTGCACCACCGCTTTCGACCACCACTATTTGTGGCCAAACGGCTCGCGGATCGATGACCAGTTCGAGGGTGTAGGCGATCTTCCGCTGCGCTTCCATGCTTCAAGAGGTTCGATGAGCCTTGGCGAGAGTCAAGGAGGGTTGCCCCCGGATTCGGTGGTAGAAGATGAGGACCAGATCCTCGAAGATTCAGAGCGCGCCATTTCGGCGTATCACGACGCCTCACCGGGATCGCAACGTCAGGTGGTCGTCGCCCCGTGCTCACCCTTCTCGGTTACCGCCGATCTCATGAGGCAGTCGGCGGTATTGGCAAGGGGTAAGGATGTCCGACTGCACACCCACCTTGCGGAAACCGATGACGAAGAACAATTCTGCCTAGACCGATTCGGGAAGCGCCCGGTGGAATATATGGAGAGTCTTGGTTGGGATGGTTCCGACGTCTGGTACGCCCATGCCGTCCACGTCGGCGATGACGAGGTGGGACGTATGGCCGTCTCGGGCACCGGAGTTGCCCATTGCCCGACCTCGAACATGCGCCTCGCAAGCGGAATCGCACCGGTGTCTCGCTATGTGAACGCCGGTGTTCCCGTCGGCCTGGGTGTCGACGGATCGGCTTCGAACGACTCGTCGAACATGTTGGCCGAGGTTCGCCAGGCAATGCTCCTCAACCGTCTGGCGGTTTCACCCGGGATAGGGTCTGGAGATCAGATAACTGCTCGGGCCACTCTTGAGATGGCGACCGTCGGCGGGGCAAAGGTATTGGGTCGCGGGGACATTGGAAAGATCGCTCCCGGTTATGCGGCCGATTTCGTCTCCTGGAACCTGAATCGGATTGAATTCGCAGGCGCCCAGCACGATCCGCTCGCCGCGCTCGTGTTTTGTTCCCCCTCCCGGGTGGACAATTCCTGGGTGGGTGGAGTGCGTATGGTCGAAGATCAAAACATGGTGAACGTCGACATCCACTCCTTGATTGTTGAGCACAATCGACTCAGCCGGGAATTGATCGGGTAAGTTCACCACCGTGATTGCACATCATCCGACAACTATCGCCGAAGTCACCTCCGCTCTCGCCGCGGGGGCGCTACCCCTGGCCGGCGGAACCGATGTCATGGTCGAGGTGAATTTTGGTCATATCCGACCCGAAGTCGTGGTCGGATTGCGCCGGGTGGAAGAACTGGCCGAATGGAATGGCAATCGGCTGGGGTCCGGTGTGACCTGGCGAAGGATTGAGGAATCCGGGCCCCGTGCCCTGGCGCAAGCCGCCCGGACGGTTGGGTCGCCTCAGATTCGAAACGCCGGGACCATCGGAGGCAACGTTGCTACCGCTAGCCCCGCCGGAGATGGCCTCCCCTTCTTGCTCGCGGTCGACGCTGAGATAGAGCTGGTTTCCGAAGAAGGCATTCGGCAGGTGGCAGCGGAAGAATTCTTCGTTGGGGTCAAACGAACCGCCAGACGGGATGGAGAATTGATCAGTGCGGTCAAATTGCCGGAGAGGCTCCCGGAGCGCCAGGAGTTCGGAAAGATCGGTGTCCGGAACGCAATGGTGATAGCAACTGTTTGCTGTGTGGTGACTCGAGAGTCGAACCATTCCACCCGCGTCGCTCTCGGATCGGTGGCACCGACGCCGATGCGAGCGATGGGCGCTGAGGCCATGATTTCTTCTATTGCCAAACCGACCGAAGCCGACCTGTCAGAGTTCGCTCGCCTCGTCTCCGAAGAGGTCCGCCCGATCACTGACCATCGGTCGACAGAGGAGTATCGACGCCGTGGTGCCGGTGTCCTCGCCCGCCGTCTCCTGGAGAGGTGTCTGAAATGATTGTGTCCTTCGTTGTCAACGGTGAGGAGACGACGGCGCGGGTTACCGAGCCAGCGAGCCTTCTCGACGTGTTGCGTGACCAACTCGGCCTCCCGGGCTCGAAAAGCGCCTGTGAACAGGGTGAATGCGGCTCCTGCTCAGTCATGCTCGATGACGTGCTCGTATGTTCGTGTCTCGTCATGGCTTCCGACGTCGAGGGATCGGCTGTAGTCACAGTGGAGGGAATCGCATCCGACGATCTCCACCCGGTTCAGGAGGCGATGCACCAAGCCGGTGCGGTCCAATGTGGATTTTGCACGCCAGGGTTCGTCGTCGCTGCTGCCGATCTCTTCGATGCCAATCCTTCTCCCACCCGGGATGAGATCAAAGAAGCTCTGGCCGGGAACATCTGTCGGTGCACGGGATACGGAGCAATAGTCAGGGCATTCGAGGCGCTCGCGGAAGGCAACCGATGACCAGTACAACCTCGGCACGCCGGACGACACCCACAGGCCTCATCGGAGATTCGCCCCTGCGACCCGATGGTGTGGCCAAACTCAAAGGAGACTTCGAGTACGCCCAGGATCTCCACGCCTACCGCATGCTTTGGGGTGCGACGGTGCGGAGCCCGCATCCTCATGCCCGAATCGTTTCGATCGACGTCGCTCCGGCATTGGCCATCGGAGGAGTCCATGCAGTTATGACAGCCGAGGATGTGCCAGGAAGGGCAACTTTC
>JBBKXI010000146.1:0-11033 GCA_037969415.1 Acidimicrobiia bacterium | reverse complement strand
GCAAGGACGCAGTCCGAAGGCGCACTGGGCCGTTCGTCGAGGACGAGGACGCAGTCGGCGGCGTCATCTGGCCGCACTGAACGCGGCAAACGTTTGTGGACAGGGCACTAGCCGGGTTCCAATCCGTCAGCCACCTCCTCGACCAGATCGACTAACCGTTTCGCTCCAATTTCGCGTGACCGTTCCAATGCGGACTTCAACTCGATTGCCGACCGATCATGGCTTCCCGTCGCCCACAGCGCTTCAGCGAACCTTATCTGTGCGTAAAGCCGGAAGTACAGGTAGTCCGCCCGATCCATCGCAGTCTTCCACAATTCCGGGTTTTCCCCGTCGAGCCGGGACAGTTCGGCTTCTGCGAAGGCAAGATGAGTCCTGGGAGTTTCCATCGAGAAAGAGCCACCATTGAGAGGTGGGCTTTCTTCGAGTATGCGCTTCATCTCGTCAACATGGTCACTAGCTGCCCGGCCGTGAGCGGAGGACCGCTCGTCCCCGTTTCGTTTTGCAGCGTCGATTTCTGCTCGAACTAGGGGGTTCAAGACGCCCAGTTTCATGGACTGTTCCGAGGAATGGGCGGGTTCAGCCATCCACCGCATCGCCGCCTGGCGGGCTGAGTTCAAATCGCCGAGATCGGTGGCAATATCGGCTACCAGCGGGAAGTAGTCGTGGTACCACCGGGAACTCACATCTGAGTGATGAATTGAGGAAAGGATTGTCCACGCTTCCTCGAGATCGCCCCTCATCCATGCAATTAAGGCACTTGCTATGACCTGGCCCGTCGCACTGAACCCTTCGCGGTAGATCGCCGAGTAGCGTGCCGAAGCCGCCGCTGCGGCGTCGAATTCGCCTGCCTGACAGTGGACCCAGGTTCCCCAAATCATTGCCTCGTCAATTCCGTGATTCCTGATCGCATCCCAGTTGAGCAAGGTTTCTGAGAACCTGGTCTCTATGTCCTTCATCGCCGAGATCGGTTCATAGCGTCGTCGCTCAGGGTCGGAATAGAGGACCTGATGGCTGTATCCGAATCCCTCGTAGGTGGCATTGCCAACAGATGTGCGACCTATACGAGCGCACTCGTCGAGTTCTTTGTGAGCATCGTCGTGTCGACCGCTCCAAGCAAGAGCCTTCGCCAACACCCGTCTCGACCACAGTTCGGCGTAAGGATCGGAGCACTCCACCGCCAGTTCTACGCCGCGACGGGCCAGCCCAATCGATTTCGTCGAGTCCTCATCGACCTTATGAAGATAGAGCAAGGCGAGGTTGCTGGCTGCTGTCGAGGTCACAGGTGACGGGGGCTGGTCCACGCACAGTTCGAAGGCATGCTTGGCGTTTTCCAAGGAGTCGTCGTCGCTGGTGAACTTCACAGTGTCAGCGAGGGATGTATGGAGGTAGATAGCCATATCGCCGGCGACGGCGGGTTCGGCTAGACCCTGCCTGAGGATTTCTGCCGCTCGAGACGGATATCCAGCTATTTGCCAGTAGGAGGCGAGTGCCGCCGAAATGCTCATCGAAGCATCCGATTGCCCGGTTCTGCGGGCGATATCGCCCGCGTGGAAAAGATTCTCGGATTCATCGAGGAGCCGGGTGCCCATTTCGTTCGAGCGGGGACCGACTCGGTCGTCACGCACTTGTTCGCTAAATTCCAGGGCCCACCCGACCATTCCCTTCTCCACTTCGGCGAGGCGGTCGGAAGCTTGAAGCCGATTCTGAGCAAACACGCGCACCGATTCGAGGAACCGAAATCGTCGCCCGGATGGGCTTTCATAAGTAGCTATCAACGACTTATCAACCAGGTCGATCAGACGGCCCAGTATCTCACCCGATGCTGCGCGACTGGTTGTCCCAATCGCTTCGGCCATCGGATGGTCAAACCCGCCCCGAAACACACTGAGATTCTCTAATAGTGCCTTTTCTGACGATGTGAGGAGTTGGTAGCTCCATTCGATGGTTGCTTCGAGAGTTTCGTGTTTCGGGTTTTCGTTGTGGACCGCCCCGGTGAGGAATGCGAAGCGGTCGTCGAGCCTCGAGGCAATCACCGATGGTTCCAGGGAGCGCACACGGGCGGCGGCGAGCTCGATGGCAAGGGGCATTCCGTCGAGCTGTCGACAGATCTCGATGACTTCGGCAAGGTTGGAATTGGAGATCTCGAATTGGTGACGAACCAGTCTGGCCCGCTCCTCAAACAGCTTGATAGCGTCGTATTCGAGTGCGTCGCCAGGGGAGATGGGGAGGCTGGGAACCGCCATGCCCTGGAGGTGAACCAGGGCCTCACCGGTGACGTGCATCGGTTCGCGGCTGGTTGTTAGAACACGGACATCAGGGGCAGCCTGGAGAATGCGACGCAGCAGCGGAGCAACGATATCGACCAGATGCTCGACGTTGTCTATGAGCAGGAGGGTCTTCTTATCCTGTAGGTAATCCTCGACGTGTTCGATTGGGTCGTCGGTACCCGGTTGCAGTCCGAGGGATCGGGTCAGCTCGGAAACGATTGCGCTACCTTCCTCAACCGCCCCCAACTCCACCAGCCAGATTCCGTCCGGAAATAGATGGAGGAGACGGGCCGTCGTCTCGATCGCAATCCGTGTCTTCCCCGCCCCTCCGGCACCAACGATGGTTGTGAGCCGGTTGTCCAGAATGGTCTGGTGTACAACTTTGGTCTCGGAAGCGCGACCGACAAATCGGCTGATTGGGGTGGGGAGATTCGATCGCCCCTCTGGTGGAGCTTCGCCATAAATCAGAATCCGTTCTTCGAGATTCCGAAGACGTTCTCCCGGTTCAAGTCCTGCTTCGGCGAGCTCATCTTTGACGTCCTGAAATGCGCGGAGTGCTTCTGTTGGCCGTCCGGAGCGCAGTCGCGCTGTCATCAGATGCTCCCAGAACCGCTCTCGGAGGGGGTATTCAACGACAAGACTTTCCAGTTCGGCAATGGCATCGCGGTGGCGACCCATGGAGAGGAGCGCCTCTGCTCTGAGGTCGAGAAGGTCGAGGCGGGTTTCTTCGAGCTTCGTGATCGACGGCCGGGCGAATTCGTCATCGAGGAGTTCCCAATAAGGCTGGCCCCGCCAGAGGTCGGTAGCCCGATCGATCGCAGCCAAGGTCTCGGACCATGACTCTTTCGAGGCCGCACTACGGGCGATATCCGCCAAGGCCATATAGCTGTTGGCATCAAGCTGTTCCGGATGTAAGTCGAGTCGGTAGCCATGACCTTCGGTGACGATCAGGTCGTCGCCAAGGAGTCGACGTAGGGCAGAAACGTGGGTTTGGAGGGCGGCCTTTGCTGCCGGCGGGGGCTCTTCGCCCCAGAAACGATCGATTAGACGGTCGGTGCTGATCCGCTTGCCGCCTTCCAATGCGAGGATGGAAAGCATCCGGCGGTGGGATGGGCGCGTGAGTTCGATCGGTGTTGTATCGCCAGCCCGGAGCGGGCCGAGCACATCTATCGATACCGGCAAACGGTTCTCCTCACCTTTCTATTCTGGCAAAGGAGTAATCATGCTGCCCAATCTCGTCCTCCCGACGGTGGAGAGTAGTTGGCATCCTCCGAGGCGCGAGTTGCTGGTCATGGCAGCGTCGGATCCACCGTTGGACAGCAATCCAAGGGTCAGCGAATCATCTCGCCGAGGACGGCGAATCTCAGCATGTGGGCTTGTCCGGCATGGATTGCGTATTCGTCAACCATTTTCATGAGGGTGGCTCGAAGTGATCGGCCGTGGCCGAGGCCAACACTGTCGAGCGAGACCATTGTCGCGACCGCCGCATCCGCTTTCTCGACCTCCTCTAGGTACCAACGCAAGTCGTCATCCACTGTTGAGATTGAGCCACTGGCGTAGTCATCGTCGCCGTAGCGCAACACTTGCTCGCCCCCACCAAGGCCCCACGACAGCCAGACATGTTCCATTTCCGTCATGTGGCGAACCAAGCCGAGCACCGAAAGTTGAACGGGAGGGATCGACCATGCCACCAACTGATCGGGTCCAAGATCGCGAAGCTTACGAAGAAACTCGTGGCGCTGGTACTCAAGCCATGATTCGAAGAACTGCCTCGGCTCGAGGTCTGGGTCGGGCTCTTCCCAAGCAGAGAAGTCGAGTCCTGCGAGCACTTCCATGGCCATCCGGCGACTCTACACCGATGCCCACCCGCCCCCGTGGGCTCCTACACATCTCGGAACTCAGTCTTTAGGACTTGCCGTAATGTCTCCCGATGACTTTATCCAAACGGGTAGGGCGAAGTTCTACGTCAACGTGGTTGACCCGTTTTTGGTCCTTGCGATCTTTGGCGCGTGCGCCAATTCTGCGTCCGGCGGGCCCCTTGACCAGAGCAGCGACCAGGGCGCACTCTGTACTCCTGTCGCAATCTCGGGTTCGATAACCGTGGGAATTGAGACCCTGTTCAACAGTGCCAACGAGCCTGCTGTTATCGAATCCGTGATCCTGGTCGAGCCGACGGGTCTTTCCATTATCGAGGCTCGCGTCGTTCCGATCCAACGATTGGCAGATGGGAGCCGCCACCTCATCGGCGTGGTCTCCGAATACCCGCCCGAGGAACTCGATGAGTGGTTGCGATCGGAGCCAGCGGAGGGATTCGAAGTTACGCCCGGCAGGGGCGACCGTCGACCATTTCAATCTCGTCGTTGGTCTACAAATGGATCGGGACGTTGATCGTGCAAGCACCTCAGGCCTTGAGATCGTCTACTCGGTGGGCCGTTCCCAATATTCCTACGTGACCTCAAATAGCATTGAACTTCTGCGCAAAGGGTGCGAATAGGCTGAAAGCAGTATTGAGCTGCTGTCTCTTACGTCCTGTTTGATGCGGGTGGCGAGCCGGAAGCTGATTGGACGATCCTTTTGATTTCCGGTGTGCGGGTTTCGGGTCGCTAGTTTCCTCAATAGACCCGGAATGGCAGCTGCGGATCAGTCGTTGATCCCACGACGGAGAGTGAAAATGTCGGACGTAGCAGAGCTTCGCATCGCATTGACGGTGGCGAACTTCGATGAGGCCGTTGCCTTTTATCGCGATGCGCTTGGATTGACTCAACTCGAGGATTGGAGCACGGAGCAGGGTCGGGTGATTCTTCTTCAGGCAGGAAGAGCCACTTTGGAGTTATTCGATGAAGCCCAAGCCGAGATGGTCGACCAGGTCGAGGTTGGACGTCGTGTTTCGGGAACCGTCAGGTTTGCGCTTGAGGTAGAGGACAGTGCAACGACGGCAGCGAAGCTCGTGGCGGCAGGTGGCGATGAGGTTGCGCCGCCCGCCACGACCCCTTGGGGCGACCTCAACGCGAGGGTGCGAGCGCCGGACGGAATGCAGCTCACCCTGTTTACCCCTAAGTCATAGGGCTTTTGCTGGGTGAGAGCGCCAGTGCCCGTGTCAGATCCGAATCTTGGGCTAACCCTCTGAGGAGGTCTCACTACGCTGGCGATACAATGGCGACCAGGGGAAAGGCTGATCGAGTCGCGATGGATGCCTTCTTGATAACGCAGGGATAGCAAGGAAAGAAAATGACGACACCGCTCAACGAGGCTCAACTCTCTGAACTGCTCAAGGAGGTGGGTAGATCCGACTCCGTGGAGCTCAAGCTCACAGTGCCGGACTCCGGACTTCGCTCCGCCGTAGACACCCTCAACCTCGATCCTCTCGATGCCGAGATGCGTCAGGTGATCTTCTTCGACACCCCGGATCTCGCTTTGTACTCGCACGGAGTCGTGCTCAGGGGCAGGCGGATGCAGCGGGGTGCCGGTGACACTGTGGTCAAACTTCGCCCACTGCCTCAGGATTTGCTCTTCGGCAAAGAAGAGCGTCCCAAAGGCCTGACGGTAGAGGTTGACGCTATGCCCGGAGGATTCATCTGCTCGGGGTCGATGAAGGGCACCACGACATCATCCGCGGTCCGCAAAGTTGCACGTGGCGATGCGAAAATCGGCAGCATTTTCTCCAAGGCACAGAAGAACTTCTTCCGTCAGCATGCTCCGAACAACCTGAGAATGAGGGACCTCAGCCTCCTAGGCCCGATAACGCTGTTGAAACTCAAGTTCAATCCGAAGAAGCTGGGACAGTCGATGGTCGCCGAGCTCTGGCTCTATCCAGACGGGTCGAGGATTCTCGAGCTCTCAACGAAGGCGGCACCGTCGGCGGCCTTCGATGTTGCGGCCGAAGCGCGCTCTTATCTCAATGATCACGGTATCGATCTCACTGCGGAGCAGCAGACTAAGACCAAAACGGCCCTGGAGTACTTCGCCTCGCTGGTTCCGGCGTCTCCTGAGGAGCCTGTCAAGGCATAGAACACCAACTGGTGGGTATTCAACAGGTCGAAATCGATGCTCGGACATTTCGTTTCCCGAGCCAGGGATTCCTGAGCTGGATGCAGGTCCGGCCACGATCGGCTGGCACCTCCAAACCCACCACCACATCAAAGTGTCGGTGTCGAGCATCCGCCGGCACTTGTTAGCGGCCGGACTGGTGATCGTGGCGCCCCAGCAGTCAGCCGGATGCCCGCTCTTCGATGTTGCTGACGGCAGCTTCGACCTTCCGATTCTCAGGTTCCTCGGCCAGGATTCGTGAGAGCTGATAAATGGCGTCGCCCTCGCCGACTCTTCCCAATGCCACGATTGTCGCATCGCGTACCCGCGGGTGCTCGTCGTCAAGGCCCGCGACTAATTCTGAAGTTAGTCCCATTGCTCCAAGCCGCCCGAGGCTCTGAATACATGTCATGCGCACACGCCAATGCTCAGCCGTAATCTCGTGGATCAACGCATCGGTCGCCCTCAGGTCGCCTAGGTAGGCCATTGACCTCGCCGCCCATACTCTTGGCCAATAGACCAACCGTCGCCCGGTCCCGTCCGTCATCAACCCTGCAGCATGACGGCCTCCAATGTCGAGCAGCACGGCTCGTCTGTCCGACCACACCAACTCCTCATCTGACAAATCGCCGCCGAGCAGCTCACTCAAAGCCTCTAGTGCTTTGTCCTGGCCAAGCCGAGCTACAAGCGTTTTCGTTCCAATGGCTGGAGTCCAGGACACCGGTCGAATATAGGGGATACCCGACGAATTCGCAGGAGCTAACGTCTCGGCGGGCAGCCCCAACAAGGTTCACGTGAAGTCCGTGAAGGAAGGCCGGCATGGAAGCGAGTCCCCAAACCTGGCACTACGGCATCGTCGCCGATTGGTGGTCGAATTTCAACGACGACTTTCGGTCACATGAGATCCCTTACTACCGGTCCTTTCTTGAAGATGACGGACAGCCCGCGCTCGATGTCGGCTGTGGAGCGGGGCGTTTGCTGATTCCGTTTCTTGAGGCAGGCATGGACGTGGACGGTTGCGACGTCTCTGCGGACATGATCGCTGTTTGCCGGGAGAAAGCGGCAAACTTCGGGCTGACCCCAAACCTTTACGTTCAACCCATGCACACCCTCGACCTGCCCCGCAAATACCGGACGATCTTCGTCTGCGGAGCCTTCGGACTTGGAAGCAACCGAGAACGCGACGCCCAAGCTTTGGTCCGGTTCCGCGACCACCTCCTTCCGGGCGGGACGCTTTTGATTGACATCGAGGTTCCCTATGCGGATTCGGAGCAGTGGCCGTACTGGCTGAAGGAAGGCCGAGGCTCGCTCCCTGAAGTCCATCAACCAACCCGGGAGCGACGGCAGGCACCCGACGGATCGGAGTTGTCGCTGTCGACGCGGATTATCGACCTTGACCCTCTGAACCAGCACCTGACACTTGAGATCCATGCCGAGCGATGGCGGGACGGCCGACTCGAAGCAGAGGAAGACCGCATGATCGACATCGGCCTGTACTTCAGGAACGAAATGCTTTTGATGCTGGACCGCGCAGGGTTCGCCAACGTGGTGGTGCACGGCGAACACAAGAAGGCCGACCCAACGCCGAGCGACGACTTTCTGGTGTTCCTGGCGACGAAGTAGGACGACTCAGTCCATCCCGCCGCGGTCCTCCAGCGGCCCGAGTCGTGTTGCGATTCCTCCAAATTTGCCGAAGTTTTCTCAATCGATAGCTGGGGAAAGTGCCCCCGGCAGGATTCGAACCTGCGCACCCGGCTCCGGAGGCCGGTGCTCTATCCCCTGAGCTACGGGGGCTCAGGTGCGGAATTGTAGGGGCTGCGAGGTGGGTAGCTATCGGCCGAATTGAAACCAGGACGCTGTTCTGGTGTTTATGTAGCGCTCCAATCGGATTCGAACTCCACGAAGTCGATCCGCCGCGCATCCCGGTCCGTAGGGACCTCCAGTAACCTGCGGCGATGCGTGTAGGTATCGGGCTTCTTGGTGGTGGCGTCGTCGGTGGTTCTCTGGCGAATCAGTTGCTGAATGATGTCGAAATCATCAAGGCCAAGGCCGGGATTGAAGTCGATCTGGTCTCCGTCGGCGTCAAAGACATCGACAAGGTCCGAGTATTTCCGACCGAATACGCGACGACCGATCTCGCGTCGGTGGTCGGCGACGACCGGGTAGACCTCGTTGTCGAACTGCTTGGTGGAATCGAACCGGCAAGAACACTTCTTATTGCTGCTCTTGAATCTGGTAAGCCTGTTGTGACTGCCAACAAAGAGCTGATGGCACGTCACGGGGAGGAATTGATTGCCCTCGCCGCGGATCGTGGGGTCTCGCTGCTTTTCGAAGCCGCCGTTGGTGGAGCGATACCAATCATCCGACCCCTATCGGAGTCTCTGGCGGGGGAGCGGAGCGACCGGGTGATGGGAATAGTCAACGGCACCACCAATTTCATTCTCAGCGCGATGGAGGAAGAAGGGCGGGAATACTCAGACGTCCTCGCGGAAGCTCAAGCCCTCGGCTACGCCGAAGCGGATCCAACCGCCGACGTATCAGGCCAGGATTCAGCGGCGAAGGCTGCCCTACTTGCCGGGCTCGCGTTCGGTGCCTGGGTTGGGATCGACCAGGTCTACTGCGAGGGCATCGAAAATCTGGAATCGGTCGATATCGAGTTGGCTACTGATCTCGGTTTTTCGGTAAAGCTTCTAGCCATCGCCGAAAGCGGGCCGAATGGACATGTCGCCCGGGTCCATCCCTGTCTTCTGCCATTTTCTCACCAGTTAGCATCCGTGCGAGGGGCATCGAACGCCATCTATGTCGAGGGCCCGAATCTGGGCCAGCTTCTGTTCTCCGGTCCGGGAGCAGGAGGGCAACCGACAGCAACGGCGGTGCTCGGAGATGTCATCACCGCGTCCCGGGAATTCCTTGCCCAAAGTCAGGTCACCCCGAGGATCCGGTTTTCCGACGCAAGTCCCGGGAATTTCGAGGACTCGCTGTCACGGTGGTACATCCGTATGGAGGTTGCTGACCGACCGGGAGTGCTCGGTGCTGTTGCTGGTGCCTTTGGTGCTGCCGACGTCTCGATCAAGTCGGTATGGCAGGACGGAACGGGAGACTCTGCGCGCCTGGTCGTGGTGACACACTCTGCCCCCGAACGCTCGCAACGGGAAGCGATCGAGAAAGTGGGCGCTCTTGAGTCTGTTATCAAAGTTGCGGCGACGATAAGGGTCCTCGAGGAGGAATGAATTATCGCTCGACCCGCGGATTCGCCGAGGAACGATCGTTTGCTGAGGTGGTTCTCGAAGGGTCGGCACCTGACGGTGGGTTATTCCTCCCGGTCGAAATACCGAGGTATCCCACACTCGGCGTGGATACGACTCACGCCGACCACCTGGTAGCAACCCTGGAGGGGTTTGGAGCTCCAGACACCGAGCAAATCGTTCGGGATGCATTGGCCAATTTCAATCATCCCGCGCTGGCGCCAATCGTGAACGCCGGGCCGTACCAGGTGATGGAGATGTTTTGGGGGCCGACCCTGTCGTTCAAGGACCACGCCCTCCAGGTGCTGGGCCGGTTGATCGACCGCTATCTCACGGAAGCCGGGGATCGGCGCACCGTTCTGGTGGCCACCTCAGGTGACACTGGCTCAGCGGCCATCGAGGCGTTTCGTGGGCTCGAATCCGTGAGGATCGTCGTCCTGTATCCCGACGGATTGGTCAGCGATTTTCAGCGACGGCAGATGACCACCGTTACAGACACCAATGTTTCGGTGATAGCGGTGCAAGGTGATTTTGACCAGTGCCAACGGATTGTGAAAGAGGCATTTCGATCTCAGAAGTTGGCGTCAGCGAACTCGATCAACTGGGGACGAATTGCGGCTCAGGTCGGTTACTACATGTCGGCCTCCGCCCGCATCGGTCGGCCTTTCGACGTCGTCGTCCCCACAGGCAACTTCGGCAACGCATATTCGGCCTTCTTGAGCCGCGCCATGGGATCCCAGGTCCGCGACATCACAGTTGCAACCAACGCCAACCGAGTACTAGCCGGTCTTCACAAAACCGGGAACTTGGCAACTAGCGCAACGGTGCCCACTCTGGCTCCCGCAATGGATATCCAGGTTCCGTCAAACCTGGAGCGATATCTTTTTCACCACAAGGCGTCCGACTTCGTAAACGATTTCGGGGCGGGATGGGCTTCAGACGATCAGATAGTCGAGACCATCACCCAGGTGTTTGAGCGCTTTGGCTACCTCATCGATCCTCATACCGCCGTTGCATGGGCCGTCGCAGAACGTCTTGATCCACCCGATGTGCCGCGATTGATCGTGTCGACCGCGCATCCTGCCAAGTTCTCAGAGACAATTGAGCAAGCAGTTGGGTTTGTTCCTGAGGTCCCCGAGTGGGCCCGGATTGACCGCGATGCGCCCGAGCGCGTAACCACGATCGGTCCGAACGTCGAAGAGCTGATGGCGTTTATCGATACTTGATTTCGGCTCCATCGCGTACAACTCTCCCTCCGCTTGCGGAGGGAGTACCCGGCGACGGAGGAGCCGGGGGAGGGTGGGGTTTTAGACACCATCCGACGGCCGGTTATGGAGTTTGCAGAGCAAACTCCTAAGGAATCCGAAGGATTCCCGTCCACCCCCGGCCGTTGCATTTCGCAACGGCCACCCCCTCCATGCGACTTCGTCTTTGGAGGGGGAGTGCCGATAATTCGTGCGGGAGGGGCGCTATCACCGGTGGCACCGGTGATAGC
>JBBKXI010000145.1:0-5633 GCA_037969415.1 Acidimicrobiia bacterium | reverse complement strand
ACGAAGGTCGCGCTCAGGCGGTGGCGTATCGCGAGCGCGAGGAGGCCACCCTTGAGACTCGCCGGGTCGAATTGGGCAACCTTGAATCGCGCTTGGGCGCTCGCGAGGAAACCCTTGAGCAGCGTGCATCGAACCTGGCTCAGCGGGAGAAGATGCTTATCGACCGTGAGGACGAGATCAACGTCAATCGGGGTGAGATTGAACAGCTCAAGGAAGCTGCCCGTTTCGAACTGGAGAAGGTAGCCGGGATCGATGTCGCCGCGGCGAAATCGGAGATGTTGGCCCAGGTCGAAGATGAAGCCCGCCGCGAGGCAATGATCATGGTGAGAGATCTCGAGATCAAGGCACGCGAGGAAGCGGATCGTCGCGCCAGAAGGATCCTTGCCACCGCGATACAACGTCTGGCGAGTGAAGTGGTCACCGAGACGACGGTGTCCGTCGTGCAACTCCCGTCGGACGACATGAAGGGTCGAATAATCGGTCGAGAGGGCCGCAATATCCGGCATCTCGAATCCGTCACGGGCACCAATCTCATCGTCGACGACACACCGGAGGCAGTCTCGATCTCCTCATTCGACCCGGTTCGTCGTGAAGTGGCCCGGATTGCTTTGGAAAAGCTGGTGGCCGACGGGAGGATCCATCCCGCATCGATTGAGGAGGCCTACGAGAAAGCTCGGGCCGAAGTCGAACAGAGTGTCAGAGACGCGGGGGAGTGGGCTCTGGTCGAAGCAGGTGTAGCGCGAATGCACACCGAGTTGGTGACTCTGATCGGGCGTCTCAAATACCGCACCTCGTACGGACAGAACGTTCTCAACCACCTGGTGGAAACTGCGCATATCGCGGCCATGCTCGCGTCAGAGCTCGGACTCGATCCAACCGCGATCAAGCGGGCAGCGCTACTCCACGACATCGGCAAAGCCGTGACCCATGAAGTCGAAGGTTCCCATGCCCTGATCGGCGCCGAAATAGCTCGTCGCTTTGACGAGGATGAGGCTGTGGTCCATGGCATCGAGGCGCACCACAATGAGGTCGAGCCCCGCACCGTCCTTGCTGTGATAGTTCAGGCGGCAGATGCAGTGTCAGCGGCGCGTCCCGGTGCGCGTCGCGAGTCGTTGGAAGGCTATGTCAAACGTCTTGAGCGTTTGGAGACTCTGGCGATGGAGTTTGCCGGCGTCGACCAGGTATTTGCGCTCCAGGCGGGTCGTGAGATTCGCGTCGTGGTTGATCCCGGGTCAGTCTCCGATCTCGAAGCTCGCGAACTCTCCCGCCAGATTGCACGTAAACTCGAGGAAGACCTCCAGTATCCCGGCCAAATCCAGGTCACTGTGATCCGGGAATTCAGGTCGACAGACTTCGCCCGCTAGAACCGGTATCACATGCCCGATATGACGCTATTACCCAATCCAACTGTGCGTGAGACCAATCGACGCACCCCCACGCGGCCCGGTAAGAGCTATTTCATACGGACCTTCGGTTGTCAGATGAATGAGCACGATTCGGAACGAATCGCCGGGTTGTTCGAACTAGACGGGATGACCCCGGTGAACTCCTACGGGGAAGCCGACGTGGTCTATGTAAACACCTGCACTATCAGAGAAAACGCCGACAACCGCATGTACGGGCATCTCGGCCAACTCAAAGAGATCAAAGACTTCAATCCTGACATGTTGTTGGTGGTTGGCGGCTGTGCTGCCCAGAAGGAGCGCGATCTGGTGCGGGAAAGGGCGCCCTGGGTCGATGTCGTGATGGGTACACACAATCTCGACCGCGTACTCGACCTGATTGATCACGCCGAGGATTGGGGGCCGATAACCGAAGTGGTCGACGAACTACAGGCCATGCCCTCTTCGCTGCCGGTGAAACGGGAGGTGGAGCACTCGGCATGGATCACAATCCAGGTGGGTTGCAACAACTCCTGCACCTTCTGCATCGTTCCTTCGGTCCGTGGTGTGGAGATTTCAAGACGACCGGGAGACATTGTTCGCGAGGCAGAGCGTCTCGCTGCTGATGGAGTTGTGGAGGTAACCCTTCTCGGCCAGAACGTCGATACTTACGGGCGCGATCTCGCCATCGATGGGAAACGGCGCCCCATTTTTGGGGATTTGCTCCGCCGGGTCGGTGCCATCGATGGCCTCGAGAGGGTTCGGTTTACCAGTCCCCATCCCAACGATTTCCGTATCGACGTCGCGGAGGCGATGGCCGAAACTCCGGCCGTTTGCGAACAGCTTCACTTTCCCTTGCAGTCCGGTTCTGACCGAGTCCTCCGCGCCATGCATCGCGGCTACAACAAGAAAAAGTATCTCGACCGTCTCGCGATGGCACGGGAGACCATTCCCGGTCTTGCAGTGTCAACAGACATCATCGTTGGATTTCCCGGAGAGACCGACGAAGACTTTGCGATGACCATGGAGGTAGTCGAGACGGCACGATTCGATGCCGCTTTTACGTTCATTTTTTCGCCACGCCCCGGGACCGCCGCCGGAAACATGACCGAAGATTTCGTTCCCGCTCCGGTCATTCAGGAGCGTTTTGAGAGGTTGGTCGCATTGCAGGACCGGATCTCCACGGAAATCAACCAGAAACTGGTGGGTGAAGTTGTAGGGGTACTCAGCGAAGGCCCGTCCAGGAAGCGTCCCGATGTGGCGACCACCAGGACCCGCACCGGAAAGATCGTCAGCGTTGCTGGAGAACATTCCTGTGGTTCGTTTCTCAATGCCCGGATAATCTCAGCCGGCCACCACAGCCTTATCGGGGAAGCTGTCTGAACCGACTAATTGCCATCGTCGGACCCACGGCCTCGGGAAAATCGGCCGTGGCAATGGAACTAGCCCGTCGCTACGACTGCGAAATAGTTTCGGTCGATTCGATGCAGGTATATCGGGGAATGGATATCGGGACCGCCAAACCAACCGAAGCGGACCGCGAAATGGTGCCGCACCATCTGATTGATATCGCTGAACCTGATGAAGAGGTAACGGTCGCTGAAATTCAGAAGCAGGGTCGCCACGCCATCGAAACTTCGACGAGGTCACAAATCATCTGCGGAGGATCAGGCCTCCATTTCAGATCGTTGGTAGATCCGATGAATTTTGCTCCTACCGATCCTGCCCTCCGTGAAGAGTTGACCACGATTGATCTTGAGAAGTTGGTCGCCGAGCTCGTAGAAATCGACCCTTTGGCCGGGGCCCAAGTCGACCTCGCCAACAAGCGACGAGTTGTTCGGGCTTTGGAGGTCGCCCGTTTGGGCGCCGGCACACCAAGCGTCCGGGCCCGAAGTGAGGAGGCAATGCGCCTCCAACGTTTTGAGGCCGAGATTCCCTTCGTGGGTTTCGGCCTGGATCCGGGTCACCACCTGGTACCTCGAGTGGCGGAGCGATCGGAACGGATGAGAAGGGCCGGACTGGTCGGAGAGGTTGAACGACTTTTGCCACGACTGGGTAGGACTGCTCGAACGGCAATCGGATATCGAGAAGTCCTCGAAGTCCTGGAAGGTGAGTCCAACCTTGATAGCGCATTTGAAGCGATCAACTCCAACACACTGAAGCTGGCCCGACGCCAGCGAACTTGGTTTAAGCGGGATCCGCGGATTCGATGGATACCATGGTCTGAAGATCCGGTCGAGATGGCCGATCACATTGAAGGGTTGTTGGATTGAGCGGTTTGAAGTTTTCCAAGATGAACGGATGGGGCAACGATTTTGTAGTTCTTGAGGGCCCGCTTTGCATCGGGGAATCCGACATCGTCGCGATGTGCGATCGACGTTTCGGTATCGGCGCCGATGGTGTCCTGGTGGTTTCACCAGGCTCGCCAATTGGGATGGATTATTGGAACGCCGACGGCACCATGGCCGAGATGTGCGGAAATGGTCTTCGCTGCGTGGCCCGCTATGCGGTCGATCGCGGTTGGGCCGCTCCGGGCCAGTTCAAGGTTCGGACACCGATGGGAGTCCGGCGGGTGTCGGTAACCGATGAAATCGAGGTCGAATTGGGCCCGTTGCGGATCACAGGAGAAATCGAGGTTGATCGGGCCAGGTACCAGACCGTCGATGTGGGGAATCCCCATGCCGTCGCCTTGGTCGCGGAGCCACAACAGATAGATGTTGCGACCGTCGGTGCGATGGTCGAGGCGAGCGTCAGCGGTGGGACGAACGTGGAATTTGTTTCAATCAACGGCAGCGGAATCAAGATGAGGGTGTGGGAGCGCGGTGTGGGAGAGACCCTCGCATGCGGGACGGGAATGGCGGCGGCAGCTGTGGTAGCAGTGAAACATTATGAATTGGATTGGCCAATGAGAGTGACCGTCCCGGGGGGAACCGGAGTGGTGGATGTCCGCGACAAGACCGCATACCTGACCGGACCGGCCACCTACTCGTTCGAAGGGGTCTGGGATCGACCGCTCGTCAATCAGGGATAACGGCGCAGGACGCTGACCACTTTTCCGATCAGCTCGACTCCGTCCGAGAACACCATTGGCTCATAGGCGGGGTTCTCCGATTCGAGGATGACCTTCCCGTCTTTGCGACGGAGACGCTTTATGGTCGCTTCTTCACCATCAATCAGAGCGGCCACGATTTCACCGTCTCGGGCATCGTCCTGCTTGTGGATTGCGACGAGGTCGCCCTCATGAATTCCGGCATTGATCATCGAGTCACCCTTGACTTCGAGGAGAAATACCGGGCCGTTGCCAACCAGTTCGATCGGTAGAGGCAATACCTCTTCGACATGTTCGGCAGCGAGGATCGGAGTACCGGCGGCAATACGGCCTAGAAGCGGGATATCCCGCATCCGGTCGTCGTTTCCGGAAGGGCGTTGCGCTTTTTCTTGTGTCTCGACCACAACTATTGCCCTCGGTTTGGTGGGGTCCTTCTTGATGATCCCCTTCTCGACCAACGTGGCCAGTTGGCTGTGCACGCTCGACGGCGAGGACAGCCCGACGGCGTCACCGATTTCCCTGACCGAAGGTGGGTACCCCCGGCCATCGACAGTTTCTTTGATGTAATCCAGAACTTGCTGTTGTCGTTCACTCAACATTTTGTACTGACTCCTTCGAACAGATGTTCGTAACACTACCGGTTCGAATCCCACCGACCAAACATTTGTTCGATGTTTCTTCTGGGGACAATCGAGCAGGAGATGGACGGTCTAGCTGCCTGTTTGCCGACATCCAGCGGATTTCGGCTCCTCCGGGATTTGTTCTTGACATCGAACAAACGTTCGGATAGAGTGTCGAACACATGTTCGGGTACCTTCCCGTTCATCTCCAAAAACCGCTCCACAACCGGAGCTAACTACGAAAGGGAGGAAGACCAAATGCAGAGCCAAACACCGCAGCTGTCCGTCCGATTGCTCGTCCTACTGCTTGGCCTCTTCTTGGTCTTCCTCTTTATCGGACGCCCCGCAGAAGCCGAATCTCCGGTAGCGACTTCCGAGTACGTCGTTGACGTAGGCGACACCCTTTGGAACATTGCCCGATCGAATATGAGCGCCACGGCTGATGTCCGGTCAGTGGTTTTCAGTATTCAAGACTTGAATGGGATTGAGGGCGGTGCCATTTATCCCGGCCAGGTGATTCTGGTCCCAACCGGCTAACAGATAAATATTGGTTTACGCTGGGGTAATGCTCTGCCCCAATTG
>JBBKXI010000144.1:0-6782 GCA_037969415.1 Acidimicrobiia bacterium | reverse complement strand
GTACTCCCTCCGCAAGCGGAGGGAGAGCAACAATTCAGGCAGTTCTTTCTTGGGCTTCCTCGTATTGATGGAGCGCCACCAGAAACGCTACAAAGATCACAGCAGAGACGAGCATGAATGTGATCGGGATAATTCTGATCTCAAAGGCATCGAGGCCCTCGATATCCGCTGGTTTCGGGCCACGGGGTGCATAGATAACGAATAGCATCGATGTGATTGTCATCCAACCGAAGACGGCGGCGCCGGTCACTAGCAAACCGAGGCGTTTCCCCAGATTGGTGTAGTTGAACAGATAGATCGAGCCGTAGAACAGTGCAAAAGACGCCGCCGTCAACAGGATGCCGGTAACGAAGAGGTTGGCAGATAGAAGTTCTCTGAATAGCTCCCTCACTGCCTACTCCTTCCCGTTCAAATTGCCACTACGAAGGAAGGTGGCCAGGAGTTGGATGTCATCCGCGGAGAGAATCGCCCCAAACGCTGGCATCCTCCCCGACCCAAATCCATTCAACCCATAGGGTATCTCCTCCTCAGATCCCCGGACCAGGAACTGGAGAAGCAAATCGTCTTCGGGCAGTTCCGTGGCCTCGCCGAACTGGACTATTGGACGGCCATCCCAGAGTGCGGGACCAAATCCGCCGGAGCCGATTTCCTGTGAGAACGGAAGCCCGGCGCTAAACCCGGCTGTATGACATCGGGCACAGTTGGCCTGGAAAATGCCCACGGCCCGCATGGCGTCTTCGACCGAACTATCCATCTCGACGGCGAGACCATCGAAGTCGATGTCCCAGAGCATTGTTTCCTGGGCTTCCTCGAGGAATTCCAAACCGCCGAGCTCATTAATGAGAAGCTTGTCTTGATTCTCCGTGGTCACCCGCAGGTTGACCCGGAGCGAATCAAGGTTTCCGACGAATTTTCCTGCTGTTTCGAGGTCGGGTTCACCGCCAACCGAAGCAGGGTTGGCAGGATCGAGCGTTATAACGGTTGCGACTTGTGACGGGACGGTCGTGGTGGCGGCGTCCGCCATCTGCGATGTCACTGTTGCTTCAGCGGCTGTCGAGATTTCGTCCCCGTCGGGATCTGACCCGTCGTCGACAACTGGTTGCGCTTCGCCGACAAGGCCGACAATCTCCGGGTCGGCCCCTTCTTCCTCCGACGCTGCCAGAATGTCGGCAACCATTTCGTTTGCGGAATCCACATCAGTTGCCTCGGGCAATCCGGTAACACCGAGGCCCGCTGCCTCGTCAGCGATTTCGTTGAGCGACGCCACCGAAGCCTCTGTCAATCCAATCGATGGATCGACGGAGCCCTCATCCAGCGCGGCTTCCACCATGTCAAGATTCGTCTCCAGAATCGGGTCTTTGACAACTGCGGCTTCGAGCTGGCTCACCGCCTGATCTGCGATCTCAGCATCAGCCACGGCAGGATCCATAGCGAGGGCGTCGACAACTTTGAAAATGTCGAAGGCATCCTGGCTTAATTGCGAGAGCTCGACCTCAGCATTGTCCGAAACACCATCGGCATCTGTGTCGATCCCCTCACCTGCCGCTTCGAGCACCAGATCTGCCCGATCGGCGAGGGGCCCAAAATCTGCAAACTCATCGGGTGCCGACTCGATATCCGCAATTACCTGCCTCTGCTTCAACACTGCGGCCGCAACTGTCGTGTCAGCAGCTTCCAGGTCCGCTAGCTGGGTGCTGACGGCAGGATCGAGTTCCTCCAACACCGCCGGCTGGGTAATTTGGATGGTCGCGAGATAGTTGACAACGTCAACCACCTGGGCCTCATTCAGGGGACCACCTCCGGCCAAACCCCAGGCGGGCATCGGCGTGTTACCTCTACCGAAGGTAACCCAGAAGTTGATCTCGTTCTCGTCATAGCGAAAGAAGACGTCGTCGATCGAGGGTGCAAACCACTGCACCGTCACCCCGGAACGTTTCTCGATATATGGGGCCACGCCGCCAGAACCCCCGGGGCCGTGGCAGCTGAAACACGCGAATTCCTTGACAAGGTGCTCACCGCGGGTTACCGACTCAGCGGCGAACTCCTCAACAAATGAGTCCTGACGATCCTGTTCACCCAGGAAATAGAGCGGTAGTGAAATCGCGAGAAAGGCTGAGAACGCGATGGCGGCCTTCTGCCCGGTCTCCAATCGCCGGGTCTCCAACTCGGCGTTGGTAATTCCCGGCGACAGGTTGGGTGCGATCTCTTCAGATCCGCGATTTCGCACGGCCTGAACACCGAGTACGGCGAGCCAGGCAATCCCGGCGACCACCGCAATGACAGTAATTACGCTTCCGGTCACGCTTCTTCCCCTGAGGCGGTGACACCGATACAACTGGGACCCTGCGGAAAGGGAACCGAGAGAGACGGGGCACGAGGGCTCTGGAAAATCGCTCCGGTTTTGATGATGAAGTTGTTCCCATCGACTTCGACCTCGAAACGGTCGAGATTCCGGGGAGCAGGCCCGGCAAAGTATTCCCCGATCGCATTGTATTTCGACCCGTGGCAGGGGCACTCGAACCCCTGTGATGGGCCACACCAGGGAACCCGGCATCCGAGATGGACGCAACGCTGAAAAAGGGCCATCATGCCGCCGGCATCGACATTCTTGCCTTGAAATTCCTCGCTGAGGTTGGCTGGCGCGGGCACAATATATGCGCGGGCCTCGGGCACGAACAGCGGAAGAATCGCACCATCTGACGTGGTCAATTGCGACACCAGGTCGGAAATCGGGCCGGCGTTGATGTCGGCACCGAAACCACCGCTCAGCTTGGGCCAGAGGAAAGCCAAAGAATAGAGACCAAAGAACCCGAGGAAGGCCCCAAACGTACCGGTGATCGCCCGGTTGAAAAACTGGCGACGGGTAACACCGGCCTCTTCAACCGATACCTCCACCACACGCGTCTCATGGACTACCGAGACCGTCGATGGCACCTCGACTTGTTCCTCGATCTCGACATTGGCTTCTTCGGTCGCATCAACCTCTTCGAAGTCGCCGGCCATTTGTGGAGGGGTGTCGATGGGCTCGACTCTGACGCCGGCCATGGAACGATCCGCTGTCCTGGTTTCTTTGGACAGACCTTCGAGGGGATCTGGCTCTGGTTGGGACCGTTTGAAGGCGACTGTGAATGCACCGATTGCACCAAGAACAGCAACTAATGCAACGCCGATGAGGATCAGGTTCTCGGCGCTCATTCGAAGTGTATCCAATCTTTGAGGTCGTCAAAGAAGATCCCGTCCCTCCACGGATAGGTGAAGTTGAATCCCTGGCCCCGGAAAAGGACCCCGATGATGGTCAGCGTCGCCGCACCGGCCATGAAAATGGAGAAGAGGGCAATGGCAAACTTCCTATCGGAGGGTCGGGTCGAAGGATTCTTGTCAAGAAACGGCACCGCCATGAAGAAAGCCATACCGGTGAAGGTGGGCACCATCACCCCGGCGATTTGTGGGTCGAAGTAAGAGAGCAATTCCTGAAGGCCGAGGAAGTACCACGGTGCTTTAGAAGGGTTGGGCGTGGCGTTGAAGTTGGCTGGGTCGAGCAACGGCGAATGGATCACAATTGACATGATTACCAACAACCCCGTGATGGCCAGCAATGCCCCGAACTCCATCAGCATCAGATGCGGCCAGGTGTTCACTTTGTCTGTGGGCTCAGCCTTGACATTCTGAATTGCTCGTGCCTTGACGACGGTTAGCAGCCGTTGGGTCCGAACCCCCTCGGGTGTTCCGGCCGGTGGGACTGTGGGCCGCGGGCTGACCAACGAAGCCACTTTGCCGTTCCCCGATCCGTTAGCTGCACCGTTTGATTCGGGTCCCGGCGACTCTTCAGGACGGTCGGCGACGGCGATGGCTGTCGCAGCGGCGGCGGGTTCTAGCTCAGCTTCATCGGACGCGCCGTCATTATGAACTTCACCGGGTTGGGCCGGAGGCACCGGGTCGGGGTCGGGATCGTCGGCATACTCGGCCTCTTTGGGTTCCTCAGGGAGGATGTCCTGGTCGGCGTCGGAGACAATCTCTGGACTCTCCACAGCCTCCTCGCCCTCCGGTGGCACTTCCTCCACCTCGTGGGAGGGAACCTCCGCCTCGACCGTTTCTGTCGCGGCCTCCGGCGAGGTTTCGGCGGGAGTCTCGTTTTGCGGAACGACCACGGGTGGTCCCTCACCGGTCATTTCGGCGAGAACATCTTCTACAGGCACGCCGAGGGCCTTTGCCCTGGCTTCGGCCGATCGTCTCAGGAGGTCTTCGGGTATCTCAGCCATAGGTTCTCCTTACAACGGTCCTGAGATTCCGCCGTCCTTGCGGACGCGCCAGAAGTGGACAGCCATGAATATGACGATAATGAACGGAAAGAACAAGACATGGAGCACATAGAAACGGAGCAACGTGGCAGCCGTGACCTCGACGCCAGCGAGCAAACCGAATTTGACCTGCGCCCCGATTACCGGAACGAAGGACGCCATGTTGCTGCCGACGGTTACGGCCCAGAGGGCCAACTGGTCCCATGGGAGCAGATAACCGGAGAAAGACAGAAGCAGGGTCAAGAGAAGCAGGACGACTCCGACTATCCAGTTGAACTCCCGGGGAGGCTTGTAGGCACCGTGGTAGAACACCCGGCTCATGTGGAGAAATACCGACAACACCATCAGGTGCGCACCCCATCGGTGCATGTTTCTCACCAGCGAACCGAACGCGATATTCGTCGAAAGCGCCTGGACATCGGAGTAAGCGGCTTCTGCACTCGGGGTGTAATAGAACATCAGGAATATGCCGGTGATCGTGAGCAGAATGAAAAGGAAGAAACTGAGCCCGCCCAAACAAAGGGTATAAGAGAGCTTGACCCCATGTCGTTTCACCTTCACCGGATGAAGGTGATAGAGAACGTTGTTCATCACCACATAGGAACGGTTACGGGGACTGTCCGAGTAAGCCTTCTTGAATGGCGAACCGGGCCGGAGGATCGCCTCCATAACCTGGCTACCCCACAGTTTGTCCTTGGTCTCGTTGACCTTTTCCTTGAGACTTGTTTTTCCCTCAGCCATGCTGTCTCCTACCAACGCATCCCATATGAATATCCATTCTTCGAGTCGCGTTGGCCTGTGTCAAAATCCCACGGCCGTCGGTCGAGGCCGAGCTCAACTGCCTGGTCCGCGAGTGAACCTTCAAATTTGCCCAACGAGATGACACCCGTCGGGCATCGATCGATACAAAGTTGGCACCTGGTGCATTCATCCTCGTCGACGACAAAGAAGCCATAATTTTGGTCGTCATCGGCCGGGTTATCGACATTGATCGCTTCGTCAATCGCCTCGAAGGACAGATAGAAGATGCACTTCCATGGACAGATATCGACGCAACCTTCGCACAGAATGCACTCTGACTGGTCGATATGGAGAAACTGCTTCGGTCGCAACTTGTCGGTGAAGTAATCGCCATCGACCAAAGCCAGCTGGTAATCGTCTCGAAACGGTGGAGTCTCATCGACCACCCCTTTGGGCATCAGACATCCCCTTTGACCAGTGGACGCCCGTAGGGAGACCGTTTCTCCGGCTTCTCCGCTGATGCGGGCCGGCCGTCATACATCTTCTGGACTTCAAGTGCGAAAATTGCAACAGCCGGAATCATCGCCAGATGCCATACGGTGGAAATCGTGTCTTTGAAAACGGCCCAGCTGATATCGAGCTGATTACCCAAGACCAACGCGGGCGGGACTGTGAAAGCGATCCGTTGGGTCGACCAGTCAAGATCGGTTTGTGCCAGGTTGAGCCACTCGGAGGGGACAATCCCAAAAAGAAGGACCAATTCGATCCAGGCGAGGAAAGCCCCGAACAGAGCGCGGGACCATGTGAGTTTCTGGTTGAGCATGAAAATAAAAGCAGCACCCGCCAACATCATCTGGCTGGCTGCAAACGCGGAGAGATAACCGAGACCCTTCCAGAACCAACCTCGTGGGACCCAATTGAAGGAACTAAGTACCACTGGCTGCTCGACACTGTCGACTACCTCGGTCAAGGGGAAACTCGAGAAGTGAATCCACCAAATCGCTACCGCTAGGAGCGCCGTCCCCAAAGCGAGCAGCGACCATCCGATACTCTTCCGGCGGCCTTCACTGAGTTCTGCTAGTCGATACATGTTTTAGGTGTTCCGGGCGCGTTCATCTGTTGTTCAATTGTTTCTACCACACCACGGGTCGTGAGATGGAACTCAGCGATGGCATTTTGCGAAAGTCAGCAACAAATGCTGAACGTCCACAGGAACTAGGTATGCTCCCGCCCGACCGGTTTTATAGACGAGGACTGAGAGTGGCGACGAGCCGATCATCCGACATCCGAGCCCTTCTCGGCGGCGGCGCCGAAGAAGATCAAGTTGCAGTGTCCCATTTCCTCATTGGCGCAGGGTATCTGGTGCTGGGCGGGATCCTTGCCCTCTTTTCTCTTTTGTCGCTTCGATTCCCCGACCAGTCACCGGTTTCGTTCGGGCGTATTGAGTTGATGGCCAACACCGCACTCATCCTCGGTTTCGCCGTAACCACGCTCACCGGAGGCATCTATTACGCCCTGCCCCGGCTAACCGGTGCCCGACTCGCACGGTTGGGGCTTGCCAAGCTGGGACTTATCGGCATCACCGGGCTGACCGGTCTCGGGATTCTTTCCGTCGCCTTAGGTTTCGGAGATGGCTTCCAGCCCTTTGGAATTCCATGGTGGATCGACATTCCAATTGCGCTGATTGTGTGCGTTCCGGCTCTGGTGGTTTTTGGCACCCTGGCGAATCGAGTGGAACAACGA
>JBBKXI010000143.1:0-4969 GCA_037969415.1 Acidimicrobiia bacterium | reverse complement strand
GCCACGGAGTAGTGGTCGACTTCCGGACTCCGGATACGCTTATGAACTCGGGCGCCAATCGCTTCGAGACGGGCCACTTCGGCATCGACGTTGGCAATTCGCTCATCGATCGGGAGTTTCCGGCCTCCTCCAACCAGGAGGTCGAAATGAAGACGATTGATGCCGGTCTTGGGTTCCGGTCGTTTCATAAACCAGATTCCGGGGCCATTTCCATCGGGATCGATGATGCGGTCATATCCATCTTCGAGCTCGTCCTCAGGCACTCCGATTTTCCGCCAATAGTCGGCCCACGACGGCGACCCATCCGGCGGCTCCTGGAGGTTGTAGTGGAGTGCCTCGGCCCAGAACCGAGCAAGTAAGTCGGGATTGAAGCAATTCACCGTGATCTGAAATTTGGCTTTCATCATGAAGACTCTACGGCGGGCGGGACGGTCATCGCATGTGACGATCGAGAGCGCCCAGTACCGCCAGGACCGAAGCGGTAGTGATGTTTTCATCCACACCGATACCCCATCGGGGCTCCCCGGATTCGGTCGAACTCTCAACGTAAGCGACCGCTCGGGCGTTGGCCCCGGAACCGATGGCGTGTTCGGAATAGTCGACCACATCAAACGATTCGATGAATTCGGCCCGTAACGCCCTGACGAACGCCTCTACAGGCCCTGCGCCTTCACCGTACACCGTGACCGGGACACCCTGAGATTCGACGGTGGCGTCCACTGTGGTTCGGTTTCCTTCCTCAGTGGCACTGGTTCGAAGTTCGTGGCTTCGGAGCCGGAACATTGCGGTCGCCGGAAAATACTCATTCTGGAACGCCTGCCACATCGAGTCTGCTGAGATCTCGGTACCGCTGTCCTCGGTGATGTGCTGGATTGTCCTGGAAAACTCAATCTGGAGACGGCGTGGAAGATCGAAACCGTGCTCTTCCTTCATCAGATAGGCGACACCACCTTTCCCTGACTGCGAGTTGACCCGGATAACCGCTTCGTAGCTCCGCCCCACATGTTTCGGATCGATCGGGAGGTAGGGGACTGCCCACGCCTCGTAATCCCCAGGCAGGGCCGCGAATCCCTTTTTGATTGCGTCCTGGTGTGAACCAGAGAAGGCGGTGTAGACCAGGTCTCCTGCGTATGGGTGGCGGGGATGGACCGGAAGTCTGTTGCAATATTCGGCAACTCTCCGGAGACTATCGATGTCACTCACATCCAGTTCGGGATCGACACCGTTAGCGAAGAGGTTCATCGCCAGGTTGATGATGTCGACGTTCCCGGTGCGCTCGCCATTGCCGAAGAGAGTCCCCTCCACCCGATCGGCCCCGGCCATAACTCCGAACTCAGCCGCGGCTACGGCGGTACCCCGGTCGTTGTGGGGGTGAAGGCTGACGATCACAGAGTCGCGGTTGTTGACTGATCTGATGAACCATTCGATGACGTCACCGTAGATGTTCGGCGAATAGCACTCGACCGTGGCAGGCAAATTGAGAATTATCGGGTTCTCGGCGTCCGGCTCGACCACATCCATCACCGCATGGCATACCTGAAGCGCGTAGTCGGGTTCGGTCAACGTGAAACTCTCGGGGGAGTATTCATATCGGATAACGGTGTCGCCTGCCGATTCCTCGAGCTTGCGGCAGAGCTTGGCAGCGTTTACCGCGATTTCTTCTATGCCTTCTTCATCGAGGCCGAAGACGACTTCTCGTTGCAACGGATTTGTCGAATTGTAAAAGTGGACGATCGCTGACGGTGCCCCCTGAATGGAGTCATATGTTCTTTCGATGAGCTCGTCGCGACTCTGGCTTAAGACCTGGATTGTCACGTCTTCGGGAATCCGGTCTTCGTCAATGAGTTGTCGGATGAAGTCAAAGTCGGGCTGGCTTGCGGCAGGAAACCCGACCTCGATTTCCTTGAATCCGATTCGAACCAACTCCTCAAACATCCTGAGTTTCCGCGCCGGGTCCATGGGCTCAATTAGCGCCTGATTCCCGTCCCGCAGGTCAACCGAACACCACCGAGGCGCTCTCTCGATCATCCGATCGGGCCAGGTCCGATCTTTGAGAATCAGCGGTCGATAAGGCTGATATCGATGGAATGGCATATTGGATGATTGTTGGGGGGACGGGATCATTTGGCGCTCCGGGGTATTTGAATGGAGATGATGTTGAGAGTGTCCGGGAAAAGAAAAAGCCCCCGGACCGGGGGCGGGCGAGCACGAAAAAGATGCGTCGCCCTACATAAGGAGGAGAAGGTCGGAGCGCTTCATTTTCATCACAGAACAATGATAGCCCGGGATCTCAGTCTCGCAATCAGTTCGATCTAGACCGATCCCGGATTTGTCGGAGCGTGGCTTTTTGTCTCCCCGAGCTATCAAAGTTGTCAGCGGACAACCACTTCTTGAAACTGTCCCGAATTTCTGGCCAATCGGCATCCACGATCGCGAACCAGGCGGTGTCGCGATTGCGTCCTTTGTAATGGGTCGCCTGGCGGAATGTTCCCTCATACGTGAACCCGAATCGCTCCGCCGCCTTCATCGAAGGAGCGTTCAGGTCGTCACATTTCCACTCGACACGCCGATATCCACTCTCAAACGCATGATCGATCAACAAGAAGATTGCCTCGGTGGTGGCGGTTGTGCGTTGTATCGAAGAGTCAAAGACGATAGATCCGATTTCTATTACCCCACCCGGGTTGTCGATTCGAAGATAGGCGAGAAGTCCGTGCACCCGCCCGTCGACCTCCACGATATACGGTGACCAATCATCCTTCGCCAACATCGCAACCACGGTCTTTTCAATTCCAGCGGCGTCGGCGAAGGGGCCAAAACTCATGTATGTCCACGAGGACTCCGGTTCGGTGCCAAGCGCTTCAAACAACAATTGGCCATCGCCGGCGACCATTGGCTCCAGGATCACATGGTTGCCCTTGAGAACAACAGGCTCGAAGGTCGGTGGTGGAACCCAATCACCTAATCCTGATCCAATGGGCTGGCCGAAACTGTTGGTGGGAGGCACCATTCGACTTTACTGTTGGAGAGCCTGGCGAATCGGCAACCGGGTTGTTCTCGTTGGAGAGGTGGATCATTAGATTTCGAGGCGTGAACGATGCAATTCCGGAATTGACCACGGATCGGCTCGTCCTCGAGCCTTTGCGCGTGGGACATGCAGTCGAGATGGTGAGTGTTCTCAGTGACGATGCACTTTACGAATTCATTGGAGGTCTTCCTCCTACCCTCGAACAACTCACTGAACGGTACGAATTCCAAGTCGCTGGGAACGATGTCGAAAACGAGGAATGGTTTAACTGGATCCTACGCCTCGGGCGCAACGGACCTGTCGTGGGATTCGTCCAAGCCACAGTCATCGGCCTCAACGCGGACGTTGCCTGGGTCGTCGGACTGAAATCGCAGGGGCGGGGCATCGCGGTGGAGGCATCTTCCCGGATGATCACGTGGTTTAGCGACCAAGGCATGAGTTTATTTACTGCTCATATCCACCCCGACCATCGAGCGTCACAAGGGGTGGCACATTCTCTGGATTTCGATAACTCCAGAGAAGTGGATGAAGATGGAGAAGAGATCTGGCAACTTCACAACACGGCAATAGGTGGCTAAATGGCCACATGGAGGCTCGACCCGGAAGTAACCCATCTCAATCACGGTTCATTCGGCGCAACTCCAATTGAGGCTTTGGCAATTCAAGACCATTGGCGGCAGCTCATGGAGACCAATCCTGTTTCATTCATGCTCGAGACTTACCAACCAGCCCTGGAAGAATCGAGAGATGCGATCGCCCGGTTTGTCGGCGCCGACAGTGGGGGAGTGGTGTTGGTCCCCAATGCCACATATGGAGTCAATTCGGTGCTCAGGTCGATGGAAGATCGGATCGCACCCGGCTCCGAGATTCTGGTGACGAACCACGGATACAACGCGTGCAACAATGCCGTAGCGGTGAGTGCCCGAAAGGCATCCGCGCAAGTGGTCACCGTCGACATTCCGCTCCCGGTGATCGACCAATCGTCGATTGTCACCGCCATTCTCAGTCGCGTTTCGGAGGAGACGGCACTCGTAGTACTCGATCACGTGACGTCACCGACCGGGTTGGTCTTCCCGGTCGAGGATGTCGTCAACGCCCTTGAACCGGAAATTCCGGTGCTGGTAGACGGTGCCCATGCACCGGGGATGATTCCGGTCGATGTATCGGGTCTTGGAGCGTCGTTTTACACGGCAAATTGTCACAACTGGATGTGTGCACCCAAGGGGTCGGGCTTTCTGTACGTGGCGCCGCGACATCGTGATCAAACATATGCAGCGATCGTGAGCCATGGATACAACGATGGCTGGCCCGGAGATCAATCGCGGTTTCAATCCCAATTCGACTGGACCGGAACCCACGATCCGACAGCGTGGTTCTCTGTTGGCGCAGCGCTGGACGTCATGGAGGCGCATCACGATCGCGGGTGGGATGGTATCAGGCAGTCAAACCATGCCTCAATCAATTGACCTCGGCACCTACCTGTTGAGCGATTGTTTAGGGGAGGATGGAACAATCACCAGGATTCAACCAACTATGTCGGCGGAGATGGCAAATGCACAAAAACTTAAGGATTATCGGAGCATTTCTAGCGGTGGTTCTCGTAGCGGCAGCATGCGGCGGCGGGAGTTCGGAAAGTCAACCTCCGGAAACCACCGCAGCAAGCGGCGCATCAGAATCATCGGAACCAAATCCGGAATCCCCGCAGCCGGAGGACGGGGGGGAGACCGGGGGCGATGTTTCGACGGCGGTGGTCACCATCGACGGCGTTAAGTACGCTTTTAATGATGAGGGTCTGGGCACGCAGTGCTTAGCCGAGTTCTTCGGCGGATTCACCGCGGTGTTGCGGTCGGAAGACGGTGCCGGGGTTTTCGGGGTCGAGTTGTGGCCAGAGGGCGAAGGAGGCGACCGCGTCATCAACGCCAACGTGCTGATCACGGTTGA
>JBBKXI010000142.1:0-11591 GCA_037969415.1 Acidimicrobiia bacterium | reverse complement strand
CGCGTCGGCATTGGGTACCGCAGACCTGGGCTATGAGCCACAGCCACATCCGGATGAACCCAATCTCTGGGCTGCGATGCTCGACGCCTCCCATTCCTGGCAATCTGTTGCAGTCCGCCACGCTGAACCCGAAGTGGCCGAGCGACTTGTCAACAATGAGTTTTTCATCGCAGCAAGTGAGCATTTCCCGGCCTCGCAGTCATACGCGGCGGCAGACCAGGCCGTCACCTTCGTCGAAGCCCTGGCGTGGGACCTCGTGGTGGTCGACACTCCCCCATCGGCGGGCGGCATCGATTTCTTCACGGCCCCGGCGCAGATGGCCGAACTCGTGGGTGGCAAGCTGCTCAGATGGCTCACCGGGGGCCCCCTTCCGGGGAGAAGGTTCTTGTACACCCGCGCCGGACGGCCCATCCTTCGGATTGCTGATTCGGTACTTGGCAATGACCTCTTGGAGCGGGTGGCAGAGTTTCTGCTCGATTTAAGAACGACATACGACGGTGTCGCCAACCGTGGCCGACAGATCGAGTCTGTGTTTTCATCCTCAGCAATTCTGGTAGTCACCACGGCTGATCCTGCCCCGGTCGCCGAAGCCGCACGATTCTTCCGGGAGCTGCCGGAAGTGGCCAACGATCCCATTGCCGTCCTTTTCAATCGCACTCTTCCCCATAGCTGGATCGGAGCAAAACCGCCGACCACAGCCCCACAGGAACTTGTCGAGAATCTGAAACGGTGGGGTGCGGAAAGTCTTCGTCAGACCGACACACGGACAGAGTTCGCCGCGGTCAATCAAGCGCGTGTGGTCGCCATTCCTTGGGTTGCCCATCCGCCGACCGACCTCGACAGCTTGGAGGGCCTGATCCGTAACTCGACCGAGTTCCCGTTTACAGATCTGGCAATTCCCGTGGAGCCGTAGACTGGGGCCATCATGAGTGTCTCCGCAGCCTTCTTTGACCTTGATCGCACCCTGATCTCGGGAGCTTCGGTGTTTCCAATCGGCGTCGAAGCCTGGAAGCAGGGTCTGGCAACCAACAAAGACATCTCCAATTGGGCGAAGGCGGCTTTGGGATTCTTGATTCTGGGCGATCGTGGTGGTGCCTCCGATGACACACGGTCCGCCTTCCTTTCCGGCATTGAAGGCACGTCGGCCGATGCGATGGACACCCTGGCGACCGCGGTCCTCCCCAAACTCGTGGCCCAGGTGCGACCGGAATCAAAGAAGCTACTCAAAATGCATCGCGATGCGGGCCGTGACACCTGGATTGTGTCGGCGTCACCAACGGTGATCGTTGAGCCCCTGGCCCGTGCCTTGAATATGGAAGGGGGCCTCGGCACCAGCGGGAAGGTTGTCGACGGGCATTACACAGGCGAACTCGATGGTCCGTTCATGTATGGTCGGGGCAAGGCAGAAGCGATAGAAAAATTGGCCTCGGAGCGTGGGTACGACATGGAGCGGTGTTACGCCTATTCAGACGCTTTGTCCGACCTTCCCATGATGGAGTTGGTAGGACATCCAGTGGCGGTCAACCCTGATGGTCCACTCGAGGAGGTAGCCCACGAGCGGGGATGGCCGGTTGTCATCTTTGCCAGAAAAACCAAACGGGCAGTCGCCATGAGTTCCGTAGGTGCCGCCACGGCCGGAATCGCGACCGGTGCCTACCTGCTTGGCCGGAAACATGGCCGGTCAGTTACGTTGGTGCAGGTTGCCAAACGCAACATTTTTGGAGAACGACGCTAAAGAATCGCCTTGGGACCGAGCAGTTCCTTGAGTTCGGCCATTAAAGCGGACCGGGGCTCAACCCGGTGCGAATCCGCCAGTTTCATCACCTTCTCGGAACCGTCGTTTGTCATGTGAAGAAATACACCCGACGATCCTGGGTGGTTGGCCAGAATCAGCTTCAGCTGGGAAACGATTTCGGGGGTTAGCCGGGAGGCGGGCACCCGGAGCCGGATCGTTGAATCATCGCGGATCTCCAACTCTTTTAGCTCTCGTCCGACAAACTTGACATCATCGCCCCGGTTGTCGATGTTGCCATTCACCAGTACCACCGCATCCTCGACCACCAGATGTCCGTAGTCCTTCACGGTCTTCGGGAAGGTCAACACCTCAACCGATCCTTCCAGACCCTCGAGTTGGAAGAAGATCATTGGCTCGCCGTTGCGGGTCCACCGACGGGTGATTGCACCGACCAGCCCTCCGATCGTCGCCCGCGTTTTGTCGGGTTGCTCGACAAGGTCGGTTATCGCGCATGTCGTTGCGGCCACCAGAGACGACCCGACAGTGAGCAACGGATGATCCGACACATAGAGCCCGAGCATTTCTTTTTCGAACCCGAGGCGAATCTTTTGTGGCCAGGACTGATCGGGGATGTCGAACTTCTCGGTTTCGGTCGTGCCCGACCTCTCCGCAAACAATGAGTACTGGCCCATCTCTTCGTTGCGCCGGCGTTCCAACGTGGCGTCGAGAATCTGCTCATGGACCAGCATTAACCCTTTACGGGTGTCGCCCAGACCATCGAAGGCGCCGGCCTTGATTAGCGATTCAACAGACCTCTTGTTCAACGCTGACGGATCGACCCGGTTGACGAAATCGAGGAAAGACTCAAACGGGACCCCTTGACGAGCTTCGACGATCTTCTCGACAGCCCCTTCCCCAACGTTGCGGATGGCCGACAGGCCGAAACGAATCCGCCCCTCATGGACCGTGAAGTCGGAGTGGGACTCATTGACATCAGGGACCAGAACTTCTATCCCGTGCTGCCGGCAGTCGTTGAGATACATGGCAGTCCGGTCTTTATTCGACTTCGTCGCAGTGAGTAAGGCAGCCAGATATTCGGCCGGATGGTGGGCTTTGAGATAGGCGGTCTGAAAGGCGACATATCCATACCCGGCACTATGCGATTTGTTGAAGCCGTACCCGGCAAAATGTCCAATAAGCTCAAACAGTTCACGACCGACATGCTCGGGATGGCCCTGCTCCACACAACCGCTGACGAATTTCTCCTCTTCGGCGGCCATGACCGACTTGATCTTTTTTCCCATTGCCTTGCGGAACTGCTCAGCGTCGGCCATTGAGTAGCCGGCCATCTTCTGAGCGACCTGCATCACCTGTTCTTGATAGACCATGATCTGATAGGTGTCGGCGAGGATGTCAGTGACATCGGGATGTAGTTCTTCAATGGCCTCACGGCCGTTCTTGCGATCGGCGTAGAGCGTGTGCATTTTCGCCCCCATCGGACCCGGGCGGTAGAGGGCGACCAGAGCGATGACATCGTTGAATGAGTCGGGCTGGAGCGATCTGATCAGAGACCTCATCGCCGATCCTTCGAGTTGGAAGACTCCAATCGTGTCTGCCGCCCGCAGCAGCTCGAAAGTTTTCTCATCATCGAGGGGAACGTTGTCGATGTCTGGCCTGATGCCCGAACTCAACTCGACGAGTTCGAGACATCGTTCGATTATGGATAGGTTCCGAAGACCCAGGAAGTCCATTTTGAGAAGGCCGAGGCTCTCCACTCCATGCATTTCGTACTGAGTGACAATCTCCGCATCGAGGCCCTTACGTTGCACCGGCACGATGTTGGTCACCGGTTCAGGGGCGATTACAACTGCGGCCGCATGGATGCTGTCCTGACGGCGAAGCCCTTCGAGGCCCCGGGCTGCGGCCACAATCTCAGCAGCGCCAGGGTCCGCCTCGATAAGGCTGCGGAGACCTTGAGCGTTGGCATACCAATCCTTGACTTCACCTTCGGCATCGTTGTCGGGTTGATCAAGCACCTGGGAGAGGGTCGGGTCTTTACCAAGTATCGAGGCTGGCATCTCTTTGGCGATCCGATCGCCGAGCCCATACGGATGTCCGAGAACCCTGGCTGCATCTCGTACCGCCTGTTTACCTTTGATCGTGGAAAAAGTGACAATCTGCGCCACACGGTCAGCGCCGTACTTCTCCGTGGCGTAACGGATCATCTCGCCCCGGTACCGCTCGTCGAAGTCCATGTCGATATCGGGCATTTGGACCCGACCTGGATTGAGGAACCTCTCAAAAATCAGACCGTATCGAAGCGGCTCGATGTCGGTGATCCGTAACACGTACGACACGATCGAACCCGCCGCTGATCCCCGCCCCGGTCCCACGCGAATTTGGTTGTCGCGAGCATGGCGCATCAGGTCCCAAACTATGAGAAAGTAGGCGGGGAACCCCATGTTTTCGATGATCTTGAGTTCATGCTCGACCCTTTCCAGAACCTGCTCACCGGGCTGGCTTCCGTAGCGTTCGGTGACTCCGTTTTCCACGAGATGACGCAAATAGCTGACTTCGGTCTCACCGGACGGAACTGTGAAATGAGGTAGAAGAATTTTGTCGAACTCGAGTTCGACATTGGCCCGCTCTGCAATCCAGAGTGTGTTGTCACATGCTGCGGGATAGTCGTCTGCGCCGAACAACTGACGCATCTCGGCAGCAGTCTTCAAATAGTGCTCGCTGCCTTCAAAACGCAACCGGTTCGCTTCGTTGCGCAAGGACCCGGTTTGGATGCAGAGCAACACGTCATGGGTCTCGTGCTCGCTGCGTCTTGTGTAATGAGCGTCGTTGGTGGCCAGGAGCGGGGCGCCGATCTTCTTTGAAATCTCCACTAGATCGGGCATCACTCGCCTTTGGGCCTCGATCCCATGGTCCTGCAATTCGATGAAGAAATTGTCCTTCCCAAATATGTCCTGGAATCGTCCGGCCGCAGCCAGAGCGGCCCCAAAATCGCGGACCTGGCCCTTGTTACCTTCTTCACCGGCATCCGGTGCCAATAGTTGTGGAACCAATCCTCCGAGACAACCCGATGTGGCGATGACTCCCTCGGCGTGCTCACTAAGCAGTTCCCAATCCATCCGCGGTTTGTAGTAATACCCTTCGAGGTACGCCCGGGAGCTCAGTTGAAGCAAGTTGCGGTATCCGACTTCATTCTCCGCCAACAGATTCATATGAAATCTTTTGTTGGCATCTCCGACCGGACGGTCACGGCGCCCACCGTCAGTGAAATACGCCTCAATCCCGATTATGGGTTTGATACCGGCGGACTTCGCCGCTTTTACGAAGTCGACGACTCCGTACATAACCCCGTGGTCGGTAATTGCAATAGCCGGCTGGTTGTCACGGACCGCGGCCTCAACCACGTCAGAGATCCGGGCGGCGCCATCGAGCATCGAGTATTCGGTATGAAGATGGAGATGGGCAAACGACACGATCTAAAACTCTTAAAAGTTACATGGCTGTAGTTTCTCGAACATAGCAGTTCGCCGGCCGCTACCGGTCGCGGATCACAGTACGGTAATTACGGCAAGAACGGCGACACCGACACCAACCAGAGTTCGATATAGGTTCGTCTGCGGCCCCCGGATCCGTGACCATGCTTCGCTTATCAGGAACCCGGCGATGAAGCCACCGAGATGTGCCTGCCATCCAATTCCAGGAATCAGAAACGGTAGGGCCAGGTTGATCAACAGCAGGAACCCCATCTGGGAAAGGATCGCCCGACCTTGAACGGTGTTACGTCTCCGCAATCCCTGATTTAGCCAAAGGCCAAAGAGTCCAAATATAGCACCCGACGCCCCGACTGCCGCCGCGAACGGACCGGCCAGGTGATAGAAAACAGCGCCTCCCACTCCCGCTGAAGCCAGATAGAGAGCAAGGAAGGGCCACGCACCGAAGTCTCCCTCCACCTGTGGGCCCAAAACCCAAAGCGCCCACATGTTGAACAGGACATGGGTCACCGAAGCATGGAGCAACGCAGCTGTGAATATCCTCCACCACTGCCCATCGGCAATGTATATGTTGATCTGCCCGAGAGTTTCGAACAGCCAATCGTTTAAGCCGAAGAAACCCAGGACAAAAACAGCGCCCGTTACTGCAATCAGGCCCACGGTGACCGGGGCTAGTGCACGCTTGGTCAGACGGGACCGGGCCGGAATGATCTTCTGGGTACCTTCGGCGCGAACGCACTCGACACAGCGTTGGCCAACGGCGGCATCGACTGAACACTCAGAGCAGATCGGCTTGCCGCATCTGCTACACGACAGAAGAGTGCTGCGATCCGGGTGCCGGTAACAGACCGGGGCGGTGGTGGCTGATTCGCTGCTCACGACGAGAACGGTAGAGCGGGCCAGGGTTTACCCATTGTCCGAGTTGTCCAGCTGGCTGAGAATCGACGCCAGGTCATGAGGCAATGGGGCTTCGGCGATTGTGTTCTCTCCGGTGATTGGGTGTTTGAAAGTAAGTCGACCAGCGTGAAGAAAGACACGAGGGCTCCGGAACCCCGTCGGCGTGGCGTTATATGTCGGATCTCCTACCAAGGGGTGCCCGATCGCGAGGAAGTGCACTCGAATCTGATGTGTCCTTCCAGTCTCCAAAGTCACATCGACGAGGGCAACATCGAGATCGTCGTAATTCCGGACAACCCGGTAATGGGTCCGTGCCGGCTTACCTTCCCGTGTAATGGTTCGGCGGGTCGGACTCGAGGGATCACGCCCGATCGCGGCATCGATCGTTCCTGTCGGCGGAGACATGACGCCGTCAACCAACGCCAGATACTCCCGCTTGATATCGCGGGAACGAAGCATGGCGGTGAGTGAGTCGAATGACTCCTGATCACGCGCAACGAGCAAAGCGCCAGAAGTGTCCTTGTCGAGCCGGTGTATCAACCCCCACCGACCGGGGGTGCCCACCCCACGAACCTCTGGATATCTGAAGAGAAGACCCGCGGCAAGAGTTCCAGTTCGCTGACCCGCACCGGGATGCACGACGAGACCGGGCGGTTTGTTCACCACCAACACATGGTCATCCTCGTAGGCGATAGCGAATTCGACGTCCTCGGGAGCAAGCTGTTCGGGCACGGGCGGCGGAGGCGTCTGGATTGTCTGGCCATCGCGGACGCGGGTGTTTGGTTTGCCGGCCGCCCCTTCCACGGTCACCCCGGCATCGATCATCAGTCGAGAGACGGCTCGGCTTACATCTAGAAGAACGGCAAGCGATTTGTCGAGACGTTCGCCATCGAGGATGGCCGGAACGACAAGGTTCAACGTCGACGCCATGCGTCAATGACCAGAATCACGACCGCAACGGTGATTGCGGTGTCTGCCAGATTGAAAGTGGGAATGATCCACAGGTCGATCCAATCGATTACCTTCCCGTCAAGGAAGGATTCGGCCCGGAAGATTCGATCAGCGAGATTACCGGCCGCACCTCCCATGACGAACCCGAAGCCAACCACTTCGAGGACCGGGCGGTCGTGGCGAAGGATGAATAGTAGGTAGGCGAGCACAGCCACCGCCGCCAGGGCGAGGAATGGCCCTCCCGCCTGGAAACTGGAAAAAGCAGCCCCGGGATTCTCGACATAGGTGAAGCTGAGGATTCCGGGGATCACTTCGACATCGCCGCCAGCAAAATGAATCGCGGCGTATCGCTTTGTGAGGAGGTCGGCTACGACAACTCCCGCGGCGATGGCCACCGCGGTCATGTAGTTGCGCCTCACCTCAGGCTGGCACAGCTAACACACAAGACTGTATAAGGCAACGCATCGAGCCGTGCGATCGGGATCGACTCGCCACAACGCTCGCATAGGCCGTAACCACCTTCCTCGATGCGAGCAAGCGCCGTATCTACCTTGGACCTCAGGTCGATGAGATTCTGTTCGATTGAGAGTTCTTTCTCGTACTCGAATTTGAGAGAACCCGCTTCGGCGTTTCCGGGTTCGGAGCTGCGATCAGCCGATGATTCCGTTTGTCGCGCTTCCTCGCGTTCGCGCTCATAGTCGGCGACCATGGCGTCGAGCCGTTCGCCCTCTTCGAGTAGACGTTTCTTGTATCGATTGACAGTGGATTTGGCTAACGCTCGTGCCATTTTCTTCCCTCTAAAGGACGGGAACCCTACCAACAACCGACGACTAATCGCCAGGATTCCCAGAATTCTCACTCCTCCTGTAAAAACTTCCGGATACGGCGGAATGTCGTTTGCCGATAGCGCGTTTACCATGCCCATGTCCAGCTATCGACGAAAGATCCTTTTGACCGCTAACAAGCCGACCTTTTCCCGGGTTCTCCCTTCGGTCGATATCCCCGAGATGGAAGCCGATGTCCTCAATTTCTGGCGAAAAACCAACGCGTTCGAAGAATCAGTTAAGCGGCGACCGGCCGACCGCGAGTATGTTTTTTACGACGGCCCCCCATTCCCAACCGGCAGCCCGCATTATGGGAACCTGCTGGCCGGCGTGATCAAGGACGTAGTACCCCGCTACTGGACCATGCGCGGCTACCGGGTAGAAAGACGGTTCGGCTGGGATACCCATGGGCTCCCAGTCGAAATGGAAGTGGAAAAGAAGATTGGGATCTCCGGCCCGAAACAGATTCAGGAATACGGAATTGGCCGATTCAACGAAGCGTGCCGGATCGAGGTCGAGGCAAATACCGAGAACTGGGAGGTTCTTACCGAACGAATTGGCCGCTGGGTTGATTTTGAAAACGACTACAAGACCATGGACCCGGAATTCATGGAAACCGTTTGGTGGGTTTTCAAACAACTGTGGGACAAAGGACTGATCTACAAAGACCGCCACGTTTTGCCGTACTCATGGGGTGCGACAACTCCGCTATCCAACTTCGAAGCCAACCTCGACTACCGCGACACTGAAGACCCTTCGATAACAGTTCGACTTGTCGCACTTGAAGACTCCGGCCCCGTTCAAGCCGGGGATTTCTTTCTAATATGGACGACGACTCCATGGACGCTTCCAGGCAACCTGGCCGTGGCCGTGGGTGAGGAAATCGAATATTCAAGAGTGGACCACGAAGGAGAGCACTTCTGGCTCGCCACTGCCCTGGTCGACACACTCTTCGACCCGGGCAATGTGATCGCGACGGCAAAAGGTTCGGACCTACTCGGGACTTCCTATGAACCCCCGTTTGACTACTTTGGCGAGGAGCGTGACAAGGGTGCCTTCAGGATCATCCCATCCGAGGACATCACCTTTGATGAGGGGACCGGTCTGGTCCACATGGCTCCCGCATACGGTGAAGCCGACTTCTTAGCGATCCAAAATTCCGGAATCACTGTGTTGGTCGACCCTGTCGATTGGGATGGCAAATTCACAGAGGAAGTACCCGAAGTTGCCGGAGTAAACATCAAGGAAGCAGACAAGACCCTGATCCGTTTGCTCAAAGAATCAGGGAAACTGGTGAAGTCGGAGCGAATAACCCACTCGTATCCGTTTTGCTATCGCACCGGAACACCTCTGATCTACAAGGCGATTCCAACCTGGTTTGTTGCCGTGGAGTCCTTCCGCGAGCGAATAACCGAACTCAACAGCACAATCCACTGGGTGCCGGACTATGTGGGCGAACGACGTTTCGGAAATTGGCTCGCTAACGCCCGCGATTGGGCGATCAGCCGCAACCGGTACTGGGGCTCATGCATCCCGGTGTGGGAATGTGACAGGTGCGACCACACGATGGCCATCGGTTCCCTCGACGAATTAGAAGCGCTAAGCGGACAGCGTCCCGACGATCTCCACAAGCACATAATTGACGAAATCGGTTGGGAGTGCCCGGTCTGTGGTGGTGCAATGATCCGGGTGCCTGAGGTCCTCGACTGTTGGTTCGAGAGCGGGTCAATGCCATATGGCCAGATGCACTATCCATTCGAAAACAAAGAGCGCTTTGAGGCAACCTTTCCGGCCAAATTTATCGCCGAAGGTTTGGACCAGACCAGGGGTTGGTTCTACACGCTGATGATTCTTTCCACCGCCCTGTTCGACAAACCTGCCTTCGAGAACTGCGTCGTCAACGGTCTGATTCTCGCCGAGGATGGACGGAAGATGTCCAAAAGCTTGAAGAACTATCCCGACCCCACCGGAGTCTTCGAAAAGTTCGGCGCCGACGCCCTCCGCGCCTTTCTGATCAACTCGCCGGTCCTGAAGGCAGAACCGCTCCGATTCTCCGAAGATGGGGTTGGCGAAGTGGTTCGAACCGTTCTTCTCCCCCTTTGGAACACCTACAGCTTCTTCACGACCTACGCCGAGGCCGATGGGATCACCATCGCCGATCTGGAGGCTGCGCCACAGCCGACGCAAAGAGGAGAGATGGACCGTTGGATCCTGTCGATGCTGCAGAGCCTCATCCAGGAAGTCAACACTCAAATGGAGGGTTACTTCCTTTACAACGTAGTGCCGCCGGTGTTGGGATTCATCGACCACTTGACCAACTGGTACATACGCCGATCCCGACGCAGGTTCTGGACGGCCCGAGGAGAATCAGGTGAATCCGATAGCGACAAGTTGGCCGCTTTCGCGACGCTATATGGAGTCCTGACCACCTTCAATGACGTCCTCGCTCCTGTCCTGCCCTTCATCACCGAACACTTATACCAGGACCTAATTGCACGCCACGACGCCACCGCGGTGCAAAGCGTCCACCATCGCGACTATCCGATTGCGGACCTCGACCTTATTGACACCGACCTCGAAACCTCCATGGACTCCGTGCGCGAGATTGTCCGCCTTGGACGCTATCTGCGAAAGAAGGAGGGACATCGGATCCGCCAACCTCTGTCGACGCTCACCGTTCTCACCCGGGACGCAACCATCGCCGCTGCCGTAGACGCCCACCTCGACATCATCATTGATGAACTCAATGTCAAGAACGTCGTTACCAGTGAAGAAGAGTCAGAACTCGTGACCCTCTCAGCGAAGGCGAATTTCCGCAAGCTTGGACCCGAACTCGGTCAGGGAATGGGACCATTCGCCGAGTTGGTTACCAAACTTTCACCATCTCAAATCGAGACCCTGATCGGCGGCTCGGAGATTGATGTCAATGGCCGGACCACCACACTCGACGATATCGTTGTGGAGAGGTCAGCAGTTGAGAACATGCTCGTCGAGACGGGAGACGGCTTTGCAGTGGCTCTCGACACCGCTCTCACCGATGAATTGCTTCGAGAAGGCTTCGCCCGCGAGGTAATCAGCAACATCCAGAACATGCGTCGGAGGTTGGAACTCGACGTCACCGATCGGATCCAGGTGAAGTGGGACGCTCCAGATCAATTGGCCATTGATGCAATGACCGAATACGTCGACCGGATTCAATCCGAAGTGCTGGCGACGTCTTTCGTCCTGCTCCCCGACGTGGACGGTGAACTGGTCGAGATCGATGGGGCGCGATTGACTGTTTCGATCAGCCCTGTCTGATCCCGGTGGCGAGGACAATCAGTTTCGAGTCGAACCCGACCCACCGTCGTCGTCGTCATCGTCGTCGTCATCGCCTTCCGGGTAGTTGAAGTAATCGTCTTCGGCGTCATCGTCATCTTCCCCGTCGTCGGAGTCGCCGCTGTCGGATACTGACACAGGATTCGAGTCTGTCGCGTCATCCTGACCGGCGTCGTCATCTTCGTCAGTTGCATCGGCGTCGTCACCGTCTTTTTCGTCGGTCGAGTCATTCTCGAACTCATACTCATCCTGGTCATATATGGTCGGGCTCGAGGTGTCGTTATCCGAATCTGATTCCTCCCCATCAGCCTCTACTGTCTCATCGCTGCTTCCGGCTGCGGGAATATCATCGAGACC
>JBBKXI010000141.1:0-2926 GCA_037969415.1 Acidimicrobiia bacterium | reverse complement strand
TTTGTAGCACCGTGTTGACTCTTCGTCCCAGACCCGCCTCCCGGGCAATGCGGGCGGCGTCGACCGCCCACACTTTCAGCTCTTTTTCCCGGATATGTGCTTGCGCCTCGCGGGTTAGGCGAGTCCATGTGGTCGGGGCGTCGTGGGGGCTGTTGAGAAGAACGGTTGCACCCTCTGCTGCTGAATCGAGAATGTCATCCTTCTCGAGAAAGTCGAACTGGTGGATGGCGACAAAACTTGGATTGGAGATGAGATAGGTGGATTGAATTGGCTCCTTCGAAATCCGCAGGTGGCTCACCGTCTTCGACCCCGCCTTTTTTGAGTCATACACGAAGTAACCCTGTGCGTAGAGGTCAGTGGCCTCTCCGATGATCTTGACCGAGTTCTTATTGGCGCCAACGGTGCCGTCCGACCCGAGTCCATGGAATACTGCTCCGGTTACTGCGGGAGATTCATGCCATGCGTCTGGGTTGTATTTAATCGAGAGTCCGGTGACATCGTCGACAATCCCGACGGTGAAATGACGGCGCCCCTGGGGATCTGAGGCCTCGGAAAAGACTCCGGCCGCCATTGCGGGGGTGAATTCCTTGGAGGACAGCCCATATCGGCCTCCCCGGACGTCTATCGATCGTCCGGCTTCGGCGAGAGCTGCGACCACATCCTGATACAACGGCTCGCCCACCGCTCCGGGCTCCTTGGTGCGGTCGAGAACCGCTATTTTCTTGGTGGTCTCCGGCAGAACTTTTGCGAAGGCTTCGACGTCAAACGGTCGGTACAGCTTGACCGTGACCAGCCCCAGCTTTTCCCCATCCGAGACGAGGCGGTTGATCGCTTCCCGAGCTGCACCGGCTCCCGAACCCATGATGACCATGACCGTCTCCGCCTCAGGGTGACCGTCATAGTGGAATGGTCGGTAGGTGCGTCCGGTGACTTCGGCGAACCGATCCATCGTGGCGGCCACCAGCCCGGGAAGATCCTGGTAGAAGCGGTTTGCTGCCTCCCTCGCCTGAAAAAAAACGTCGGGATTCTGGGCAGTGCCTCTCAGTACAGGTCGATTCGGGTTAAGAGCACGGAGTCGGTGAGCGGCGATGTGATTCTCGTCAACCAGTTGGCGCAGATCCTGTTCGCTGAATTCCTCGATCTTGGCCATTTCATGCGAGGTGCGAAAACCGTCGAAGAAGTGGAGGAATGGAATTCTCGATTCCATCGTGGCGAGGTGTGAGATGACGGCAAGATCTTGGGCTTCTTGCACCGACTCCGACGACAGCAAGGCCCAGCCAGTTTGGCGGGCGGCCATGACATCGGAATGGTCACCGAAAATGGACAGAGCATGGGTGGCGATGGAACGAGCGGCAACGTGGATCACGGTGGGTGTCAACTCGCCGGCGATCTTGTACATGTTGGGAATCATTAGAAGCAATCCCTGTGAGGCCGTGAAGGTGGTGGTCAACGCACCGGCAGTCAAGGAGCCATGTACTGCCCCGGCCGCGCCGGCCTCGGACTGCATTTCAACCACATCAGGTATGACACCCCAGAGGTTGGGCCTGCCCTGATGAGACCACGCATCTGCCAACTCACCCATCGGAGATGCGGGGGTGATTGGATAGATTGCAATCACCTCGCTCAGCAGATGGGCGATCCGAGCCGCGGCCTCATTGCCGTCGACGATGGAAAAACTCGCTCCGGTCGACTTCACAAAGCCAAACTATGGCGACGAGGGCGATGCTCCTAGTGACCTAAGTCCCGAGTTGGCGTGTCGATTGGCCCGGACCCCGTCCACCGCAGCATCGAATCGCGGCAGCCCCGGCATAAGTCTCTCTCGATATATGCGTGGCACCCTGCAGGGCGTACCGGGCGACCTCGGAGTTTGGGTCTGCGTATCGCGGAAACTGATCGAATCGATTGACCGCTCCCAATACCCGGTAGGCCAATTAGCCATGCTTTCAGCAGATAGGAAGAACCTTCGTATTGGTGTTAGATCAACGTCAATCCCCACGGACCGAGAGGGATACCCCTATCTGGAGGTCGATCATGACTATGCAACAAGCTTCGGTTAGCGAATCTGGGACCGAATCAGCTCACGCCACGATTGTGCCGTGAATCTGCCAATAACGCGGGCCAGCAGAGAGGCGCTTATTGCTTTGTCACCGACTGGTGACCATCCTCGATGGCGTGACGTACCGATTCACATAGGGGGGCAACGTGATGACCATGACCACAATGGAGACCTTCGTTGTACCGGAACCGGGGAAAGTGATTGAATGAGCTACAAAGATCCGTCGGCCGCGAATGCTATTTGGGAAGCGCTTCAAACCCACCACGCTGAAATTGCTCCAACTCATCTGCGCGATCTATTTGCCGGAGACCCCGACCGGGGTGCCAGGATGTCAGCCGAGGCGTGTGGGCTCTATCTCGATTACTCGAAGAATCGGGTGACCGAGAAGAGCGTTGGCCTGCTGGTCGATCTCGCCGAGGCTGTCGGCCTCAGGGATGGTATCGATGCCATGTTTCGCGGCGACCGCATCAACGTCTCTGAAGATCGGGCAGTGCTCCACGTCGCATTGCGTATGCCCCCGTCGGAAACCCTGATCGTCGATGGCGTCGACGTGGTCGTCGAGGTCCACGAGGTTCTCGACCGCATGAGTGTCTTCGCCGATCAAGTGCGCGATGGAAGATGGAGAGGCCACACGGGCAGGCCGATCCGCAATGTAGTAAACATCGGCATTGGCGGGTCTGATCTCGGTCCGGTCATGGCATATGAAGCTTTGCGGTTCTACAGCCAGCGTGACCTAACTATGCGATTTGTGTCGAATGTCGATGCCACAGACTTTGTCGAGGCGACCCGTGACCTCGACCCAGCCGAGACCCTCTTCATTATCTCATCGAAGACATTCACCACTCTCGAGACCATGACAAATGCCCATTC
>JBBKXI010000140.1:0-14634 GCA_037969415.1 Acidimicrobiia bacterium | reverse complement strand
CGATGCTTTCGATGCTGCCGAATTTGTCATCGATGAACTCAAAGTCAAGGTCCCTATTTGGAAAAAGGAGTTCTGGCCAGGTGGGTCAGCGTGGTCCTCGGGATCTTGAGTTTGAGGGTGAGGCAACCCGATTTTCACTATGTTTATACGTCTCAGACCAGCACAGTTGGTATGAACTAGCCTATTGTCACCCCCACTTGTGAGGAGGACAACTAATGACCACTCTCGCTGAACGCGCCGATGCACCGGTGGCCGGAATTGGTGCGCGTACACCCGCCTCCCTGGTTCGTGATTGGGCGCAAAGCGATCCCCAGCGGGTCGTAATGCGTGAGAAGGATTATGGGATCTGGCAAGAGATAACCTGGGAGGAACTCTGGGACACGGTCTTGAACGCGGCCCACGGTCTTCTTTCCCTTGGGGTCGAGCCCGGCGACCGAGTGTCGATTCAATCCGAAGACCGCCCGGAGTGGGTGATCCTCGATCTCGCCGCCGTGGCAATCCGTGGGGTCACAGTTGGGCTTTATCCGACCAACCCCGCATCCGAGGTCGAGTACCTGCTCAAAGACTCGGGAGCCGAGATCCATCTAGCGGAGGACCAGGAACAGGCCGACAAGGTGATCGAAGTGGAGGCATCGCTCCAACACCTTCGCAAGATAATCCACACTGAGCCCCGCGGGTTCAGGAAGTGGAGCAAAGACAACCGGTTCGTGTTCTGGAACGACTTTCTCGAGATCGGAAAGCAGCACCGCGCCGACAACCCGGGAGCGGTAGAGCGGCTGATGGCGGAGGCAACCGACGACGACATCATGACACTGGTTTATACGTCGGGAACGACGGGGCCGCCCAAAGGGGCGATGCTCACCAACGCCAATTTCCAATTTTGCGTAGATACGCTTATCGACGCGCCCAGTCGGATCCGGGGCGAATTGATCGGGCCCGATGACATCCTTCTCACCTATCTGCCCCTGTGTCACGTTGCCGAGCGGATCTTCTCCACGTGGACGATGGCCGCGAAGGGTTGCTCGCTCAACTTCGCCGAGTCGATCGACACCGTGCAACTAAACCTCCGCGAGATTCAACCGACCATCTTCTTCGCGGTTCCCCGAATCTGGGAACGGATTCATGCCGGAATTGCGATCCGAGGGCGCGACGGCACCTGGTTCAAGCGGATCTGGTTCGGGATTGGAATGAAACTGGCTTCGTACATCGGGAAGTCCCGGGTTGAGAACAACGGTGACTTCACATTTGGGTCGAGGCTCGCCTATCTGATCGGCTATCCGCTGGTGTTCCGAGCCCTCAAAGAACGGATCGGATTGCGTCGGACCCGTTTCGCAGCATCCGGTGCCGCCGCAATTGCGCCGGAGGTCATTCGAGACTTTCTCGGGATGGGGGTCGATCTATACGAGTTGTACGGGATGACGGAAAACGCGGCGGTCGCCACCACCAATTTTCCCCATCGCAACAAGGTGGGCACCGTCGGCGAGCCTTATGAAGGCATCGGTCTGAGGATTGACGAAGAGACCGGCGAGATCCAAACCAAACATCCGGGCGTGTTTAAGGGCTATTGGAAGAAGCCGGAGAAGACCGCCGAGTCATTCACCGAAGATGGCTGGCTCAAAACAGGCGATGTTGGAATCTGGGTCGACGGAACCCATGTCAAGATCGTGGACCGGATCAAAGACATCATCATCACATCGGGCGGGAAAAATATCTCTCCCTCGGAGATCGAGAACAGCATCAAGACCTCCCCATTCATCAAGGAGGCCATGGTCATCGGGGATGGGAAAAAATTCCTCAGTGCGTTGATAAGCATCGAGTTCGATGTCGTTGGTGACTGGGCAACACGAAAGGCCATCCCGTACACCACCTATCGCGACCTCACCGAAAAGCCCGAGGTCATCGAGTTGGTCCAGGGAGTGGTCAATGAGACCAACGAAAAATTCGCCAGAGTCGAGAACATTCGGAAATTCCGGCTGATTCCGAAAGAGCTCGACCATGAGGACGGCGAGCTGACTGCCACCCAGAAGCTGAAGCGGTCAGCAATGGAAGACATGTTTGGTGACATGATTCAGGACATGTACACGTCTTGATGCTGAGGTCGAAGATGGAGACCGATCAATCATGCTGATCCTGGCCCAGGCAACGACCGAGGGCACTAACGAAATTGCCCAACTCTTCGTTCAGGGTCTGGCTCTCGGCTCGATATATGCCCTTCTCGCAATGGGTTTTGTCATCATATTCAAAGCAACTCAGGTGCTCAGCTTCGCCAACGGCTCCCTGGCCGCCACCGGTGCCTTCTTTGTGGCGGTTTTCGCCACCGTATGGGACATTCCGGCGCGCTGGATGCCTGATGCACCGGTGTGGGTCAGTTGGAGCCTCGCCGTTCTTCTCGGCTTGATCGCCGCCTTCGGTCTCGGGATGCTGGTCGAGAGGATTTTCATCCGGCCCATGATCGGTGAGGAGCTGTTCGCGGTGGCGATCGTCACCCTTGGTGTCGACATCGTGCTGCGTGCGATCACCAACGACTTCATCGGTACCAACTCCAGGCCCCTCGGGGACCCGTGGGGAATACAAGTGCTGGATTTGGGCTGGGTCCGGATCGCCTATACCGAAATCGTCCAGCTTCTGGTTACCGCCGTCCTGGTAATCGGGGTGGCATGGTTCTTCCGGACCCGGACCGGGACGGCGATGCGGGCGACAGCCTTCGACCAGGAGGCGGCGCGCGCCCAGGGCATCAATGTCGGACGGATCTTCAGCATTTCCTGGGGTATCGGCGCGATGTTGGCTGCGGTTGCCGGGGTGTTCCTCTCCCTGTATCCGAGGCGGGCCGCCGGCCTCGATCAGCAAACCGCGTTCCTGGCTTTTGCCGCTTTTCCGGCCGTGGTTTTGGGTGGCCTCGACTCGGTGATCGGAGCAGTCGTCGGTGGAATGATTATCGGTCTCGCCCAGGCCTATTCAGCCCTGCTGCCGTGGGATTTCCTGGGCACCGGATTTGGGGGTGCCGTCCCCTACATCGTGATGATGATCGTGTTGTTGGTCAAGCCCTATGGACTGTTTGGTACCGAGGAGATACGACGGGTATGAACGCAGTTACGCCTCGGGGGCCGCGATGAGAGGCCGTCCCATGCTCTACACGAGCTACGAGGCCGACCAGGCGATGCTCAACACCACAACAAAGAGAGTGGCGGCGTTCCTATTTGTCATGTTTCTGCTGGCGATCCCCTTTTTCCAGACGGGAACGATTGGCTCAGGGGACAATCCGACGGGGTCGCTACCCGGGCCCGATTTTCTGGCTCAAACCGACTGGTTGAAGCTTCTCGCCACAGTGATGATTTTCGCGATTGGGGCCCTTGGCCTGAATATCCTCACCGGGCTTGCCGGTCAGGTTTCGCTTGGCCACGCCTTCTTTATGGGCTTGGGTGCATATGTGGCAGCCGTCATGGGTATGCCCGGCGGTGCCCTTTGGGGATTGGGTTTGCCGATTTGGATCTGGTTGCCCATGGCCGGGATCATTCCAGCCCTGGTGGGCATCCTGATAGCGCCAACGGCGGTGCGTGTACGCGGGCTGTATCTCGCGATTGTCACCCTGGGGTTGGTCTTTATAGGTGAGTATCTATGGCGCAACCTCGACTTCATCACGGGCGGATCGCAATCGGGGCGTTCCCACCCGCCTTTCGAACTGCGGCTCTGGAAGGAGGAAACACCACTCATCGACTTCCAATCGGATGGAACCTGGTTCGGCGTATTCAACGTTTCCGAGGAAGCCAAGACCTACCTGTTCCTTCTGGTTATCACGCTCTTTTTTGTAGTCGTAGCCAAGAACATCCAGAGGACCCGGGTTGGCCGGGCCTTCATGTCGATCCGTGACCGCGACATCGCCGCCGAGATCATGGGGGTGAACGAGTATCGGTACAAGACCCTCGCTTTCGCCATCTCGTCGTTTTTCGCGGGTGTCTCCGGTGCCCTACTCGCCAGTTTTGTTGGTCGATCCATTCCGGAACAGTGGATCCTGTTCCTTTCGGTCCAAATGATCGCGATCATTTTGATCGGAGGAGCGGGGACGGTCTCGGGTACATTGCTCGGCGCCGCATTCGTGACCCTTCTTCCTCGACTGATTCGCGATGCCACACAGTGGATGCAGGGGGTCGTCGAGACAGGAGACAGCTTTCTCTCCTCGATCTTCGATGTAGTGATTTCGACCGGTCCGGGAGATTTCGGTCTCATCAATACATCGCCCGGTGTAGCGCCGGGCCTCGGCATCGATCAGCTAAACCTTGTAATTTACGGTCTACTGATCATTGGTTTCCTAATCTTTGAACCACTGGGCCTTTACGGGATTTGGCTCAAAGTGCGCAATTATTGGAAAGGTTGGCCGTTCACTTATTGAGCGGTCGCAGACGAGACACTGTGTGTCTCGACAATTGAGGAGGAAAGGAAAGAATGAAGATCAAATCAAAGTGGTTAGCGATTCTCATGGTCCTGGGTCTTGTGCTTGCTGCCTGTGGCGGCGATGGCGAGACCACCACGACCGCTAGTGAGGGCGGCGACACCACAACCACCGAGGCGATGGTGGATGACACCACCACTACCGAGGCCGCCATGGTCGATCCGACGGTTGACGTCGGTGTCGACCTTGAAGCGGGGACCATCCAGGTTGGGCTTCTGTCCGACTTGACCGGGCCTTTCGGCCCGTTGGTGTCGGCGATTGTGGCTGGGCAGAACGCCTATTGGGCGAGTGTTAATGCCAGTGGCGGTATCCACGGCTTGATGGTTGAGCTCAACACTGTTGACACCGTGTACGACGTTACGGCCCACGTTCAGTTCTACAACGAACTGAAGGACAAGGTTGTGGCGTTTGGCCACTCGACCGGTTCGCCGCACACAGTGGCGATCAACGCCGACCTTCAGGCGGACGGAATCCTTGCGATCCCGCTCACCTGGTACTCGGGATGGTCCGACCCGGCCATCAACTCCAACCTGTTGCCCCACGGGGCCCCGTACTGCATCGAGGCTATGAACCTCATGGAGTACGTATCAGGTCTAACCGGAGCTGATGCCCCCACAGTGGCGATTGCCTCAATCCCTGGTGACTACGGACTCGACTCGGCTGCTGGCGCCACAATGGCTGCCGAGGCACTCGGCCTCGAGGTTGTGTACGACGGAGTAGGCAAAGTCATACCAAACGATGAGACCACCTACGACGAAGTTGCGGCGGGCATCGCCGGCAGTGGCGCCGACATGGTGTTCCTCACCGCGACCCCGGGTGCATTCTCGGCCGTTTATGGTCGGGCCATCGCTGGTGGGTTCGAGGCAAAATGGACGGGTGCCTCGCCTTCGTGGAACCCTGCTTTTGTGGCAGAGGATTCTCCGATTCGCGAAGCCATCGTTCGTGACATGATCACCTCGTCGTACTACCAGACATGGGATGGCGACTCTGATGGTGCCGCCCAGGTCCGTGACCTGATGACGGCCGCTGGTGCTCCCCCCACCGACTTTTACGGTGAAGGGTTCATCGAGGCACAGATTCTGCATGCCGCGCTTGAGCAGGCATACATGAATGGCGATATGACCCAGGCAGGTGTTCTTGCCGCGGCCAAATCGCTGGAATCAGTGTCCTTCAACGGTCTCGGACCCGAAGAGCGTTACAGCGGAGAGCCGAACGACATCGTTCAGCGTGCCCAGTGGATCACCATGCCAAGTCTCACATCGGAGACCGGTACGGAGATTTTGGAGGAGAACTACATCTCCGACACGGCGGCGGCGTTCGAGTTCACCGGAGCTTGCTACGTACTGAGCTAAGAATCTACGTGTGGACGGGGGTGGAGCACTGCTCCACCCCCGGGTCCACTTCTCAGGGATTGGTTGTGGTCGTGTTGCGGCCAGAACCAATGTCTGAAGGAAACACAAAATGCTGAATCTGGAGAACTTAGAGGTCGTCTATAACGATGTTGTCCTCGTTTTACGCGGTATCTCAATTGAGGTCCCCGACGGGCAGATAGTCGCTCTCCTTGGCGCCAATGGCGCCGGCAAGACCACCACTCTTCGCGCCATCACCGGACTCCTTGATATCCATGATGGTGATATCACGAAGGGCGAGGTGCGTTTCGACGGAGACGACATCACTCACGAAGATCCCGCTGCCAGAGTAAAACGGGGGATCAGCCAGGTGATGGAAGGACGTCGGGTATTCGCCGAGATGACAGTTGAGGACAACCTTCGAGCTGGGGCCTATATCAACAGGGACGGGGCCTCCGTCGCCGAGGCCCACGACAGGGTGATGACTTTGTTCCCAGTGTTGAAAGAACGGAGAAATTCGACGGCCGGGTATCTTTCCGGCGGCGAACAGCAAATGCTTGCCATCGGCCGTGCGTTGATGCAGGCGCCCAAGCTACTTATCCTCGATGAGCCATCGCTAGGCCTGGCGCCGATGCTGGTCCAGGAGGTACGTGAGATCATCAAGTCGATCAACGAGCAGGGCGTATCGGTGCTGCTTATCGAGCAGAACGCAAATATGGCCCTCTCCATCGCCCACCATGGATACATCATGGAGACCGGCAAGATGGTCATGGACGGGTCGCCTAAGAAGCTTCTCAAAGACGAGGATGTCCAGGAGTTCTATCTGGGCCTCCACTCCAGCGGAGAGCAGAAATCCTTCCGCGATGTCAAACACTACAAACGCCGAAAGAGATGGCTGTCATGAGTGACCAGCGATCGCGGGAGCGGCAGCCCCGGCCGACCGGCGTCTGTTCGACGGCGATCCCCACGTCGATGTCTACGAATCCGGTGGTTACCCCCATTGTGTATGTGGCCCCGCGGTTTTATTGCCCTCGTCGAAGTCGGCCGGCAGATAAGCGGTGGCTGTCGTGAGCCGGGGCCTACTCAAGCGACGTGCCGAGCGTTCGGGTCCCAAAACTTACGACCACCTCTTGATCGTTGAGAATCTCAACCTCTCATTCAAAGGGGTCAAAGCGATTGACGGAGTTTCGTTTCATGTCGATGACGGAGAACTGTTCGCCATCATCGGGCCCAACGGTGCGGGGAAGACGTCGCTTTTCAATTCAATCAACCAGGTCTATCGCCCCCAGGAGGGTGATATCAAATGGAAGGGGGAGAGTCTCATGGGGCTCAAACCGAACATCACGGCGGAGCGCGGCATCGCCCGGACCTTCCAGAACATCGCCTTGTTCCCCCATATGACCGTCGTCGAAAACCTACTTACGGGCCGTCATGTCCGGATGAAATCGGGTTGGCTCGCGGGTTCGGTCTGGCTGGGCAAGGCCAAGAAGGAGGAAATGGAGAACCGGGGGATCGTTGAAGACATAATCGACTTCCTCGAAATCGAGCAGTGGAGGAAGTATCCCGTTGGGTTATTGCCCTATGGAATCCAGAAACGGGTCGAGCTGGGCCGGGCCTTGGCCATGGATCCGGAGTTGTTGCTTCTCGACGAACCGGTAGCCGGGATGAACCTCGAAGAGACTGAGGACATGGCTCGCTTCATTCTCGACGTTCAAGACGAGCTGGGAATAGCGATTCTCCTCGTAGAACATGACATGGGCCTCGTGATGGACATCGCCGACCGGGTTCTGGTCGTTGATTTCGGCCGCCCCATAATGACAGGGGTCCCTGCCGAGGTGCAGCGGAATCCCGCCGTCATCAAGGCTTACCTCGGCGAAGAACTCGACACTGTCTGAAACAACGAGGCCCCTCCAGGTCATCGCCGGGTCTAGCCGGATTGGACGAAATTTCGCGCAGCTCTGGTCATCATCGATCGAGTGACCGGGCCATGAAACAGTGAAACCACTGACCAGTAGAGTTTCCCCTTCCAGCCGTGGAGCTCCACGACGGTGGTGAGTTGGAGCAGCCTGGAGTTGGAATCAACCTCGACCGCGGCGCGGAAGTTCAAGTGGGTGTCATTCGCGGATATCAACGCCTCGCCATTCTCCACCCGGTCAACCGCAAAGACAGAGGGCTCTCCCTTATCAATCCCGACCAGACCGACCAACGTCTGACGGATCCCGAAGAGGATTCGAATCCACCTTGGCGCTGACGACACCGAGAATATCCGGTTGGCCCACGAGGCCGGGTCTTCGGGTAAGGGTCTGTTGCCAGGCACCTTGACGAAAATGGCATCAGCGAAGTCGGGTTCGGCTATGTCATCGAAGGCAATCGAGGGCACTTATCGATCAGCTCTCTCCAAGCAGCTTCCAGGCGCCTGGAAGGAGGATCCCGGCCGCGGCAGCCTTAATCAGGTCACCGAAGAGGAATGGGACAACTCCATTGGCGAAGGCGGTGGCGAAGTCCCAATCGGTAGCGATCATCAACCCAATCACCCCAAACCCGTAGATCACGGCCGAGCCCAGGATGAATGCGGTGAACATGGTGGCGAAGGTTCGGTCTTGACGATTTTCGGCCAGCCACCCCACCAATCCGGCGGCGAATATGAAGCCGATGAGGTAGCCGCCCGTGGCACCGCGAATCACCTCCATTCCGCCCGATGCGTCAGTGAACACGGGTGCCCTTAGCGCACCCACACCGACGTAGAGGAGTTGGCCGGCGGCACCGAGAGTCATCCCTAAGGCGGCCCCGGTCAGCAGAACAGCAAAGGTTTGTCCGGTGATCGGCACCGGCGTGAATGGCAGCTCGATCCGCCACTGAGCGGCCAGGGCGGTCAACGCAGCGGCGCTCACAACTAATACGACCGACATGAGGCGCGTCAGCGGGAAGGCGCGCTGGGTTATGACTGCTGTGGTCATTATTTATCTCCTCGAAACCGTTTGTAGGCGATCATACGTCTAAGACCGGTAACCCAAAGCGACCGTTACCCTTTTCTCGTGGAAGACCAACAGCAGCAATCAACTTCCTCATGGCCCCTTTACCTGGCGGGTTTCCTGCTGTTCTTCGGGGTTCTCAGTGTGATCTTATGGAGTGTCCATCTGCCCTATCTCGCCTGGTCTGCAGGACCGGTCTCAGATGCCGCGGACGCCATCGAGATCGACGGACCCGAGGTGTTCAGGCCGGATGGCGAGCTGTTGATGCTCACCGTGATCAGTCAGGATGTCAACATTTTTGAGGCGATGATTGCCGGGATCGACCCCACAATCGATCTGTTAGCCAAGGACAGAGTCCGTCCTCCCGACGAGACCGACGAAGAGTATCGGACCAGAATCCTCTCCCAGATGGATGAGTCACAGGTGCGGGCGATCACCGTGGCGCTGTCCAGTCTCGGATATGAGATGGTCCCCCGCGAGGTGATTGTCACCGAGATCGTGGTGGGCCTGCCGGCTGATGGTGCTCTTGAATTGGGAGACACCGTGTTGAGTGTGAACGGCAAGCCTATTGAGAGGGCTTCCGAAGTCAGCGAGGCTTTAGATGGCCTTGAACCCGGAGACACCGTTGAGATCGGTGTGATCCGTGAAGGGTCGGAAAAATCAATCGAGCTGACACTGGCCGCTCGCGATGACGATCCGGAATCTCCCATTATCGGCGTGGTAGTACGGGAGCTCACGGAACCACCTTTCCCGGTCACGATTGATGTCGGAAACATCGGGGGCCCGTCAGCCGGGATGATGCATGCTCTGGCGATTATCGACACACTCACTCCGGGGGAACTCACACATGGAAGAGTGATCGCTGGGACCGGAACAATTCAGTTTGATGGAACTGTGGGCAATATCGGCGGTATCCGTCAGAAAGTCGCCGGTGCCGAATTGGCGGGTGCCTCAATAATTCTGGTACCTGCGGGCAACTACGAAGAGGCGTTGACAGCACACCGAGACAGCATAGAAATTGTGCCGATTGCGACTCTCGAAGAGGCTGTTGCCTACCTTGAGGGGTTAGATCCCGCCTGACAATCGTCAGAAAACCTGCCGATCATCAGTATCTTCTATGGTGAATGGCCCCTGAAGTGACGCCTGATTCAATTCGTGACGCAAAATTCCGCACCGTCATCCGCGGTGTGGATGCATCGGCCGTCGCCCAATTTCAGGATGAAGTTGCAGCGAAAATCGCTGAGCTCAAGGCAGAAAACGAGCGCCTTACGGCCCGGTTGGGCGAGTTTGCCGATCGCGACCTGAAATCTGAATTTGAAGTCGTGGGAAATGAGGTGGCTGCGGTCCTGGAAGCGGCCAGGGAAGCGGCTGAGTCGATGCGGGAGCGGGCCTCGATTGACGCCGCCCGCTGGCGTTCCGAGGCCATGGCTGAGGCCGAACAAGTCCGTAAGGACGCCCGCAACGATGCCGAGGCTTTGCGTGGCGACGCCTGGACCGTGGGCACCGAACTGCTGACCCAGGCCGTGGTCGAGTCGAACCGGCTCAGTAAACAAGCGGAGCGAGACTCCATAACAATCACTGGTGAAGCGGAGCGTGACGCACACCGTTTGGTTTCCAATGCCCGCCGTGAGGCGGAAGACCTGGTCAGGACGGCGGCCATGGATGCAGAAAAGCTCAACGCAGATTCCAACAAGGCCCACGATGAAATGATCGAACAGGCTCGTCGCCAGGCTGAAGCGAGCCAGGAAAGAACCCGAGCCCTCGAACAACGTCGCGAAGAACTGATGGCTGAACTCGATGGAGTAAGAACGACCCTCAGTCATCTCGAGGGAACTCTCGAAGCAAAACGCGAAGACCTCAACCTGTCCCGGACAACTGACAGCTCGGTGCGCGTGGTTCCTACGAAGCCAGGGGCACCTACAGCTTCTTCCGAGGAGGCCACCAACTGGATACCCGGTGAGACAGTTCGTGTCATTCGTGGGGAGGACGCGCTCCCCGACGCCAATCGGAGATCTGAGCCGGACGTGGTGGTACCCCTACCGGTTCCTCCAGCGGTGAAGGTGATTCCCGCTGTGCCCCCCGGTTCCCGAGATTTGGATGAGGGAACCGAACCAGAACGGGGTTCTGACCCGGACGGCGAAGGCGAGACCCCAAATCTCGACATTGCAACCGAAATCGAATCCGAGGTCCGCCCGTCGGAGCCGCCTACGACCACGGCCCGCCCCGACGACGTCGGTGAGTTATTCGCGTCGCTTCGCCAACCCGGCGAGTCACCAGATATCCAGCCCTCGCAGATCGAGATACCCGTTCTGGCCCAAGCAATGACTCCGACGGCCGAAACGGCCCAGGTCGACGATTCCACCCCGGAGGACGAAATCCGGATGGCTGACCATCTCCTCGAAGAGCGCGATACATTGCTGCTTCCCATTACAAATCGGGCTCTGCGTGGGATCAAGAAGGCGATCAGCGAGGCTCAGAACATAGCTCTCGATGGTTTGCGTACCAGAAGCGACTGGAAGCCCAGCAAGCCACAGCTAACAAATACGCTCAAGGCCGATTTGATTGCGCTTTGGTCGGAAAGCTTCTCCGCGGGCCACGACATGGCTGAGGCGATGACCGGAGAAAAGTTGAAACGGCCGCCGACACCGACCTCAGATCCATCGGGCGACTTTGTCACGGCACTTGTCGATGCCTTGAAGTCTGAGCTGATCACTGCCGGCGATGGCCAGAGGGAAAGGCAATCGGGCGCCTCGAGAGTGTTCCGGGCTTGGCGTACTGACGAGGCTGAGCGCCGAATCCGACACCTGGCCCTACGTGCGTATCACAGCGGACTGGTCGGATCGGCCGCAGGTCGCACCGTCGAGTGGGTTGCTTCTGGCACACCGTGCAGTGCCTGTCGGGAGGCGGCTTCTAATCCCGCCAATAACCTTCCTCCCGTCCACGCCGGATGCGAGTGCGCCATCGTTATCGCACCGTGACCGACACGCACTCTCGTTTTGTGAACGGTTTTTGCGTTAGAGCCACAATTTAGGTTCACAGAAGCTTTGTTAGGGAACCCTCGTAGACTGACTTTCAATGTTCACCAGGGTTCCCGCTGGATACAAATCTGATCGTCGACGCCCCTTCACCATTTTTATTGGGATTGCGGCAGCGGTCTACCTGCTGCTGACCGCGTTAGGCACCCTCTGGACCGAATTTCTTTGGTTCAACTCGATCGATTATCAATCGATCTGGATAAAAAATTGGAGTGTCACTCTCATCCTCGGAGTCGCTGGGGTATTGATTGCTTTCGCTGTCATTTGGGGAAATCTCAAAGCGGCCGACCGCTTGTCTCCTCGGTGGGTACCGTTTGATCTGACCGAAGAAGAAGAGCTGGTCGAGCGGTTCCGCGATTGGATCGAACCGAGGGCACGTCAAGTGCGACTACTCGTCGGTGGGGGACTGGCACTTTTGTTGGGGATCGCCGCAGCCTCGTGGAGAGATGAGTTCTTCCTCTTCCAAAATGGTGGCGAATTCGGTAGAACAGATCCGATTTTCGACATCGATATCGGCTTCTATTTGTTCCGTCTGCCGTTCTACAACACCGTGCTCGATTGGATGTTCAACCTGGTTCTGCTCACCTTGGTCTTGGTCCTGGTTATCCACTATTTCAACGGCGGGATCAGGTATTCGGGTCGAGGACTCAACATCACCAAGGGAACCAAGACTCATATCCTGGTGTTGATGGCGGTACTCGCCTTGATTCGGGCGGTGATTTACCGGCTCGACATGTATGCGTTGCTCTATTCGAACCGATCCGATCTGTTTTTCGGAACGGGCTACGCGGATTTCAACGCCAGACTTCCGGCCCTCCGTCTTCTCATCGCGGTTGCATTTGTGGCCGCCATCATTTTCATCGTCAACATCTGGCGGCCCGGGTGGACCCTCACCATCGTTGCAGTCATTTCGTGGTTGGTGGTGGCCATCGCCGCCGGGTCCATTTACCCAACCGTCATCCAGAGGTTCCAGGTGACGCCCAATGAGTTGACCCGAGAGCGCGCCTACCTCGCCAACAATCTCGAGATGACCCGTGCGGCATACGGCCTTGACCGGGTAGAAGTGCGTGATTTCAAGGCTTCCAGCGATCTCGACTCCAATGATATTGAGGCCAATCAAGTCATAATCGACAACCTCCGTCTCTGGGACACATCTGTGCTTCCCCGCACATATCAGAACTTCCAAGAGTTGAGGCTGTATTATTCCCTGAGCCGCGTCGATACCGACCGCTATCTCAACAACGGTGAGCCGTCGCAGGTCATGATCTCTGTCCGGGAACTCGAAGAAAATGCCCTTCCCGATGACTGGCAGAACCAGCGCCTCTTTTACACACATGGGCTCGGAGCCGTGGTCAACGAAGCGACTGTCGTCGAGCCGAACGGACAACCCAGATTTCTCCTCAAGGACGTCCCACCTGAAGCCGTCGTAGAGACCCTCGAACTCGACGAGCCAAGAGTCTATTTCGGAGAGACCTATGAACCGGGTCGCCCGGTGTTTGTCAAGACCGGGGCACAGCCCCAGGAAGTCGACTTCCCATTGCCCGGCGGGGCGACCGACTACAACGAGTTCGCCGGGGACGCCGGTGTCGTCCTCGATAACATCTTCAAAAAGCTCGCATTCGCTTTGCGTTATCGGGATCTCAACCTGCTCATCTCGAGTGAGATTCGGCCCGATAGTGCGGTTCTTGTTGAGCGAAACGTGATGGCCATCGCCGAGAATATCGCTCCATATCTCGTTCCCGACACAGACCCGTATCCGGTGATCGTGAACGGAGAACTCCTTTGGATTCTCGACCTGTATACGGCTTCCTCAGACTTCCCCTACTCACAGCCGATGACTCGCGAAGCAAGTGACCGTCTCGGCCGCACTTCGGAGATCGCGATTGGGACCAACTACCTCCGGAATTCGGTGAAAGCGGTTGTCGACGCATACGACGGAGAAATCACCTTCTACCTTGCCGATGAAGGCGACCCGATCGTTGAGGCGTGGTCAAAGACCTATCCCGGATTGTTCCGTTCCTTCGACGAGCTACCCCCGGGAGTGGAAGAGCATCTTCGATATCCCCAGGATCTGTTCCGGGTGCAAAGCAGCATGTATCTTAAGTATCACGTCGGATCCGAAGGAGAATTGTTCAATGGAAATGACGCATGGGCGTTTCCCGCGGACCCGGCAACGATCTCGCGCGGCGACCAGGGTGGTATCAACCTTCTCAAGGGAGATGGGTTCAGTGCCCAAACCAACCAGTTCGTCTATCTAGAAAACATCTTGCCCTATTACGTGTTGACCCGGTTGCCGGGAGATGCCGACCTTTCTTACCTGCTCTTGCAGCCCTTCACACCAAGCTCCAAGAAGAACATGTCGAGTTTCCTGGTGGCCGATTCGACGCCGGGTAGGTACGGCCGCCTGGTCGACTTCCGGATGCCCCAGGGCGAGTTGGTCGATGGGACTGAGCAAGTAGGACAAAGAATTGAGCAGGATGCCGATATTTCAGAGCAGTTGACCCTTTGGGACTCCCAAGGATCGAAAGTCATCAAGGGTGACCTGATCGTTATCCCGATCGAAGAATCGGTGCTTTACATTCAACCGATCTTTCTCGAAGCCGAAGAGGGCGGATTCCCCGAGTTCAGGAGGGTGGCGGTTGTTTTCGGGGATCGGGTCGAGTGGGACAACACTCTGGACGGTGCATTGGCCAGGGTATTTGGAGTCTCTGAAGACGGCGAGGGAGGGGTTCCCGACGGGGACACAATCGAGGCTCTTATCGTCCAGGCAAATGAGGCGTTCCAGAATGCCCAAGACGCTTTGAGTGCGGGAGATCTCGCTGGCTATCAAC
>JBBKXI010000139.1:0-14409 GCA_037969415.1 Acidimicrobiia bacterium | reverse complement strand
TTTCCCCCTCTTTCATTTGATGCTGGTTTTTCCCAATGGCCAATTGCTTTCGTCTCGATGGAGAATTCTGGTTGGCTTGGAAGCGGCGATGATTCTGGTGATGGTGCTCCTCGCTTGGTTCTCGGTAGAGCTCGGTCCGTCAGAAGGTGATTGGACTGCTGGTTGGACAGCTCGGAATCCAATCGGTGTCATCCCCACTGACTTCTTTGCCGGGTCACTAGTCGTGGTGTGGAGTGCCGGCCTGGTCGTTCTCGCCTTATCAGGAGTTGCAGCCCTCACCCTCAGGTTCCAACGCGCACAAAGGGTTGAACGCCAACAAATCAAATGGATGCTGATCGCTGTCCTCATCTTTGGAATCATCTATACGATCTCGGCTGTCACCTCGGGTTTTGCCGTCGGCGGGTTGGCAGACACACTTCTCGGATTGTCGATCAACCTGCTCGCCGTTTCCATCGCATTCGGAGTGCTCAAGTACCGGCTCTTCGACATCGATCGTTTCGTTTCGCGGACTGTCGGCTATGCCCTGGTGGTCGGGGTTCTCGTTCTGGTGTATGCCACGCTCGCGGTATGGCTACCAAGTCGGCTTGCTGGCGACTCCCCGGTCTTCGTCGCTGGAGCGACTCTGACAGTTGCGGCACTCTTTAATCCGGTGCGCCGAGCCGTGTTGCGGTGGGTGGATCGACGGTTCTATAGGTCTCGATACAACATGGAGCGGCTGGTGGAGGACTTTGCCAACAGTCTTCAGAATCGCACAGATGTCGGCGGTTTGACCGATGATTGGATCGGAATTGTGACTGAAACACTGCAGCCTTCGGCAGTCGGGGTGTGGATTAAGGGATAATCCCGTAACCTGCTCTCATGGCGGATGTTCACATCGTTTGGGATTGGAACGGCACACTTCTAGCCGATTTGCCCAATGTCCTTCAGGCAGTGAGTAAGTCTGTTGGAAGATATGGCCTTCCGCCGGTCGACGGCGACGCCTATCGCAGCCACTTCACCAGACCGGTCCGTCGATTTTATGACAACTTGTTCGATCGCCCGATCACTGACATGGAATGGTTCGATTTGAACAAAACCTTCCATGACTATTACTACGAGGTGGTTGATGACATCGATCTCGCCCCTGGCGCCGAAGAATCGCTGGAGCTGGCCGCAGGTCGGGGATGGGGTCAATCACTTTTGTCGATGAGCACGCAGGAACATTTGACTTCCACCGTGCGAGCCCATGGTATCGACAGGTATTTCAGGCGGATCGACGGACTGGATACCGCCAACGGTGGCCTCAAGGAGACTTATCTCAAGACCCATCTGGCAGCGATGCAACTCGACCCGGGGTCGGTCTGGCTAATCGGAGACACTCCGGATGACCATGACGCGGCGATCGCTGTCGGTGCCCGGGTCGTGCTCTTAGACGGGGGATCACATCACCGATCGACTCTGGACGCGCTGGGCGCTCCCGTCGTGAACTCGTTGCGTGGAGGCGTCGAGTACATCACAGGTCGGGTCCGATGACACCGGTACGACGTTATGTGTCGATGGCTCTCGGCGCCCTTACGATCCTGCTCCTCGGGTTTGTCGTCGCGGTGGCCGCCCGATCGCGTCCCGGGACCTCGATCGACGACCCCCTTTTTGAGGTCAATTCTCGTTTGGACCTCGATCTCGGCCGGGTCGTCGCCTGGATCGTTGTGGTTATGGCCGTCATTGGAGCCGTCCTGTTTGCGCTCGGTCTCAAGCAGAGCAAACCGCGCCAGGATCAGAGGAAGCGGAGCTATCTCGGGTTGATCCTAGGCGTCATCGCTTTTGTCCTCATCTTTCGTTACGTTCGGCCCTTTGCCGACGGTCTGCTCAATCCGGAGGCGGTGGCAGGCACGGAAGAAGCGATCGACCAGGTGGCTCCGGGATCGAGTGGAAGTAGTGGTTGGTTGTTCTCGTTATTGTTAGCTGCGATCGTTGCCGCCGCTCTGACTCGGGTTGGGATCGCCGTGCGTGATGGTGACCCGGCTCTACAACCGGAGTTAGCGACCGCAACTCAGTCCGGAGTGCCTCTCACCCGAAACCCAGGGCGACTCGCTCACACCCTCGGCAACGATCCAAGGTCGAGGATTTTTCAGGCTTACGCCAGATTCGAAGACCATGCTGGTCGAGACGGAGTGGTCCGACGGGCGACCGAAACCGCTAACCGTCATGCCAATCGTGTGGTCCTGGAGCTCGGTCTCGATCCCGTTGGTGTGTCGCGGTTGGTTGGCCTCTACGGGCGAGCCAGGTTCGGTATTACAAACCAGAACGAGACCGCGGCCGATGAGGCCGAAGGCCTGGCCGGCTCAGTGTTCGAAGAGGTGGGGCCTTGATACGTCTGGTGGTCGGAGCAACACTCGCAGCGGGCGCCGCGGCACTGATTCTCTATCAATTCAAGGGAACGACCGAACTCGCCTTGTGGGAGATTCTCCTCGTGGTCGTGGTGTTCTTCCAGTACCGGGCAATACCGGAAAGGAGCGACCCGCTGTCGGAGCCGCTTTATCGTCTTCCCGAATACAACCCGACCCGCCTCCCCCGTACGCTTGCCGCAATGGAGCTTTCGGTGATAGATGCGACGACCGGATACGTGGTGCCCGACCGGCGGCTCAGGCCAACGTTGCAACGAATTGCGTCTCATCGGTTGGGAAGGCATGGAATCACGCTCGAATCGTCCAGTGCAAAGACCGTTTTGGGACCCGACGAGTGGAAAACGCTGATGAACTCAGGTGACGAATCCGTTTCCAACGAAGTTCTCGAGGCACTTGTGCAGAAATTGGAGTCGCTATGACCCTCTCGTCCATCGGGACCGATCGAGCAGCGGAATTGGGCGAGGCGATTCTTGATGAAGTTGAGCGGGCGGTGATTGGAAAACGTGAATCGCTCCGTCTGATATTGATGGCTTTTCTCGCCGATGGCCATGTTCTGATAGAAGACCTACCTGGTTTGGCGAAGACATTGCTTGCGAAGTCTTTCGCTGCGGTTGCCGATATGGAGTTCTCCCGCGTGCAATTTACTCCGGACCTGATGCCGATGGACATCACCGGGTCGATGGTGCTCGACCCGATAAGTTCACGACCCGAGTTCCGCCCCGGCCCGGTATTCGCCAACCTGCTTCTTGCCGATGAGATCAATCGCGCTCCGGCAAAAACGCAGGCATCTCTTCTCGAAGCCATGCAGGAGCGCCAGGTGACGGTGGACGGCGACACCCACCCGCTGGGCCCGCCGTTTCTGGTGATAGCCACGCAGAATCCCATCGAGTACGAGGGCACCTACCCGCTTCCCGAAGCGCAGGTAGATCGCTTCATCGCCCGGGTCCGACTCGGGTACCCCGATCGCGACTCGGAGTGGGAGATTTTACAGAATCGGGTAGATCGAAAATCCGACGAGATCGCGCTGCGGCGGATCGTTGACAGGGAAACAATTCTCGAAATGCAAGCAGCTGTGGAGGATATCCACGTCGCAGAATCGGTCGGGAAGTACATCGTCGACGTTGTGGCGGCAACCCGGGCGTCCGGCCGCGTGAGGGTTGGGTCGAGCCCACGAGGCTCGTTGGCAGTGATGAAGCTGTCGCGCGCACGCGCCTTGTTGTCGGGCCGGAACTTTGTCATTCCCGACGATGTTCAGGACGTCGCGTTGCCCGCGCTTTCGCATCGTCTGATCATGCGACCGGAGTATTGGGCTCAAGAGTTCACCGAGGAAAGGGTTATCGAAGAGATCCTCGATGAGATTCCGACCCCTCCGGCGTTACCCGATGAACTGATGCCTTGAAGGTCACACCGAACATCCGGCTTCGGGCCTATCTGACCGGAGGCCTCGTTGGTCTGGCGATCGGTCTTGCTGCCGGCAGTCCCGCTCCCGTCATCGTAGGAACGGCACTACTGGTCATAGCCATTGTGGGAGTAGCCGGCGGACGTGCACAGGTTGTGACGGGGGAAATTCTCGAGTGGCCACAGTCAATGATTGAAGGCGAGAAGCGAACTGTCCGGATTCGACTTCAGACCGAAGGAAGGGCTGGGCGCACCTACCTGGATCTCGGCCTCAGCGAGGGTCTGGTCGTCGAGTCTGCCAAAGGGTGTCGTGTGCTTGCCGACAATCGGCTGAGCGTGCCGGCGGTTGAAGGTACCCGGGATCTACTGCTTGTGATGGAGGCCACCGGTTGGGGCCGACATCATGTCGGGCCGATTGTGTCCTATACGGAATCCCCTCTTGGCATGTTCGATTTCCGGAACGTCCTGGGGGGACGAAGAGAGTGGGTGGTGGTGCCCGAAGAAATGGCGCTTCGCCGGTTATTGGCCCCGATCGAGACCAACCTGCACGCCGGTGATCTCGTTTCAAGGAGTAGGGGACCAGGGTCAGAGTTTGCCGACCTACGAGTCTTTCGCTCTGGTGACGATCCCCGCCATATCAACTGGCGGGTTTCCTCACGAGCCGACGGTCTGTGGGTCAACGAGCGTCATCAGGAGCGCAACGGCGATGTTCTGTTGTTGGTCGATGCTCAAATTGAATCCGGAACAGGGCTGCAGGTGTTGGTAGACAGGTCGGTTCGTCTGGCCGCAGCACTCCTGCAGGGCCACGCCAGGCGGCGGCATCGTCTCGGCTTGGTGACTCTTGATGGTATGTGTCGATGGGTCCGGCCTGGCATGGGCGAGATGCATCGACGCCGCCTTGTCGAGCAGCTTCTCGGGGTGGTACCCGGAGAGGTGATCTGGGATGCCGTGGAGAGGGCGGTGGTGCGGGCCGCCAAGCGACCGTCAATGGTGATCGCTCTGACACCGCTCCTCGATCCCAACATGGCAGGACTCCTTAATGCAGTGCGGCGATCGGGTGTCGATGTCTCCGTCATCGAGATAGATGCGACAGTCGAATTGCCCGACGCGGAGCGAAAGGAGAGATTGCTGGGGAGGCGTATTTGGCAACTCGAGCGGGAACGGATTCGCGACCGATTGGCGGCTGTTGGGATCCCGAACGCTATGTGGGATCCGGGCGAACGCCCGGAAGTCCCTCTGCACCAACTTGAACTGTGGAGGATGTCTTGGCGACGTCAGCTCGGCTAAGCGCGGCTCTCGCCGTGCTGTTGGCAGTGACCCTGAACCTGTGGTCGTCTCCCGAAGGGGCTTCGGGCCTCGTGGCGCTGCTGGGTTGGGTAACAATCGGACTACTCGGTGTCGGCCTTCTTATCGGTCATCGCGGCGCGGTCGCTGCCCTCGCAGTGGGGTTCATACTTCGCATGGGTCTTATCGGAGCAATGGGCGGGCCAACGGAACCCGATCTCTGGGTTCAGGCAGTGCTTCTAATCCTCGCTATCGAGGCTGCATCAATTTCGTTCACCTTGAGGGTTCGTCCGGTTGATCCATTGGTTGTGATGCTGCGAAGTGTCACAACAGCTCTCCTGGCGGGTGTCGCGGTCGAGGTTATGGGACAACTGGTTAACGGGACCGATACAACTGGTCTTCTGGTGCGGGTCGCCGGTGTCGCGGCCCTGGTCATTGCGGCCGGTTGGGTGATCCGCACCTGGCGGCGTTCCGGTCTGACCGCGTAGTTAACGACAAGGCTGCTCGGGTGTGCGGCCACGGTGGGCCGAATTTGGGTTTGCACAGTGCAAAAGGGCGTGAAAACCGCTTTGTTGAGTCACGCTTCTTCGTGCATAGAGCAACCGTTGTCAGTCCAGTGTCGTCGCCGAGATCTGGTTGAGCCTGTCGAGGTTGTGATAAGCCGTCATATATCGAATCGACCCGGTCTTCGAGCGCATGATCACCGAGTGTGTGACCACTTCATGTCCCCGGTACTCGACGGCCTTGAGGTACTCCCCACCGGTAACGCCGGTCGCAGCGAAAAAGACATTGTCGGAGTTCACCAGATCTCCCGTAGTCATCACCTGGTTCAGATCCAGACCCTCTTCGTTGGCGTAGGTCCTCTCCGACTCGTCCCGCGGCCAGAGGCGGCACTGCATCTCTCCACCCATGCAAAGAAGGGCAGCAGCGGCCAGCACTGCTTCGGGTGAGCCTCCGATTCCCAGCAAGATGTCGGCCGCGGTTTCGTCTTGGGCAGTGGCGATGGCGCCGGCGACATCGCCGTCACGAATAAGCGAAATTCTCGCACCGGCCGCGCGAACCGCGTCGATGTAAATTTGGTTGCGTTCCCGGTCGAGGATCACCACCCTGAGGTCGTTGACATCCTTATCTTTGGCCTTCGCCACTGCTGCCAGGTTGTCGGCTACCGGGGCTTCGAGATCGATCACACCAGCAGCTTCTGGTCCGACTGCAATCTTGTCCATGTACACCAATGAGCCGGGGGCATACATACTGCCGCGGCCCTCCGAGAGTGCCATGACGGCGATGGCACCGGGAATACCAGCCGCGGTGAGTGTTGTCCCGTCCACCGGGTCGACGGCGACATCCACAACCACCCCCTTGCCGGTCCCTACCCTCTCACCGTTAAATAGCATCGGAGCCTCGTCTTTTTCCCCTTCTCCGATCACTACAAGCCCATCTATGTCGATGGTGGATAGGTGGAGACGCATCCCGTCGACCGCAGCTTGGTCGGCTGCCTCTTTGTCCCCACGTCCCAGCCAGCGTCCAGCGCCCATGGCAGCCGTTTCGGTGACCCTGACCAGGTCAAGGCCGAGGTTGCGTTCGACTGGTTCGGCCATCAGTCTCCGACCCTGAGGATGATGGCGTCTCCCTGGCCTCCACCTCCACAAAGGGCGGCGGCGCCCACCCCACCGCCTCGGCTGCGGAGGGCGTTGATGAGCGTCACGATGAGCCTGGCTCCGGAAGCCCCTAGTGGATGACCCAAGGCCACGGCACCCCCGTTGACGTTGACCTTCGACTCGGGGATGTCCAGCATCCTCGCCGACCACAATGCCACCGCAGCGAACGCTTCGTTGATCTCAACGAGGTCGAGATCGTTCGAGGACAAGCCGGCCTTCTTGAGTGCGACGGCAAGGGCCTCAGCGGGCCTTTCATGAAGTGTCGCGTCGATTCCGCCAATTTGTCCGTATGCGAGGATCTCGGCCAGGACTGGAGCGCCTGCGGCGTCGGCGGCTTCGGACCCGGCAACGACAACGGCGGCGGCACCGTCGGAGACCTGGGATGCATTCCCAGCGGTAATGGTGCCGTCGTCGATAAACGCTGCCCTGAGTTGACCGAGACTCTGCGCCGTCGAGTCGATGCGAATCCCCTCGTCCACCGAAACAGAGATCGGCTCACCCTTCCTTTGCGGAATCGCAACAGGAGCGATCTCCCGGGCGAAGGTTCCGTCCGATGTGGCGGCGGCGGCACGCTCATGGCTTCGCGCCGACCACTCATCCTGTTCGGATCTGGAAATTCCTAACCGTGCGTTCTTGTGGTCTGAAGATTCCCCCATGGTGCAGTGGTCAAAGGCACAGAAGAGGCCATCGTGTTGCATGACATCGACCATGTTTATGTCACCGATCCGAGCGCCCCAGCGTGCCTCTCGCACCACGTACGGGCTGTTGGTCATCGACTCCATGCCACCGGCAAGGACAAACTTTGCATCTCCCACTTTGATAGCTCGATCGGCGAGGCCCACCGCGGACATTCCCGAGAGACATACCTTGTTGATGGTGGTGGACGGGATGGTCATTGGGAGACCCCCGGCTACTGCTGCTTGTCGTGCGGTTATTTGACCTTCACCCGCTTGGAGAACATGGCCGAATAACACTTCGTCGAATGCTTCGGGAGCAATGCCGGAACGTTCCACGGCGGCCTTGATGGCAACGCCGCCCAGCTCAACTGCACGCACTGGTTTCAACACACCGCCATATTTTCCGATCGGTGTGCGGGCAATACCGGTGATTACGGACTTGTTCACAAAACCTCCTGTACTCCCGATGGTAATCGGGCCTGCCACATCTGTTTCTGCACTTCTGGATGATCCAGCCACGCTACGGCTGGGTAAACACTCACACAACGGTTGGTATATCGTTGGCTTGGTGAAACTCCTCAACCTCGATCATGTGGCGATAGCGGTCAACGATCTTGAAGCCGCCATCTCCGGATATCGGGAGCGATATCGGGTCGAACCCATCTACCGGGAGGTGGTCGAGGAGCAGGGCGTCGAAGAGGCGATGATTCCTGTCGGCGGTTCGTTTATCCAACTTCTTCAGCCGCTATCACCCGACTCACCTGTAGGGAAGTTCTTGGCCAAGAAGGGCGAAGGGCTCCATCACATCGCTTATGCGGTAACGAATATCAATGATGCGTTGTCTCACCTCCGTGAACATGGCTCGCAGTTGATCGACGAGAAACCCCGAACCGGGGGTCGAGGCACCAAGATTGCATTCGTCCATCCGGCGGATCTTGGCGGCACGTTGATCGAGCTCGTGGAACTTCCAGGATGAACCGTCCAGTCGAAATCAAAGGCGGTGCTGGAATTTTTGAGGCTGCGGTGATTGCCGTCGTTCTCGATCACATCCAGGCGGAGGAAAAAGCGATGAGTAGCGGCACCGAGCTCAACGAGATCCGTCTGCCTGCATGGATAAGAGCGCTCGACAATGCGCGGGGTATAGCTCTTCCGCCCGTCAATCCTCGCTGATCTGACGGCGCCGGCGCCGCAATAGTGCCAATTCCGGCGTTTTCAGCATCCACGCGATGGCGAGAAACACCGCGATTGCTGTGGCCCCGCCGAGCATGGCTACCCCTACCGTCGCCAGCACCCCGATGTCTTCGAGATCAAAATAATTAACAATCGGAGTGGCTACGACAGCCGCAATCGCTGCTGACAGGATTCCCCGCCCGAAGGACGGGCCGATCCGTTTCACGCCCTCCCAACCCGCGTCGGTGCCCCAAGCGAGGAGAAGGCCGAGGGCGTAGATGATCATCACCAATGTCGATGCCAGGGCAAAGCCTGTCACCCCCATTGCATCGTGAAGCAGGATCCACGTTGGTATGGCGATCACGGTTGCGGCCGTTCCAATCCCGACCGGTATCCACATCCGGCGTTTGGCGTAGAAGTGTCTCGAAAGGAGTTGGTGCAGGCCCCACGCAGGAATCGAGAAGGCATAGATCACCAGGAGGCTGGTTACTAGTTTGGCGTCGTCGTCGTCGAACTTCCCGTAGCGGTAAATCAGGTTCACCATGGGAGCGGCCAAGACGACGAGCAGTGCCGTCGCGGCTGATGCGATGAACATCGTATTGCGAGCGGCCCGTTCGGTCGTTTCGTTAAGTTCGGACGTTCTGCCGCTGGCTGCGAGGCGGGCCAGGAACGGGTATGCAGCAACACCTGCGGCCTGGGCGATGACTCCGATCGGCACCATGTTGAGTTGTCGAGCAAACGAAAGTGCCGACACGTCGCCGGTGTCACCGAGTTGGCCGAACCACCGGACGAACTGCTCGTCCAGAACTGCGACGGATTGCCCCAACATGAGGGGGAGCGCCAGGATCAGATACTCACCGACCGCAGAATTGCCTCGCTCCACTGGAGTGAGGCGGATTTCGCCCCTCCGAGCGCCGATCCACTGCATGCCGAAGTTTCCGACAAGAGAACCAAATACCGCTCCCCAGAGGAACGACTCCGGGCTGGGGTCTCCCAACACCCACCCAACCAATCCGCCGGCGATGATCCCGAGGTTGTAGACGACTGGCGCGAGGGCGGGGATCAGAAACCGCTTTTGAGTGTATTGGGCAGCCATGAGCACTGACCCGAGTACCAGAAAGACTTGGGCGGGGAGAACGATGCGCGTCATCGAGATCAGCCGGCCCTGATCTGAAATTGCAGGAAACACAAGATCGACGATCTGCGGCGTAAAGATCCACATCAAGACTGTGAGCCCAACGATCGCGATTCCGACAAACCGAAAAACTGATGCGAATGCCTGATTCGCCTTATCAGGTTCCTGGTTTTCAAGGTGTCTACTCAGGATCGGGATCAGAGTGATGGTCAGATAGGCACCGGCCAGCAGGTAGGACAGAAAGTCGGGAATAGCGAAGGCTTGCCGATAGAGGTCCCCTTCGGCGCTCACACCGATCAACCCGGCAATGAGGCCCTCCCTGACCAGCCCGAGAATTCGGGAGAGTAAGACTCCTCCGGCGACGACCGCAGCGGCGGTCCCCATCCGGATCGGAGGTTTCACCTCCGGGCCCCGAGGAGTTCGTCTCGAACCGAATCGGGGACGGTCATGTCTCCGTAGCCGACACCCAGGTCGAGTCCGGGCTTGAACGTCCCGTGATAGTCGCTTCCACCCGATGGGATGAGGCCGAAGCGCCGTGCGAGATCGGCGTAACCGTCTCTTTCGTGTTGTCGATACGTCGGATAAATCGCTTCAAGCCCCACCAACCCATAGCTCTTTAGTTCGTCCAGAACCTCGGCCATTTCGTAGGAACGGTTGATTCCCAGTGTGTGGGGATGGGCCAGGACCGGAACGGCGCCTGACTCAACGGCGAGCCCGATCCCCTCCTCAGGTGTCAGCGCCTTTCGCTTGGCATAAGCCGGTGCGTGGTTCCCGATCCACAGGTCGAAGGCAGTCTTGATGTCCGGCACATAGCCGTGGCGAACCATCACCTCGGCAATGTGAGGTCGACCGACAGATCCACTACCAGCCACTTCCTGAACTTCGTGGAGATTGATTGGCATCCCGAGCCGCGTCAGTTCTTCGACGATCGATTGATTCCTACTTCCTCGACCCTCCTGCAATTCGGCGAGTCGATCCTGTAATGGGCCATAAGTGTTTCCAAGCCAGAGGACGACGAGATGCATTCCCCCCCACTTGTTTTGCAATGACAGTTCGGTCCCGGGGATCAAATCTACGCCACATTCCGCCGCGGCCGAAGTTGCCTCATTGATGCCTTCCAGGGTGTCGTGATCGGTGAGGGCGAGCGTAGATAGACCGATCCGGGCGGCATTCTCAACCAGTTCGGTTGGAGTGGCCGACCCATCCGAGAATGTGCTGTGGCTATGAAGGTCTACTGGCATGATCCGTTCTCACTTCAGATCTTCGCCGATCGGTGTGTCAAGAACCGGTTACATCGATTTCGATGCCTTCGATATATATGGTCTCCAGGGGCAAGCTTTTGGCGACCGAGCCTGGTTCCTGAGCCACGGGCACCGCCGCAATCCGATCAATTGTGTCCTGTCCGGAGATAACGGTTCCCAGGATGTTGAAGGTTGGTGTGAGAGTACTGCTGCCTTCGCCGATCGTGATAAAGAACTCACTGCCGGTGGTGTTCTTTCCCCGATTCGACATTGCGACCGTTCCCTCTGCGAAGACAAAGTCGGCATCGGGGTACTCATCGGGCACCCGATACCCGGGTCCTCCGCCGGCGCCGGCCGCGGGGTCGCCACCGTCGATTGTGAAGTTGGCGAGTATTCGGTGGAACACCTGCCCGTCGTAGAAGCCCTCACGGGAAAGGAACACAAAGGAGTTGGCAGTGGCGACGTTGTCGAGATCTAGCTCGATCACGATGGGCCCACATGATGTCGAAATGGTAGCTGTTGCCGATGTGGCCCCTTCGAGGTCGGTTTGCACCTCGGGCTCCTCAAAAACCATCACCGATTCCGGTGGTGGCTGCTCGGCGTCACAGGCAGTCGGTTGGCCGCGGAACGCTTCGTAGCCCTTGGGAATGTCGCCGTCGTTGGAGAAAAGGGAACCCAGGGCGAACACGCCGACAACGGCTGCGCCAAATCCAAGTGCCGTCAGGAGCCTCTTTCGCAGCTCTTTTCGACCTTCGGCCTTCTTCTCGGCCTCCTTCTTGGCGGCGCGTAGTTCTTTCTGGCGTTGACGTTTGTCGGTCATGGAGAAGGTGACTCTAGAGGCAGCGTTCGAACAATCGTCAGGTGAATGTTCGTATTGTCGGGCCAAACGCTCCAAACTGTGGCGCAATGCCTGTAATTGTCCAGAAGTATGGAGGCACATCGGTTGCCGATCCGGAGCGGATCTCCAACGTTGCCGACCGGGTAGGGATTACCCGCGCCGCGGGAAACGATGTTGTCGTCGTCGTTTCAGCAATGGGCCAAACCACCGATGAGCTGATGCGTCTTGCTCGGGAGATCACGGAAACGCCACCGCCTCGCGAATTGGATATGCTTCTTACTGCAGGCGAAAGGATCACAATGGCCCTTCTCGCCATGGCACTGGAGAAACGGGACATTCCGGCCGTTAGCTATACGGGTTCGCAGGCGGGGATCCTCACCGACTCGTCGCACGGCGAAGCCAGGATTCGAGAGATCACCGGGGAGCGCGTCAAGGAGTCGGTCGCGGAAGGCAAGGTGGTGCTCGTCGCAGGCTTTCAAGGAGTCGACCCTGATCGTCGTGAAGTAACCACCTTGGGCCGTGGTGGTTCGGACACAACGGCCGTGGCTTTGGCCGTAATGCTTCGTGCCGAACTGTGCGAGATCTTCACCGACGTCGAAGGCGTGTTCACGGCTGACCCCCGGGTCGTCCCTGATGCTGTGAAAGTCAGCGATATCTCCTTCGCCGACATGCTGGCCCTGTCTCGCAACGGCGCAGGCGTCCTGGCTGAGAGCTCCGTTGAACTGGCAATGGAGCATCGGATCCCAATCAACGTGAGATCGTCCTTCAACTTCGAACCGGGCACCCGGGTAGGGGATACATCTTTGTCCGATGGTGTTGTTGGAGTCGCCAGCCGCCACTCAGACAAGGGCGGACTCGTAACGGTGGTGGGTTCGGGGGATTTCGCCGAAGTTTCCGGACGTCTGTTATCCGAGGGCCGATTCGAGTTCGAGGTTGTGGAAACCGGGGACAATCTGGTGATCTTTCGAGTAGACCACGATGTCAGGGAGAATGTGATGAGGCATTTGCACGCATCACTCGGGCTCGGACCCAAAGGAGAATCGAATGGCAGCTAAGTCGGTGGCATTGGTGGGAGCAACCGGGGCCGTTGGCCGGACAATGCTTGCCATTCTCTCCGACCGCGACTTCGAAGTTTCAAAGTTGCGAATGTTTGCTTCGAACAGATCGGCCGGCACGGTCGTCGCCACGAAATGGGGCGATGTCGTTGTCGAGGATCTTGCTTCGGCCGAACTCTCAGGTGTCGATGTTGCCTTATTTAGCGCCGGGGGAGATCGGTCCCGTCAGTTTGCTGCTGGCTTTGTGGAGTCCGGGGCCGTAGTCATCGACAATTCGTCGGCGTTTCGAATGGATCCTGGCGTCCCGCTTGTGGTCGTCGACGTCAACAACGAGGCTATTGGCGATCACAAGGGGATCATCGCCAACCCGAACTGTACGACCATGACGTTGATGATGGCTGCCGGGCCACTCCACGACGCTTTCGGGTTGGAGTCGGTCGTGGCGAGCTCGTATCAGGCGGTTTCCGGGTCGGGCCAGCGAGGTTGCGACGAACTGCTCAACCAGATCGATACCTTCCGACACGAGGTGGCCGGATTGATGGCCGGGACCTGGGAGGAGCCGATCTCCGAGGTCTACAGTCGTCCGATTGGTTTCAACGCTCTTCCCCTTGCCGGGAATGTTGTAGAGGATGGCTACACCGATGAGGAGATGAAGCTCGTCAACGAATCCAGGAAGATACTCGGTCTGCCCGGCCTTCTAGTCGAGCCGACGTGTGTTCGAGTTCCTGTGATTGTTGGGCACGGTGTCTCTGCGACGCTGCGGTTTAGCGGCCAGGTCTCGGCGGAGGAAGCTGTTGAGGTTTTGCGACATGCTCCAGGGGTTGATGTCTGGAGCGACAAGGTCCCAACCGCAATTGACTCGGCCGGGATCGATGACGTCCTCGTGGGCCGTATCAGACCCACACTCGGCGAACCGGGCGGTCTCAACCTTTGGGTAGTCGGCGACAACCTTCGCAAGGGTGCTGCGCTGAACGCAATTCAGATCGCCGAATTGCTCTAGGCGTGTTTTTCTCGCAGTAGCTCTGCCATCTTCTGACGAAGATGGGGGTGGGCATTCTTCAATCCCAGTTCGATGGCGAAACGAGCATCATCTTTGACGTCGAGGACCACGAATTCGCCGTCGGCTCTGATATGGAAACCATCGGGCATTGCTGATATTCGCATCTGCTCTCGCTGCCATTCGGCCACAGTCTCGTGGCCAACGATCATGGTCAAACGGTTGTCGGTGAGATCGACGACAACCGGCACCGGCGCGGCGCTCTGGCCATCGATTTTCAGCCTGGCGTCATAAGTAGTCATGACCTTCCCATCGTCGCGAAGCTGCGCCCTCTCATTTTAGGCGAAGGGACTATGGATCCAATGGACATTGGTTGCCCCGGAGTCAACAGCGGAACGACTGACATCACTTGTCGGATTAGCGCTCTCTTGTTGGATTCTGGCCGTTCTAGACTCAGTCCTTAGGGACGCGGCGCAGCTAGCACTCGGCCTGAGTTTGAGAACCCCGGTTAGGGCGTTCTCAAACTCACAAGGAACCCGGAGGGTTCCCGTGGTGCGATGACGCTTCAGCGT
>JBBKXI010000138.1:0-2636 GCA_037969415.1 Acidimicrobiia bacterium | reverse complement strand
CGGTGTCGAGGATCATCTCCAGGTCTTGTTGGCCGACAAACCATGGGTTCTTGAGGACGGTCTGATCCTGATTCGCCGGGAGTTTCCCACCGACATTGGACCGGTCGATCTTCTTTGCGCCACCACTAATGGTGAGACGGTTGCAGTAGAAATCAAACGACGTGGGGATATCGATGGTGTGGAACAACTCGCCCGGTACCTCGAGCGACTCAATCTGGACACGCGATTGAGTCCGGTTCGAGGGATATTCGCCGCACAGCAGATTGCACCCCAAGCCCGAGTGCTGGCCGAAGCGAGGGGGATCTCCGCCATCGAAGTCGACTACGACGGTCTCCGGGATATTGAGGACACCGAGATGCGACTCTTCGACGTTCGCTGATGTTTTCGATTGTCATCTACCACCCGGAGATCCCACCAAACACCGGGAACGCAATGCGACTTGCTGCGGTTACCGGTTGCCAGCTCCACCTAATCGAGCCGCTCGGGTTTGATATGGATGACACCAAGTTGAAGCGCGCCGGAATGGACTATCGGGACAAGGCGACCGTCAACATTCACGATGACCTGGAAAAGTGGAGAGCGTCGGTCGAACCCGGGCGAGTGTTTGCATTCACTGTCGACGCGACAACTCTCTACACCGAAGTCGAATACCAATCTGGCGACTCTCTCCTCTTTGGCCCGGAGTCAGTCGGTCTCCCAGATGACGTGAAGAGCGAGCCGTGGATCACAGATTGTGTCCGAATCCCGATGGTCCCCGACGTCCGATCGATCAACCTCTCTAACTCAATCGCAATCGCGGTATACGAGGCCTGGAAGCAGGCCGACTTCAAGGGGGGACGACCCCCCTTGTATCCCCCCGACAGGGATCGATAGGTCGTTGCAAGCTTGGAGTCGCGCTGGCGGTGGTCGGGTTGTAGGTGGATTGATTTCGAGGCGGCATCCCAGGTAGATCCTGGGGACGACCGCCGGGGTAACTGAAGCTCTATTCCGCCAGCATCGAAAAGGCGATTGCTTCCGCGACCGTCGCTTTTTCGACGTCTCCGAGATCTTGACTTTCGTTTGGTGCGTGGATAGACGACGTCGGGTCACCACATCCGATCACCAGTATCGGGGCGTCAGGGAACATTTCGGCGAATGTTGCGATGAAGGGGATTGATCCACCCGCCCCCATGTGAACGGGGTCTGTTCCGTAGGCTTCTTTGAACGCTTCGGACCATGCGGCGACAGTCGGGTTGTCCGTGTCGAGGGTGGATGCCTCACCATGTTCTTCATGGATAAATTCGAGTTCGGCGCCCCACGGAGTGTTGGCGATGATGTGGTCTTTCAGCTTCTGAAGAGCCCCAATGGAGTCCTCTCCGGGGGCGATTCTCATACTTACCTTGGCCCGCGACGAAGGCACTAGTTGGTTGATTGCTTCGCTAACGGGCGGGGCGTCAAGGGCGAGTACGGCCACTGCAGGACGACTCCAAAGACGGGATCGGATCGACCCGGTACCGATTTCTTCGACCCCATCGATCACTCCTGCCATTTCTCGGGCGAGGTCGGTAGGGATATCCAGGCCTTCGGTCTCCTCGCTCACCAAACCGGAAATGGCTACGTTGCCCTCCTCGTCGTGGAGGGTGGCGAGGAGCTTCGCCATCGCGGTGAGGGCATCTGGGAATACACCGCCCATCTGCCCGGAATGGACTGCAGCTTTCAGCGTTCGCAGTTCAAACGTAACGGCGGCAAGGCCACGCAACGAGGTGAGGAAGGCTGGAACCCCGACGGCCCAGTTTCCACCGTCGCCGATGACGATGACGTTGGGGTGGAGCAAGTCGGAATACCTGGTCAGGATCTCTTCGAGAGATTCAGATCCCGCTTCTTCTTCCCCCTCGAAAAAGATCTGAACGCCCACCGGAAGCTGATCTCCGTGGGCAGCTACTGCCCCAAGGTGCATGACCACGCCCGCCTTGTCGTCGGAAACCCCACGCCCGTAGAGACGCCCGTCTTTCTCGAAGGGCTCAAACGGACCGGTCTCCCATGAGTCGGCAGGACCCGGTGGCTGCACGTCGTAGTGGGCGTACAACAGGATCGTCGGTGCGCCCTCAGGTGCCGGAATCTCGGCGAACACGGCGGGGTTGCCGCCCTCAACCTCCAACAATTGTGCCTTGTCGTACCCGGCTTCTTCGAGCAGTCCGACGATGTGGTCGGCGGCGGTCCGGACATCTGCCCTGTCGAAACCCGGGGCGCTTATAGACGGAATGCGGACCAGGTCTTCGAGCATCGATCGAAGGCGAGGAATGTCGGCGGATACTGTTGTTTTGAGATCTTCGTAGGCCATTTGCCAACCCTAATACGGCCGACGTGGCGCGAATCTCCCGCGATGGACCATCATGGGGTTGTGAAATTTTCGCTCTTTTCGATACCGGTTGAGGTCCGTCCCTCATTTCTGTTGATAGCCGCGTTGCTTGGACTCCAAAGCAATCGACTCGATCTTGTGTTGATTTGGGTCGGCGTCTTGTTTGTCTCGATTCTGATTCACGAACTCGGGCATGCTCTAACCGCCCGCCACTATGGCTCCGAGGTGGCGATCGAACTCAACGGCATCGGCGGGTTGACTTCGTGGACAATTTCCGAAAACGAAATGGGTCCGGGTC
>JBBKXI010000137.1:0-5418 GCA_037969415.1 Acidimicrobiia bacterium | reverse complement strand
GTCACTAACTGCAGCGCCAGCCCGAAGAGATCCCCCTCGGGCTGGCGCTGTTCGCTTTCGCCCTCGCCATTGCACCCTTGAGCGACGCTGCCGCCGCAGGCGACAATGAGTGCATTGTTATCTGAAGAGAGCCGCCTCAGCTTCCGCAAGATCTCCGGCTCTGTCCTCGACGAGCAAGGGAACAGTAAAATCAAAATGAGTTTTACCGTCGCTCCGCCGATATTCCAGATCCCCGCCCATCAACCTCGCCAATTCCCGCGAAATACTCAGACCGATCCCCACCGAGCCTGGATGGGACTCTGCGCCATGAGCCCGCTCGTACGAATGGAAAATCAATTCGCCGGACTCCGGAGGAACACCCGGTCCATCGTCGATGACGGTAGCCCTGGCAAAACCTTCAGACTTTTCGAGTTCTACCGAAATGTTGTCACCTCCGTACTTGAGGGCGTTGGTGAGCAGGTTGCGCAGCACTTGTCGGACACGGCCCGGGTCGGCCACTGCCGTTGAAGACTCGCCGGAGATACTGACGTTTGCTTTCGGGTCGAGGACTTCCAAGGCTTGTTTGGTCTGAGCCATCATGTTGACGGGAACTGCCACGACGCTGAGCTGTCCGGCTTCATGACGCGCTGCGGTCAGGAGGTCCTCAACCATGTTGGAAACGTCAAAGCCCGACTCCACGATGGTATCGATGAGATCGGCGCGCTGCTCCGAGCTCAGATCACTATCGGGGTCGCGGAGCAATTCGGCGAGGCCAATCACTGCGGTCAAAGGCGTACGGAGCTCGTGGCTGACTGCCGCCAGGAAGTCATTCTTGTCTTCCAGCAAACTCTCGAGCTTGCTCTGGGCTTCCTTCAACTCAGTAACGTCGACCACCTGCGCCACAACGTGGTCCACCGCATCACCAGGTTGAGGCAAGATGGTTGTTGTCACGATCGCCCAAATCGTCTTACCCGAAGGCCCCCTGAATCCGCCATCGAAAGTGACGGTATCGACTTCTCGCTTCGCAATGGAAGCGAAGCTCCTCCGAACTGTCGCCAATGATTCAGGCAAAACCATTTCCAAAACTTGGCTCAACGAAACATCACCGCCCGAGAGGCCGAACATTTCGTCATAGACCGCGTTCGTGTCCAGGTACTGGCCATCAATCGTATGGAGGGCCATCCCGACTGGCGCAGCGTCGAAAAGTTTCTGGAAGCGGGCATTGCTTTCTTCAAGAGAACCAATAAGTAAGTCCATCTGCTCCGCAGTAGCATTGAAGGCCCGGGCCGCGACATTGACTTCCTCAATTTCTGTCTCCTCCATTCGGAATGCCGTCCCTGGGAAGTAGCCACCCAGTGCCGTTCCTAACTCGTGCACCGGCCCGACCACAGATTTCACCAGTGAATGCCGAGCCCGACGGGACGCGACGAAAGCCGCCACGATGAAGAGGATCGGTAGCAGGCCGGCCGCCGACCCCGGGACGAGTACCCCTGCTGGGACAGCTCCAACAGCAATCAAATCGCCGTTCCAAACGTGTACCTCAACACTTCCGACAATTGACCAATTTCCTTCGACGTCTGACCTCACCCCGTTTCCCAATCCGTAGATCGTCTGGCTCGCCAGCACCCGCCACTCATCCTCGTGGGCGACGACTACACCGTCGGCGTCAGTGACAAACGTCTCCACGCCCAGATTCGCGTTGTTCCGTTTGATGGCTGCGGAAATCCACTCGGCGCTTATCGTCACCTGGAGCATCCCCGGTCCCCCGCCGGTCGAGGAACTCACCGGAACCGCGATGAGCATTACTTCGTCCCGAATCGCAGAATCGAAAGCCGGCACCCCCACGTACGGCGAGTCTCGTTCGGATACTTGAAACAGGGCGTCCTTGTTGACCGTCTGGGGAGCATCGTTGACTCCTTTTGTGGCCGAAGCCAAGATGTCCCCCTTGAGGTTGGTGACGATCGCAGCCTCGACAGACCGATCGAGAACCAATAGCTGCTCGAGTCGAGATTCTGTGGACACACCCTCGTCCGATCGAGCTATGAGCACGGCAAGCCCGTCAGCACGGTCGATGTACCGAGAGGTCCTGTCGGAGATGATTCCATCGAGGACCGCGGCGTAATTCTCAGCTTGCGTCGTGGTCTGGATCATTTGACGTATGGGCACCCCGAGCGCCACGATGAGTCCGACGGCAACGAGGGGGAAGAACGCCCCCGCCCGGAAGGATCGCCGAATGAGTTCCTTGATCGGCAGCGGCTGACTCATCGTCGATTCCGGATTTTTCGCCCGACTCATCAGCTACCCCCTACTACCGAGGCAAACGCAATCAGGGCATCGTCTGGGACGCTGATGCCGTAATGGCGAGCCAGCCCGATATCGAGAAGAGAAATGTTGTTCGCCGAGCCGACAGGGATTGTCCCTGCGGCGGCACCTCCTCTGAGAATGGCCACAACCCTTTGTGCCATTTCCTTGCCGAGGTCGAGGCTGTCAGGGGCTACCCCGATCATGAATCCAACGGGGAGCTTGTCCACGGTAAGCGCCGACGCCGTCGGAATCGACCAGGTCCGAGCGACGAGCGAGATCTCACCCAGGTTCCTGGCCTCGAAGGGTGACCCGATCAAGAAAAAAAGGTCCAGGTCCAGCGACGGCACCTGCGTCAAGGCGCGATCCAGACCGAAGTCGTCTTCGACCGTGATGACGACCAGCTCCACCCCTAGGGAACCAGCGGCCCTTTCAGCGAGAGCGAGCCCGCTCACCGATGCCGCATCCGAGGGTTGCGAGAGGACTCCAATCCGCTGAGCGCCGGTGGCTCTCACGGTGAGTTCAAGGGCGTGTTGGATGTGGAAGAGACCAACCCCGGTTCGATTATGGCCAGGTGTCGCGATGCTTTCGACGAGATGCGAGCCCAACGGATCGGTGACCATGCCGAAAACCTGCGGGATCGATGTGCCCTCCAGTTGTTCTCCAACCATGAGTGACGTCGGCGTAGAGAGAGTAATGACGATGTCGGGGGCCTCAGCTAGAAGTTCATCGACGGCCGATGCGAAATCGTCAGCGCTCCCCGAGACCGAGATAAACTCGACTTCTGATTCCAACGATTTGACAACCTCTGCCTGAAAAGCTGCAACGACAGGATCTAACGAACTCAAATTGTTGATGACCCCGACCTTGAGTGGGGATGTCCCTCCCCCGCAGGCAGCCACCAATGTGCCGATGGCTATCAAGGCGGCGAGCATGCTTATTCGGGAATTAGATGGCTTGGAGGTCATTTAGTCACCAACCTCCCGGATAGGTATGAGCTCGCGGAGGTTTTCGAATGTCCTCTAATGAATCGGCAGTCGGGACCCCATCTTGACCCCTACCCGACACTTCATCGGCGTACCGTCGGAGTGATCGTCCGTATCGATTTCTCGCACTCGGACCGGCATGCCGAGAATCGTTGGTGGCTACCGGAAATAACCCAGAAAACAGAAAACCCGATTCTGGAGAATCGGGTGGAAAAGGTGCAAGGCCCATCTAACGGGATTCCTAACACCGACCGAAGCCTTTGTCAGGTTCAAACGATCGTCTGGCTCCTATTGCCTGACTCTTATCCGGGAAGTCACCCGGCTCTCGCTCTCGCTACATGGACCTTGCATTCGGAAAGGTAGACCCTGGCCAAGAGGAATGCAAAAGACCGCGAAACTTTCCGCTATACGACCAGTTCCAGCCTCGATATCGACGCAATCCGTTCAAAGTCGGCGTCTGCAGCCAGGACCGGGACGTCTTTTCCGATGGCAACCGCCGCAACCAGAACGTCGTTGGAATTGGAAGGCGTGAAGCCATTGCGCCGACACAGCTTGTACAGAGAAGCTCCCATCTGGTAGTCGAACAGCGGGCGGACCGGAATAAGGCGGGTCAGATTCATCAACGCCCAAATCGCGTCCCACTCGCCCTTCGACCTGGTTCCCGAAAGCAGTTCCATGATGACGACGTCACATGATGCCATCGGAGCACCATCTCCAATCATCGAGTCGACGCGCTCACATGTCGCACTGCCGGTATCGCGCAGGTACTCAATCCAGGCAGACGTGTCTAGAAGAGTCAGTCCTCCCATATCAACTGAATGCCTCCGGTCCCCCGGATCTCAGCCAAATCACCATGCCAACCGAATCCTCGCATGGCAAGGGCTTGCTCCTTGGTCATCACCCCACCGACCAATTTCTCCAGGGCGAGATTGACAGCCTCCTTTTTGGTACGGAGGTTGTAGCGCTCCATGGCGAGTTGGACCAGTCGGTCGTCGATGTCGATATTGGTGCGTGCCATATACACCATAATACACATAGTGGTGTCTATTGACTCCAAAATGTTTATAGGGCGGTGGAATGGGTACCTTTGCGGGTCAATGTCCCCCAAGGACGAAAGAGAGAGAAACATGAGAAATAGCAAGATCACACGATCGATCGCAGCGTTGGCCCTAGCCGCCGTGGCCCTCGCAGGTTGTTCAAGCGACGACACAGACAACGGCGACACGCCGACGACGGTATCCGACAGCACAACCACCACGGTGGCTGGCTAGAGCAACCGCCCGACCGATGGGTCGGGCACATCGGGTTGATCCCGGCAGCGAGTACCATTCCTCCCCCAATGCCGGGATTTCCCTCCATTCGCAACGTGGCTTTGATCGCGCACGTAGACCATGGCAAGACCACCCTCGTCGATGCCATGCTCAACGCCGCCGGTGTCTTCGAGGCGCATCAGACCCCCGTTGACCGTGTCATGGACTCCAGCGACCAGGAACGGGAACGGGGCATCACCATTCTTGCCAAGGCGGCGTCAATCGACTGGAAAGGCGTCCGAATCAACATCGTGGATACCCCCGGGCACTCCGACTTCGGTGGCGAGGTGGAACGGGCGCTTGCCATGGTCGATGGTGTCTTGCTCCTTGTGGACGCATCGGAAGGCCCGATGCCCCAGACCCGGTATGTCCTCTCCAAGGCTCTCGGGCGTGGACTTCCGGCGGTCGTTGTTATCAACAAGGTGGACCGGGCCGACGCCAGGGTCGACGCGGTGGCTGACGAGATCTACCAACTCTTCTTCGACCTCGAGGCAGAAGAGCACCACATCGAATTCCCAATTATTTCGTCGATTGCCCGCTTAGGGCGCTCCATGGTGGGCATCGGCGTGCCTTCTGACGATTCCGACCTCGCCCCCATCCTCGACGCCATCGTGGCGACTATCCCATCGCCTCCTGGAGATCCCGACGCCCCCCTCCAGGCGATCGTGACCAACCTCGACGCATCTGACTTTCTTGGGCGTCTAGCCATCGGCAGGGTCGAGAGCGGGACGCTCAAAGCAAATCAGCAAGTGGCACTGATCGGCGAAGACGGGAACGTGGTGCGACGAAAGCCTGCATCCTTGCTCGGATTCACCGGATTAGGGCGTTGGGACGTCCCTGAG
>JBBKXI010000136.1:0-5442 GCA_037969415.1 Acidimicrobiia bacterium | reverse complement strand
GAACGAATCCAGCGAGTCTCCTCCCGTACCGTGTTATGACCTGGTTACCGAAAGTGGATTATTGATTGGTTGGACTGAGGTTTCCTGCAGCGGCAGTCGCCAGGTCGAGGTCACATTCGGAGCCCTTTTTGACGACGGTCCGTTTCCCGGAGATGACTATCTTGCCGCAGAAGCCGCCGATACCTGTGCGGGCGCATTCGAGTCCTACGTAGGCATTTCGGCGCAGGAGTCCCAATACGAGATGAACTGGTTGGTGCCGACCGAGGAGACTTGGGCCGACGGTAATCGCGACGGAATCTGTCTGGTGGTCTCAGCCGATGGTTCCGCACTGACCGGAATCATCAAAGATTCGGGTCAGTGAAGGTCGACTCGTCTGTAAAGGAGCAACGTGTGTTGAACACCAAAATTCGAAAGTCCGCACCGATCGAAAGCCGAGACAACTTTCGGCTGCGGAAATATTTTATCTCCGCCATGCTCGCCCTCAGCCTTGCCACTGCGGGATGTACCCCGGCTGAGTTAGAGAACACGCTCGGGCAATTGCAACAGAGCTTTGAATCTGGCGACATCGAGGGAGCGTTCAACTTCACCGCCTACTCCGTAATCCCCTTCATAGGTATGAGACTCGGTCTGCCAATTGGCTTTTGAGGACGTTCTCGTGAGATCGGCGGATGCCGGTGACCTGCGGGTGACCCGTCGGTCAGGGTGAGTACTCCAGCGAGTTAGTAGGTATCAAGGTCACCGAAATCGGAATCGGCTCGCCGATGGCGTCTTCTATCGCCGACCCCAACTCGTCGACGGGCGGAGGTGAGTCGGACCCCGTCAGCACCAACTTGTACACCTCGTCTACGTATACGGAGGATTGGATGTTGAGATCCGTTCCCGCGATCCAATCGTCCACGACTGCTTCGGCCGTGGCAAGGCCCGCAGTTTGACGTCGAAAGGTGTCGGCGCTGCCGCCGAGAATAGCGACAACGGCGATGCCCAGGACGGCCACCATTCCGAGACTCCGCTTGACCCAACCGGTGTTCTCCGAGAGCCTCAGGACCGGTACCACTCCGGTAAGTACAAAAACGATCCCACCGATGAGCAAAATCGCCACCATGTTGGTGATAAAGAGGAGAAGGGCTCCCCAAGCGGCCGACCAAGAGCTTTGCGAGATCATCAAACCCACGACGGCGAGGGGTGGGACCAACGCGATCGCCACGGCGACTCCAGGAAGGGAGTCGGATACGTCGGGCCGGGAAAGGGCGAACGCTCCCGCTCCACCAGCAGCCACTGCGATCATGAGATCGACCAGGGTCGGTCCAATCCGCGAAGCCACTTGGGAGTTAGTGATCGTGGATACCTCGGGCCCATACATCCAGCCGAAGAGAATCCCCAAACCGACGGCAAAGACGATTCCGGCAAGGGCAACACCCCCAGACATGAAGGCGCGTCTCGGCCAGCCCATTGTCATTCCTAGGGAGGTGCCCATCAGCGGGGTCATCAAAGGTGCGACCAGCATCGCGCCGATGACCACGGCAGTGGAGTCGGAAATCACCCCGAATGTCGCGATGGCGGTGGCGAAGCCCATTAGTGCAAAGAACCGGGATAGGCGTCTCGGACTCTCCTCACCCTCGAAGAAGAGCTTTTCGTAGAGTTGACTTCTGTCATCGGCTGTGTTCGGCCGCGTTTGGATCCACTCCAGGAACATCTGCCAGGTGTTCGATGGCGCAATCTGGCGGTCATCCAAGCGAAGATTTACGACCACCGTGGCGATGCCCGCTAGAAACCAGTAGACGGCCAGAACGAGAACGGCCAGTCCCATAACGGACAACGGAGATGCGACGAGCGCCAATCCCAAGGCGACGTAGAAGAGAGCTTCCAGCAGCGGCTCGATGCGAGAATTTCGATCAGAAGCCCTGATTCCACGGATGGCATTCAATAGGCCGATGACGATGAGGGCGACACCCACAGCCTGGCCGAGGCGAACGCCGGTGAACCCGACGTCAAGGAGCAATCCAACGCCAAACACCACAAGCAAGAGCAGACGGGCGACCCCCCACGAGGTGCGCTTAGTCGGGTCTCTTAGTTCGATCAGACCGCCGAATGCCCAAGCCAGCAGGATGATGCCAAGCAAAATGGCGAAAGAGCGTGGCGATCGGCTCGGCGTTCTCAGGACAAGAGTCGATACGACTACAGCCGCCACGCCTCGCAATGATTCGGCTGTCAGTAACCGAGTGAGATCGAATCCGAGCCCTGGGGGGAGAATTGGACCCTCATAATCTTGAAACTCGGTGGAGTTCAGATCGGACTCAGGAACGATTGGCGAACTGTTTTGGTCCATCGCCGTAGTTTGGCATGCGTCGCTCCGGTTCTGTGCTCTGGAGGAGATGATTCACTCGACCGACCTTCGTTCGGTCCGCCATTGCGCCCTGACCAGGATTGTTAAGCTTATGCGACCTGATCAGCGGAGCTCGCCGAAGCTGGCACGGGAACCTGTTCCGACTCTCCCCGGACCGTAGCTCCTATCACCAGGCCGGCCGAGATCAGGACCGCATTCTTCGCGATGTATTGACCTTCTAGGGTTAGCACAAAGGGAAAGTCGCTCCATATTCGTTCCGGAAAGATGAGGAGTGGGGTCAGGGTGCCTGCCATCTGAGCGAATAAGAGTCCAAGAGTAAGACGCAAGTACTTTCGCGTGATAAGACCGATACCGATCGTGATCTCAAGTACGGCCAGGGAAAGGCGCGCCACGTTCGGAGGCAGTAATCCCAGGGTCAGTGCTTGGGTTGTGTCGGTGGCGATCTGGTCAGCGGGACTCAAGCCCGGGAAAAGCTTCAAAGCGCCAAACCAGATGAAGATCAACCCGATCGACCACCGAAGCAGGACGACCCCATATGAGGTCATGAAATCGATAACTCTCCGGTCGAGAGCATCAAAGCGATCTCTCAAAGTCATTGCTCAAAGCGTACGCAGCATCGCGGCTAACCGACAGTCCTGACTGCGTGAGACGACCGATGCTACGGGTTAGCGAGGACCAACTCCAGATGCTCGAGCAGGATATCGGCATGGTTCTTCGTGAAGACCATTGGCGGTCTGATCTTGAGGACGTTCCCCTTCGGACCCGATGTCCCGATCAAGACCCCGCGGTTCTTCATATCTTCCTTTACCTGTTCTGCCTTTTTCGAATCGGTCATCTCAACACCAATAAAAAGCCCCGGTCCGCGCACTTGAACAAACGAAGCGTGGGTGAAGGATCTGATGACGTTGCGAAGGTGATCACCCGTGCTTTGGCCCTGCTCAGCGAGCCTTTCATCTTCGATTACATCGAGAACCGCCATGCCGGCCGCGGCGGCAACTGGCGATCCGGCAAAGGTTGAGAAGTAGTGCCACCTGTCGGCGAATAACTCAGCGATCGGGGCACTCGTGACAACGGCACCCATGGGATACCCGTTGCCCATCGGTTTACCGAGCGTGACGATATCGGGGACAACTCCACTGCGTTTGAAACCCCAGAACGTTGGTCCGACCCGGCCGAAGCCGGCTTGAACCTCATCGGCGATCAAAAGGGCGGCCTCCCCATCCGCCCACCGCCTCGCAGCCTCCAGATAGCCTGGGGGAGCTTCGAAAATGCCTTCACTGGAAAAGACTGTGTCAAAGATGGCAGCGGCGGGGGAGTGTCGCTGCGATTTCATAATGCTCACAGCTTTGTCCAACTGGGTGTGGAGGGCCGATCCCGGGTCGTTGTCCTCGAGGATCTGATGACCTTTTACTCGCGCCGCTCGATCGTTGGTTACACCGAACTCTTCCGGGGACATTGCGGCGGTTGCCCACGTCGTCCCATGGTATGCATTCTCGGTGGTGATAACACCCTGATGACCCGTAGCGGCGACGGCGATCTGGTAGGCAAGGTCGTTTGCCTCACTCCCGGAATTGGTAAACATCACGACGGAGAGCGGGTCCGGAAACAACCGGGCAAGCCGCTCGGCATAGTCGGTGACCGAATCGACCAGGTATCTGGTGTTGGTGGTCAATCGTCGGGTCTGGGCCGATATCGAAGCTACTACTTGGGGATGGGAGTGGCCAACATGTGGCACGTTGTTGTAGGCGTCGAGGTAGCGACGACCATCAGCTTCGTAGAGCCAGACACCGTCACCACGGACCGGACGCAAAGGTTCGCTATAGCTCAATGCCAATGCCGGCCCCATCGCCTTTTTTCGTCGAGCTCTCGCCTCGTCTACCGGGAGGTTGTCGTCCAGCCGCGTTCCACAGCTCGATCGAATCTTGTTGGCGATCTCCAGGCGGTCACGGTTTTCGATGGCCATCAGCGTCTCGAACATGTGGTGAGCGTCACTCGATGCGTATTCAGCATTGTCGGGGTGAGTGACGACGTGACGCGCCGCCATCAGCAACGATTGGATACAACGACCCGCCACCAACCCCGGTAGGAGGTCTATTTCGTTCGGATCTAGCGGATTGATGACATGGAATGCGGCGGCAGTCTGCGAGATGCCGACAGCCGTATCAGACCCGAATGTCTGATACGTTGCCGCAACTGCGAGATCGCAGATCCGCGGGCCCCAGGTCATGTCACCAAAATCGAAGACTCCTCGAATCTCCGCAGGATCATCGTGACTCACAACTACGTTGTCGTCGTGGAGATCTCCATGGATCGCCTGCGCCGGTAGTCCGGCGAGATGCGGTTGGACTTCGGCGATGTACCGCTTCAAGGCACCGCCTATCACTGCGAGTTTTTCGGGATCCAGATATTCGAGGAGTGGCTCCAGTTCATCGAGGCGCGTCAGATCCCAAGGAAACGACCGATGGAGGGTGGGATGGTCAAAACCACGGAGAGCGGAGCTGATTCGAGCGCTCATTCTTCCGATCGCCCTCTTCAACAACGGCGATGAGTGGGAGGCAGGGGGAGCGACTCCGTCGAGGAAGCTCGTGAGCATGACTTCGTGAGTGCGGTATCGGCCTGTGGCCGCGCCATCTGAGGTGGAGATGATCCGGGGGAGTGGTAACGAAGGTTCGGCGGATAAGGCATGGTTTATCGCGCCAGCTTGGGCGGCAAATGTTTTCGGAGTGTCCGCCGAGTTTCCAAATTTGAGGACGTATCGGGCATCACCGTCGATGTCGATCCGGAATGTTCGATCACGCTCGCCAATGAGGGGAACGGCTGCCCCGGATATCCCAAAGATCTCTCTCAGTGTCTCTTCTGCTTCGAGCGGACTTATCTCTGGACGAGGGCTGTCGAAAAGGTCGAAATTCATTGCCCAACATTGTGGTCGTGAGACGATTGGAATGCGGAGCGATCCCGGCAATTGGGCCCCCAAAATTTTCTTTGAATTTTTGGGGATAGTGGTATTGATCTTGTCTTTTGGTGTCGGTAGGATCGAACATATGTTCGCTACGGACAACCAAAATATGCGCTACGCATCGAGTTCGGGTGCGGATTTG
>JBBKXI010000135.1:0-4281 GCA_037969415.1 Acidimicrobiia bacterium | reverse complement strand
CTCTCATACTTTCTGCCGCGTGTTCAACGCGGCCTTTGCACAAAGGTGAACCGGGGCGGGCCGGATCACAATCTCTGCTTCGACAAAACTGATCATCCGTCAATTTGTAGACACAAGAGCGATTAAGAACGCGCTCCAGCAGATTCGTTTAAATCGATCGGTCATCAGCTACAAAACTAAGAACCACACGAAGTTGGACCAATGGGAAAAGGTCACTTTGGGCTGGGACAATGGTCCCTAACGACCGTCGATCGTGGAGCACGGCGTTGAAGATATGTCAAGGGGAGCGCGAGCGCGCTAGCGGAGGCGAAGTCCGGTTTGTCGTGGCCCCCGTGCGCCTTGGTTTTTCATAGCTGTGGGGTCAGGAAGGCTCGCTGAGATGGGAAGCGACTAGAGCTATTCGGCCCCACGGAGTCTGGCGCCCACAGCCTCACCTGCGGCGATCATTTTATCCCGGATCGGAGCGACCGACTCGTTGGTAAGGGTCTGTTCCGAAGACCTGAGCCGATATCGAATGGCAACCGCACGGGCGCCCTCGGCCATGTCGGATCCACGAAATTCATCAAAGACCGTCGAAGACTCGAGCAGGTCTCCTGCCGCGCCATCTATCGCCGCCTTCATTGGTCCAACCGCAACATCTCCCGGTAACAGGAAGGAAAGATCGAACTCGACATGGGGGAAAACTGAGGGTGCTTTGGCTGTCTGGAGCGGCGTCGGCGCCAGCAGGAGTGCGGTATCCAATTCGGCAACCGCCACACGACCGGGGATATCGAAAGCAGAAGCAACCGACGGTGCCAGTTCGCCAACGTGTCCAATGACTTGCCCTCCCAATTCGATCTTCGCCGACCGGCCCGGGTGGTATCCGGCCGCTGTTCCCGGATTAAACACCACGTCTTCAATTCCGAGGGACCGGAGCAGATGACGGGCGAGAGCGATGGACATCGCGGCATCGGAATCCGTAGGGGCGTGACCGATTCCCGAGATCCCGGCGCCACCGTAGATCAGCCAGCCCAGTCGCTCTGTCTGTTTGGGCAATCGGGGGTCGAAATCGTAGGGCTCGGTGGAGAACACCCTCCCGGTTTCAAACAGGGCCAGACGCTTCGCACCGTGCGACGCGTTGTAGCGGGCGACATTGAGTAATCCCGGCAACAATCGAGGACGGAGCAGGCTTTCTTCCTCGCTGAGTGGGTTCTTGACCCGTAGAAAGGAATCCGACATCGCCATTAGGCCGATATGGCCGAGGTCCTCCTCGCCGACGAACGGCAAGGTGACCGCTTGATGAAGACCGGCACCGGCCAGCACGTCCATCAGCCTGCGCATCCGTCGTTGTTCGACCGTCAGACCGCCCGACGATCCGTGAGGCACGGTGGCGGCGAACTTGTCGAACCCATGGATGCGGGCCACCTCTTCGACCAGGTCGGCCGGCCGGGTCAAATCGGGACGGAAGGTAGGGACAGTGACCATCAGAGGGCCAGGGCCAGACACTGTCATCCCCAGGCGCTCGAGGATCGACCCAACATATTCCGGCTCAAATCCGGGACCGAGGAGACGCTCCACGTCAGATGTGGTCAGCTCGATCGTGACCGGGTCGGTCGCAATGCCCACTTCGTCGACTGCACCGTCCAGTACCTCTCCCCCACCGAGGCTCGCTACCAATGCCGAAGCCCGGCGATTGGCATCGTCTGCGAGGTTGGGATCTACCCCTCGTTCGAATCGGGTCGATGCTTCGGAACGAAGTCCGTGTCGTTTCGACATATACATGATCGTCGGCGGGTCCCAGGAGGCGGCCTCCATGAAGATCCTCGTCGTCTCCCCTGAGACCTCGGATCGCGCACCGCCCATGGTCCCGGACATCGACGTTGGACCTGAGCTGTCGTAGATGATGAGATCTTCGGGGTCGAGCTTGCGGACCTCATGGTCGAGGGTCTCCAACTCCTCGCCAGCGACAGCGCGACGGACATTGAGTTGGTCGCCTTCGATTGACTCAGCATCAAATGCGTGGAGCGGATGGCCCATCTCCAACATCACGTAATTGGTGACATCGACCACATTCGAGATCGCACGTACTCCCGCCTTGGCAAGTCGGTGTCGCATCCACAACGGCGACCTGCCGACTGCAACCTCGCGGATCTCGCGTCCTGTGAAACGACGACAACCCACCGGGTCTTCGATTACCACTGAGATCGATGTCGCTTCAGGAACGGTGTCGACAATGAGATCGGGAGTCCGGAACGGGATCTCGTAATAAGCGGCCAGGTCTCTGACGATTCCGATCACCGACATCGAATCCGGCCGGTTCGGGGTGATCTCGAATTGGAATACAACGTCGGGCAACTCGACGAGGTCGGTGAAATCCATCCCGAGTTTGGGTGTGCCGTCGAGAACGAGAATGCCATCGTGGTCATCACCGAGTCCCAGCTCGCTCTCCGAGCAAATCATCCCGTTGGAATCGACCCCACGGATGGATCGTTTTCCGATCTCAAATCCACCCGGTAGGACAGCACCCGGCAATGCCACCGGTACTCTGGCACCGGCGTCAAAGTTCCAGGCACCGCAAATTATCTGCGATGGCCCCGAGCCGGTATCGACCGAACAGACCCGCACTTTGTCGGCATCGGGGTGAGCGGTGATCTCCAACACTTCGCCCACGACGACGTTGGACCAGTCCGGTTCGAGAAGTTCATACCCCTCGACCTTGTTCCCGATCATCGACAGCACGCCGGCAAGAGTCTTTGGGTCGTCTGTGGGGAGATCGACGTACTCCTGTATCCAGCGGAGAGGAAGCTTCATGGAAACTGACTCAAGAATCGGACGTCATTTTCGATGAAAGCGCGCATGTCGGAAATGCCGTATTTGACCATTGCCGGCCGTTCCACACCCATGCCAAAGGCGAATCCGGTCACTTCGGCGGGATCGTATCCGGCGGCGGTGAGGACATTCGGGTCGACCATTCCACACCCGAGAAGCTCGATCCAGCCTTCACCACGGCACACCCGACAGTCGGGCTCCCCGCCATCGCAGTTGAAACAGGAGACATCGAGTTCGGCGCTGGGCTCGGTGAAGGGAAAGAAGTGCGGTCTCAGGCGGACATCGGTGTTGGGCCCGAAGTATTCGCGAGCGAAGTGGAGCAACGTGCCCTTAAGGTCGGAGAATTGGATGTTCTCGTCGACCGCCAAACCCTCGATCTGATGGAACACGGGCAGATGGGTGGCATCGATGGCGTCGAGTCGGTAGCACTTGCCGGGAACCACGATATACGCCGGTGGCTCGTGGTTTTGCATCCAGCGCACCTGGACCGGAGAGGTTTGTGTGCGTAGCAATACCTCGTCCGCAGGATCTCCAAAGTCGAGATACATGGTGTCGGACTCGAGTCGCGAGGGGTGGGTAGCCGGAGTATTGAGGGCATCGAAGTTGTACCAGGCGAGGTCGGCTTCTGGCCCGTCAGCTATTTGATAGCCCAGGCCAACGAAGATATCGCAAATTTCGTTGATCGTCTGCTGGATCAGATGCAAGGAACCCTGAGGGAATGTGACCGATTCGAGGGTGACGTCGATTGTATCGGCAGCCAGCTCCTCGGTCTCCGCCTGGCGGTCAAAACCATTCCGCTTCTCCTGTAAGAGCCGATTGACGGCCTTGGTGACTGACTGAAGCTTTCCGCCTACTAGGGGGCGTTCGGCGGGGTCGAGTTTGCCCATGGTGGAGCGAATCTTCCCGAGTTCGGAATCCTTCCCGAGAATTTGCGCTTCAGCGGCGTCCAATTCGGCTTGACTGCTGGCAGCACCGATCAGCTTCGGGGCGTGCTCTAGCACAGAATCGAGGGTTTCAACCGGTGTCATGTGGGGACGCAGGTTAGACCGGTGCAGCAAATTCGATAGTTCATCAAACGAGCGAAATCGGATCGGTAGTCGCGGTGTGCAATCCTGCGCCCACGATCAGGCCCGACGCGACACTTCATACACAAGGATCCCGGCAGCGACTGCGGCGTTGAGGCTTTCCGAGCCACCCGCCATGGGGATCGTTACTGAACGATCACAGATCGCGATCATGCCGTCGGACAGGCCGGATGCTTCTTCCCCGATCAAAAGCGCATACGCACCTTCTTTCAGCGCAGACGGGTCCTCACCGCCTCGAGTCACGGAGGCGACAAGTTGGAGTCCACGATCTGACAGTTCGGCAACTTCAGTTATGGGATGGATTGCGGTGGCGAACTGACTGCCCGCCCCCGATCGGAGCACCTTTGGTGACCACGGGTCGGCCGTCCCGTCCGTGTATCCAAATCCC
>JBBKXI010000134.1:0-13777 GCA_037969415.1 Acidimicrobiia bacterium | reverse complement strand
GTTCGAGCGTGTCGCCCGCTTTGAGCTCCTCGGTTGCCCAGGTCGAGAATGCGCCACCACGCAGCTTCTTGATCCCAACGCGGAGTTTCCCGCTGTTGGCATTGGCACAAATCGAATAGGACCGACGAATGTCCTCGTTGTTGATGAACGAGCGGACCGTGACATGCTGGCCGGGGAGATAGGCGAACCGATCGGTGATCTCAGGGGGAATGTCGAGCGTTACAGCAACGGCGTCGTCCGTAAGCGCGGTGACCTCGGTGACGGTCAGCTGGTGGAAGACGAGCGGGGTTGGCATCAGTGCTGCTTGAAATAGTCGAATGGTTCTCCGCACCCGGAACAAACCATGAGTGCCTTGCAGGCGGTCGAACCGAATTGGGCAATCATCCTCGGTTGGGCCTCAGAGCATTGCGGACATAGAACTGCCTCTACCGGGGTGGGTGGGGCGATGCCAAAATCCGCCAGCTTGCGATGGCCTTCCTCGGTGATCCAATCAGTGGTCCAGGCCGGAGAAAACACCGTTTCAATCCTGTGCTCAATGTGACCGGCGCGGTCGAGCGCTGAGGAAATATCGTCTTCGATCTGTTTCATCGCTGGACAGCCCGAGTAGGTAGGTGTGATCGTCACCACCACCGTTTCATCAACCATTTCGACTGATCGGAGCACGCCTAGGTCGTCAATGGTGAGCACCGGAATCTCCGGATCGACGACCATCGCCACGAGGTGGCGAATGTCCGCCTGAGTTGTTGTTGTGGTCACCATTCCATCCCCGGGTAGGTCCGCTGCATCCATTGCATTTCGGTGAGGAGATAGCCGAGATGCTCGGTGTGATAGCCGATGCGGCCGCCCGCCTTCTGATAAGGATCTTCCGGGACCGACAGTCCGGCTTCCCCGAAGGTTTCTCCAATCAACTGGTCCCATTCAGTCCGATAGTCGGCGTTGTCGCCTTCAAAAATCTCACCTGTGAACCGCCACAGATCATCGATCGCCGTCTGGGCACGGGTGTGGGACTCGTCGGTTCCACCACCCATCCTCAACATCCAGCCGTGGCTGAAGCGGTAGTGGTAGTCAGCCTCCTTCATGGCCTTCGCCGCCACACCCGCCACGACTACGTCCTCGGAAGCTGCGAGATCGGGCCAGAGCTGGAGCTGATAGCAGTCGACAAGAAACTGACGGACGATGCTGTGAGCAAAGTCACCGTTTGGTTGCTCGACCAGTAGGAGGTTGAAGAACTCGCGATCGGTGCGAAGCATCGCCAGGTCATCCTCGCCACGACCCTCGCCTTCGATTTCACCAGCGCGATGCAACAAGGAACGTGCCACACCAAGATGATCGAGGGCGAAATTTCCCAGCGCAATATCAATCTCCAACTCCGGTGCTTTTGAGATCCACTCGCCAAGCCGGTGTGCCAGGATCAGGTTGTCGTCGGCATGGGCCAAGATTTTGTGGAAATCGGGATCGATGTCAGGCGCCGGCATCCCCTGCGGAGCCCTGGAGATAGTCGATTCGCTCACATGTGTCCCACTTCTTCAGGGATTTCATAGGTGGTGGCATGGCGGTATACCTTCTCATTCGCTTCGACGTAGTCGGCCGCATCGTCGGGTTCAAAAGCGTGAATGTCGTCGCTGGGAATTACCCACACACTGACTCCCTCGCCGCGTCGGGTGTAAACATCGCGAGCGTTCTGCAGGGCGGTTTCAGCATCGGCGGCATGAAGACTCCCGATATGAACATGCGAGATTCCCCGACGGGCTCGCACAAATACCTCCCACATCGGCCACGCCGCGGTGGTGAGATCGGCTGTCTCCTCGAGTTCGGCCGACTCGCCTTCGGCAACCGGAACATCGTATGTCATCAGGCAGCGTCCTTTCTGGCCGTCCCGGCTTGTTTGGCTGCGTAAGCCGTGGCCGCCTCCCGCACCCATGCACCCTCGGTCCACGCCCGTGTCTTGTTTTCGACTCGCTCCCGGTTCATCGGGCCGTCACCTTTGACTACCCGCCAGAACTCGTCCCAGTCGACTTCGCCGAAGTCGTAGTGGCCCCGCTCCTCGTTCCATTTCAGATCGGGGTCGGGAATTGTGATTCCGAGATAATCGGCCTGGGGAACCGTCATGTCGACAAACTGCTGACGGAGGTCGTCATTGGATACCCGCTTGATCTTCCAGGCCATCGATTGTTCCGTGTGTGGCGAGTCGGAGTCGTGAGGACCGAACATCATCAACGACGGCCACCACCAACGGTCGAGGGCGTCCTGGGCCATCGCCTTCTGCTCGAGCGATCCCTTGCAGAGTTGGATCAGCGATTCATAACCCTGGCGCTGGTGGAACGACTCCTCCTTGCAGATCCGGACCATTCCCCGCGCATAAGGGCCGTATGAGCAACGGGTCAACATGACCTGATTGGTGATGGCTGCCCCGTCGACCAGCCACCCGATGGTGCCCATGTCGGCCCAGGTGAGGGTGGGATAGTTGAAGATCGAGGAATACTTGTGTTTGCCGTGGTGGAGAAGTTCCTGCATCTCGTCCCGGGTAACACCGAGAGTCTCAGCGGCCGAGTACAGGTAGAGGCCATGTCCTGCCTCGTCCTGGACCTTGGCCATCAGGATCGCCTTGCGGCGAAGGGTTGGGGCGCGGGTGATCCAATTGTGTTCCGGTTGCATCCCGATGATCTCAGAGTGGGCGTGCTGGGCGATCTGCCGGATCAGGGTTTTCCGATACGCCTCGGGCATCCAATCGGTCGGTTCGATCTTGTCCTCAGCATCAACGATGGCCTGAAACTTCTCTTCGGGTGTCATCCCCGAACCATACCACGAACGAACGTTCGTTTTAGAAAACCCTTCCGACGGTTCATCCTGCCAATAGTGGCCGATTTTGAGGAAAGAAAAGATTGGCAATCGCACATGGAACCAATCCGACGCCGATATCGTCCAAATCAGCGTGAAGCGGTTGGCCACACTTCTTCTGTTGGTCATCCTGGCAGCGGCGGCCGGGTTTATCGCACCACGTCCCGCATCTGCTTGTTCCTGCATGCAACTCGACCCGGCGACCGGCCTGGCCGAATATCCAGCAGCGTTTGTCGGCACACTGGTTGATGTGAGCGGACAAATTGGCGTCGTCTTCTCGAGCGATGCCGACACGGTGTATCGATTCGAAGTTGAGGAGTGGGTCAAAGGTGACCTTGGCGACTTTGTAGATGTCCATTCCGCTGCGGATGGTGCGTCATGCGGTATCGAGGTTGGAATCGGAAATCGGGCCGGAGTATTTCTCAGCGTAGAAGGCGGCCAGTTGAGCAGCGGTCTCTGCTCGGTAATCGACGCCGACGTCCTACTCGCTGGCGTTGAACCTCTAGTAGTGGGCGCTCCCGGGCCGGGAATTCTTCTCGCCTCGGGCAGCATCGGGGGGTACAACTACGTCGTTCTAAATGAGGAAGGCGGGATCGTTGCCGGGATCAACGGGCCGTTCAACGAACCCTTTGAGCAACCCTGGCAGTTCTCGGTCTGCCCGGGGGGAGACGCCATGGTCGAGCAGTGGAGTCGTGGACTGGTCGTGCGCGATCTCACCGACCTGTCTGTCGTCCAGCAGATCGACCTCGGCAATTTCAGTAACAACACCAGTTTTTCCGCGATGCGCTGCGCGTCACGGGACGGCTCTGTGATCACAATGGCCGGAGAAGAATGGAACGGGGACCGCCCGGCCTTCAGCCTATTTCGGGTGACCGACTCGATGGATGCGATAGCAGAGCTTCCGCCGGGTCAGGTTTGGCTCAGCGAGAACTATGCGGTGATTTCGGACTACGACTCGGGGACAGTGAGTATCTATGACTTCGTGAGTGGCGAGACAACAACGATCCACGAGATAGCAGAGAGATCAGACGGCGACACCATAACTTCGGTCGCGATATCTCCGGACGGACTCGCCATCGCCTTAGCCGAGGTTCGATATGACTATGCAACCGGTACCGGCACCAAAACGAACCTTTATGTGTATCAGGCGAACGGTGAGATGGTCGGGCAAAAAGAACTCGCCGGTGAGATCTGGTGGATCCAATGGCTCGACGCGGAAAGGATGGTTGTTAGCGGCTCCGCCGAAGAGAACGGGTCGATCTCAGCTGTACTGAACCCGCACCTTGAGGTTCTCCTTGACATCGACGGGTGGCAGGGCTCGAACTCCGTTGTCTACAACAACAAGATGTATGCGGTCTCCGGCGGAACCATCATCTCGGCAGATCTCGCTGACGGGTCAGCGTGGCCCGTCGCCACATTGCCGACCCAGTTCCTGGGGGCAATCGTGGCACTACCTGCCGATTTCAAACTGTCGCCTGACGTCCTCTCCGGGGACCCCGATGTCAACCCGCCAGCCACAGTGCCACCACTTGTGTCTGACGAGTTCGGTGGTGGCGAAGCTGTCGATGTGACATCCACCGCTCGTATCGTGGTGGTCGTATTGGCGGTCGGTGGAATCATCGCCTTTGTCCTCACCCGTAGAAAAACCGAGATCGAGGACTAGCCACCCGTTCTAAACGAGTCTGGTGCCACTATTGGCAGTATGTTCCGTCGGAACGCGATTTTAGGCGAGGGCGACCAGGTCGAGGAGGCCCTCGTCGAAGAACTTCAATTCGCCTTCAGGCATCATCATGGCGCGATCGGGCATGAGTTGGGCGACGAAGTCAGTGTCGTGGCTGACCATCACGATCGTTCCCTGGTAGATGGTCAAGGCGTCGAGCAAGGCTTCTTTAGCCTGCGGATCGAGGTTGTTCGTCGGCTCGTCGAGTAGCAACACATTGGGACGTTCGGCAACCAGCATGGCGAGGGCCAATTTGGTCTTCTCCCCACCGGAAAGCGTTGCAGCGTCCTGCTCGATCTTGTCGGCAAGCAGGAATCGCCCGAGAAGAGCCCGTTTGGCGGTGTCGGGTAGATCAGCAGCGTCCATATGCGCCAGCACTTTCTTGCCCGGGGTGATTTGCTCGTGTTCCTGGGCGTAATAACCCAACGAGGCGTTGTAACCGAGCGAAACCTCACCCATGTCTGACTCTTCGACACCGGCCAGAATACGGAGCAGAGTCGTCTTTCCGGCACCGTTAAGACCGATCAGAAGCATCCGCTCTTCTCGCTCAACGGCGAACTCAATATCGACAAACACCAGGTTGTCACCGAAAGCCTTTGTGATTCCAGTCGCGGCGAGAGGGACCCGACCCGATGATTCGGGTTGGGGAAACCCCACGCTGACATTCTTTCCGCGCTTCTCCAGTTCGACCAGATCGCGTTTCATCCGATCTACACGTGTTTCCATGGTCTTGGCGACGCGGGCCATCTTCTCGGTCTTTCCCCGAAACCGGACGATGTTGGCCTCGAGGCGGGCAATCGTCTCGTCCTGATGCTTCCGCTCCCGCTCTTTCTGATCGCGCCGACGGTCACGTTCCACGAGATAATTGGAGTAGTTGCCCCGGTAGGGCTCGATCTTGTTGTTCTCCAGGGCAAGCACCGAGGTAATCGCCTCATCGAGCAAAGGAAGATCATGGGAAACCACCAGCATTCCCCCTTTGTAAGCGGCGAGCCACTCCACGAGCCACGCCTTGGCGTCGAGGTCGAGATGGTTGGTTGGCTCGTCGAGGAGGAGAATGTCGGTATCGGCGAACAGAATTCGTGCCAGTTCCACCCGGCGTCGTTGTCCACCCGACATGGTCGCCACCGGTTGATGCAGTTCGTCATTACCAATCCCCAGCGCAGCAGCCATCCGCTTGGCCTCCGCCTCGGCGACGTAGCCGCCTTTGGTCTCGAACTCCTCATGGAGTCTGGAAAAGCGGGCGATGCCGCGCTCCTGTTCCTCACCGTCAAGGTCATGAAGTCGGACTCGTGCCTGTTCGATCCTTCGTTGAAGGGCACCGATTTCCCGGGCCATCAAGATCCGCTCCAGGGCTGTTGCGTCAGGATGCTCCAGGTCGGGAAGGGCTGCCTCCTGGGAGAAGTAGCCGACGTTTCCCGAACGGAGTACCGATCCTTCGTCGGGTGTCCGCTCCCCCATCAGGATCTTCATCAGGGTCGTTTTGCCGGCACCGTTCCGTCCCACCAAACCGATGCGATCTCCTGACTGCACGCTGAAAGAAGCCCCCGACAAGAGTGTTCGGGGGCCGACATCGATCTGGATGTCACGAGCGATCAGCACCCCAACAGATTAAGGAGAAATGTTCCGCTACTCCAGATGATTAATCGCGTGCCTCGGGTTGTCTCGTAGCGATCTAACCTCGCAACATGGACAATCGTCCGGGGCCTGACCCCGATGCGACCAACCAGACGGTCCTTGAAACCAGTCGTCTGACGCTTTCGTTTGGATCAGACGAAGACGCTCGTGAGCTATACCCGTATGTCCACGGGGAGGCGGGACGTACTGTGACCGACTTTCTTCTGTGGGACGGACCAGAAAATGTTGAAGAGATGGTCGTGTACTTCCGGCGCCACACCACGGGCACTTTCATCCCTCACGGTTTCCATTGGCTCCCCCGCGACCGCTATGGAGAGATCACAGGTAACCCAGGAAAAGCCCTGGGGAGCATCGGAATCAACTCCCGCGGATCATACGGACGCTGTTCGGTCGGCTACTGGCTCGCGCCTCCCTACTGGCGGCAGGGAGTTATGAAGGAGGCAATACATGCTGTCTTGAAACATGGCTTCGAGACGCTTGGTGTGGCCAAATTTGATGCAGACGTATTTGTGGACAATATCGCCAGCACCGCATTGTTGGAGAGTCTCAATTTCACACACGAGGGCACGGTCCGTAAAGCTGTGCTCAAGCATGGTCGTTGGGTAGATGAGCATCTATACGGTCTCCTTCCGGAGGATCTGCCCGACGGGGTCTGAAGAGCGGTATTACCGTGCCCGGGTGCATCGGGTGACCCTTCAGTTTTACAAGTATCCAGCGACTCCCCACTGGCGACATGACATGACTTACCTCGGCGAAGACCAATACGGCACCTGGCTCGGCGCTCCGATGGGAACAGTGATCCAACGGGGCGAGGAACCGCCGATGAACTGGCACCGCCCGTTCGTCCAGTTGATCCAATCCGACAAGCCGTGGATTCCAATCTGGAATCTCGATCCAGACAAGACAGCGATATATGTCGACATCACGACCGTCCCCACCACGCCGAAACCAGATCGGGTCGAAACGATCGATGTCGATCTGGACGTGGTCCAACTCATCGATGGGAGTATCCAGATCCTCGACGAAGACGAATTCGACGATCATCGCCTCCGACTCGGTTATCCGGACTGGTTGGTCGACCAGGCAAGAACGTCGACAGCGCAGATCGTCGTCGACATCGGACGCCAGGCGCCGCCATTCGATGGCGCACATCTGCCCTGGTTTGAAGCACTGGCCTCTCTGGACGCTGATTAGGGTTTCCGCCCATGGGGAGTTTCCGATCGCTGATTCAGTCACCGTTCCTGAGGCGGGTGTCCTGGCATGTGAAACGGATCGGCGACAGGATGGACCGACGCTTCTTCACTTCGCTGTTCATCGCGCTGGCCGTGGTCATAGGTATCGCAGCCGCAATCGTGTGGGCCGCCGAAACCGATCGCAGCTGGGGAGACTTTGGCGCATCGATTTCATGGGCGATCAATACAGTGCTCGGCCAGGGGAATGCCGCGTTTGTTTCAGGACCGATCGGATCCGGGGTGGGTTGGCTGCTGGGACTGTTCGGGGTTGCGATCCTGGCCACGATCACAGGTGCGCTGGTTGGATTTGTAATCGATTTTCTACTTAAGGAAGGACAAGGAATGGGAGCTTCGGGATACTCCGAGCACATCATCATCTGCGGATGGAACTCCACCGCCCGAGATCTGATTGATGAGCTATCCGGCGACGACTACGAGACCAAATTGGTATTGATCGCCGACTTGGAACGGAGTCCAGCGCGCGACGACGTATATTTCGTGCGTGGGATAACCTCCAATGAGAGCGACCTGAGGCGAGCGGGGATAGACACCGCACTCTCGGCCATCATCGTGCCCGCAGACGGGAGCGACGGCGCCGATATGACTTCGATCCTCACTGCCCTGGCGATCGAGACCATCGCCCCGCAGGTGCGGACCGTAGTTGAAGTGAACAACCCCGATCACGTCGCCCATTTCCGGCGGGCCAACGTCGACGAGGTGATGGTTACTTCCAAGCTGGCGTCCCACCTGCTGGCTAGATCTGCGTTGTATCCGGGACTGTCCGAGTTGGTAACCGATCTAGTTTCTGGTGGCGACGGCTCGGAGTTGTACCGAGTGGAGCTTCCCGAGGCATGTGTGGGCAAACCGATCGACGAAGTCTCGGCAATGCTCCGACGTGAACACGGCGCCACGCTGCTGGCGGTGACCCGCAACGGTCACACGTTTAGCAATCCGGCGACCGACTTCATGTTCGAACTGGACGACGACCTGATCGTCGTCGCCGAGTCATTGGGTGACCTCAGCCCACTGGAACACTCGACAGCTTTTACGGAGTAGAAGCGTATGTCCGAGATCACCTTGTGGATGTCGGTCTCGCTAGACGGCTATATCGAGGGACCTGATGGAGATCTGAGTTGGGGCCTAGTCGACGAAGAGTTACATCAGTTTTTCAACGACGAGTTCAGAGGTATGGGAGCCTTTCTCAACGGCCGTGTCGTTTACGAGCTGATGGCAGAGTTCTGGCCTTACGCCGACAGCGATCCGGCAAACATAGGCCCTAAGGCCGAGTTCGCGGCGATATGGAGAAACATGCCGAAGGTCGTGTATTCGCGAACTTTGGAACATGCGGAATGGAACGCATCCGTCGTCAGGGAGGTGGTACCCAGCGAAGTTCAGAAGCTAAAGGATGAAACTGACGGTGATCTTCTGCTCGGGGGTGCCGACCTTGGCAACGAGTTCCTCAGACGCGATCTCATCGATCAGCTAGCTTTGGTCATCCACCCGGTGGTGGTGGGCAGGGGGAAGCTTCTATTCCAACGTGTGGACGGCTACATGAGTTTCGATCTGATGGAGACGAGACGATTCAGCAACGGAGTTCTCCTGCTTCGATACCGACGATCAGGTCGATAATCAGGTCACTAGATCCCTTCAAATAGATCGGTCTCGGATTCCCCACCCGATCCAAACACTCTCACGAAGGCTTCCTTACCTAGAACTTGAGGCTTCATCTCATCCGGGACGTTGAGCATTCCCCAATCGGGAGGGATCTGGGTTCGGTGTGCTCGAATTGCCTCGAGCTTGGTTTCGATGAAATCCTCGACATCAACCCAACAGCTCACCAACTCATCGGGCACCCCTGACTGACGCATCCGATCAGCGGTTTCCTCGTCGATTTCGCCGGATGCCAGCCTCGTTTCCGCCCAGGCGACCATTCGTCGCCGCGGCCAGCAGTTCATGTACAGCTTCGACGGCCGCCACGGTTCTTCCCCGGAAACGAGCGGGAAACGCATCACGTCATCTGAGGCGTAGAAGGCGTCCATGCCGATTCGGTGCACATTGATGTGGTCGGGATGGCCATAGCCACCATGCGGGTCATATATGGTCATCACGTCGGGCCGATATTTGCGGATTCTGGACACGAGTTTGGAGGCAGCGGTTTGCGGATCGGCCTGCCAGAAACAGTTGGGATGGAGATTGTCCTCCCAGCCCATCATCCCCGAATCGCGATAGCCGAGAAATTCCTGATGTTCAACTCCGAGGATGTCAAGTGCGGCTCTTACTTCTTCAGCCCTGACCTCACCCAATCTGGCCCTGATTGGTTCGGGATCGTCATAGTTGTGAACCTCTCCGAGTGCCCCGTCGGTGGCGGTGATCACCACAATCTGGCGACCCAATTTTGCATACTTGGCCATGGTGCCCCCCATCGCAATGGTCTCGTCGTCGGGATGGGCGTGGAAGGCAAGAAGTCCTGGCATGTTCTGAGCTTATTGCGGTAAGAGGCGCATTCGTCAATCCGTGCCGATATCGTGCCGGACGATGGCAGGTCAACAGTTCCGGGGAAGTGCAGTCACCACTGCGGCATTGGATTCAGTCTGGGTTCAATTCGACGACCCGAGCACCTGGCAAGGCATCCCCGGTGTTGACCGGGTCTACGGCGATGTCCGAAATGAGGCTGGCGAACTGACTGGATTTAAGTTCGACTCGACCGCGGTCGGCAGGATCTACGTCGGGACCGCGACACCGGGTACCCGTGAACACGGCAACGCCCTGGGTTGGAAAATCAAAACTTCCGAAATCGTGGGACGGGTTATCGTCACCACCGAGGCCCTTCCCGATGGAACCCGAATCGACGTCCTACTTGAAGTCGCCCCGATTTCAATGATGGCATCGCTTGCGTTCCCCCTGATCGCGGGAAGTATCTCCAACGGGTTTCAGGAAACCGTCAACGACTTCGCCGCAAGTTTGGACTAACTCGTTTCTCCCCGCCGAAAGTGCCATATATGGCACGATGATCCGTCGGAAAGGGGTTTATCTACTCAGGAGCGGTCTCGGCGAGTTCTTCGGCGAGGGCCTTGGCTTCCTCTTTACCGCCTTCGGCAATTTGGGCGCGGTCGGTGATCAAGGTCACCTGGTTATTCAGTACCTGGATGAAACCACCGTGGACACCGATCGTGGTGCGGGTTCCGGACTCTTCTTCTACCGTCACCGGGCCGGTAACCAGCGCACCCATCAGCGGCTCGTGGTCGGCCATAATTCCCAACTCGCCCTCGGGCGTCTTAGCTACCACGAATATGGCCTGGCCGCTCCAGACGGTCGCCTCCGGCGACACCACATCGAGCTGGAACGGTTTCGGCATTAAGCAGCGTCTTCCTTGGTGAGTTCCGCGGCCTTGCGCTCGACGTCTTCACGACCACCTGTCATGTAGAACGCCTGCTCGGGGAATTGGTCCATCTCACCGTCGATCACAGCCTTGAAAGAATCAATTGTGTCCTCAAGCGGCGTGTAAACGCCGGGCTGGCCTGTGAATTGCTCGGCGACGAACATCGGCTGGCTCAGGAACTTCTGGATGCGACGGGCGCGCCCGACGACCAGTTTGTCTTCCTCGGAGAGCTCATCGATGCCGAGGATGGCGATGATGTCCTGAAGATCCTTATACCTCTGCAGGATCCGCTGGACCTCGGTGGCGACGAAGTAGTGCTCCGCGCCAACAAGCTGTGGGTCCAACGCACGACTATTCGAGTCGAGAGGGTCGACCGCCGGGTAGATCCCGAGGGCCGTCAGCGGACGAGACAACACCGTCGTCGCATCGAGGTGGGCAAACGCCGTGTGCGGTGCTGGGTCGGTGATGTCGTCGGCAGGCACATAGATAGCCTGAAGCGAGGTGATAGAGCGACCCTTCAACGAAGTGATCCTCTCCTGGAGGAATCCCATCTCGTCGGCAAGAGTCGGCTGGTACCCGACCTCCGACGGCATCCGGCCGAGGAGTGTCGAGACCTCGGATCCTGCCTGGGTGAATCGGAAAATATTGTCGATGAACAACAACACATCCTGACGGGCTACGTCACGGAAGTACTCCGCCATAGTCAGCGCCGAAAGGGCAACCCGGAGACGAACCCCGGGCGGCTCATCCATCTGACCGAACACCAACGCTGCCTTGTCGATGACACCGGAGTCTTTCATCTCCAGGAAGAGGTCGTTGCCCTCACGGGTGCGCTCGCCGACTCCAGCGAACACCGAAACACCACCGTGCTGGGTGGCCACCCGGTTGATCATCTCCTGAATCAGGACGGTCTTGCCGACACCGGCACCACCGAACAGGCCGATTTTCCCACCCTGGAGGTAAGGACAAATCAGGTCCAGGACCTTGATTCCGGTTTCGAACACGGTCTTCTGCGGCTCAACTTCCTCGAACGCAGGAGGTGTCCGATGAATCGGCCAGCGCTCCCCCGTCAGCTCAAGATCGGGATCGTCGAGGCAGTCGCCCCACACGTTGAAGATGTGTCCACGGGTCTGATCCCCGACGGGGACGGTGATCGGTTCGCCGGTGTCGCGCACCGGTGCGCCGCGGGACATTCCGTCGGTGGGGGCGAGGGCGATAGCACGGATCTTGCTATCACCAAGGTGTTGTGCCACCTCTGCCTTAACCGTGAAGTCTTCTCCGCCCAAGCTGAAATCGATCTCGACGGCATTGAGGATCTCGGGCAGATTCCCGGGCGGGAACTCGGCGTCCACGACCGGCCCTGCAACCTTGATAATTCGTCCGACGTTTCCGGCGTCACTCATCTGTTATTCCTTCGTTCAATTGATCTTTGTTTTTGGACATCATTTATCTGCCAGGGCTTCGGCGCCACCAACAATCTCGGTGATTGCCGTGGTGATTTCGGCCTGGCGGGCGCGGTTGGCCTGAATGGAAAGGGCACGAATGAGATCGTCGGCATTGTCGGTTGCTGCCTTCATCGCCCGGCGACGGGCACTGTGCTCGGAAGCCGAGGCCTCTAGGAGCATGTTGAAGATATTCGCTTCTACATATTTGGGAAGAAGTCGGTCGAGAATTTCTTCGGGAGACGGCTCAAATTCGTAGGAAACTGCTGGTTCACCGTCGCCTATTACTCGCTCGGGCGGGGTGATCGGAAGCATCTCGTGGATACTCGGCGTCTGTCTCATCGCCGTTTCGTAGTGGGTGTAGAAAGCTTCCAACGAGTCGATCCGACCTTCAGCGTATGCGGCCATCGTGCTGTTGGCGATGGCGCGAGCGTCACCGTAGCCCGGTGTGTCGGTGACACCGAGATAGGACTGGTCTATCCGATAGCCCCGGTAGCGGAAATATGACTGGGCCTTCTTCCCGACGGCATAGACCACAACGTCAACGCCCTGCTTTTCCAGTTCGCTGATCCTGTGCTCGGCAAGGCGGATGATATTTGAGGCATAGGCGCCAGCCATACCGCGGTCCGACGAAACTATGAGTAGCCCGACATTCTTCACTTCGCGGCGTTCCAACAAAGAGTGCGCGCTGCCGCCGCCGGTCCCACCCACATTTTCGATGACCTCGATCAGCTTTGCGGTGTACGGCTGGGAGCCATGGACCCGGGCCTGGGCCCTGGGAATCCGACTTGCGGCGATCAGCTCCATGGCGCGAGTGATCTTCTTGGTCGCCTCGACGCTTCTAATCCGGCGCCGGGTATCTCGAAGCTGGGCGGATGCCATCTGTTATGCCTTACTCGGAGTTTCCTGAGAATTCGGAGGCAAACTCGGCCACGGCGTCAGCGAAGGCGTCGCCTTCAGGGAGAGCGCCAGTGTCGCGAATGGTGCCAAGCATCGCTGAATACTTGGTACGGAACTGCTCGCGAAGCTCAGACTCGAATTTGGCAACATCGTCGGTTGACACCTTGTCGAGATGCCCTTCGGTGACGGCATAGATGACCAGGACCTGCTCCTCGACCGGAACCGGTGCGTACTGCGGCTGCTTCAAGATCTCGACAACACGCCGCCCTCGTTCCAACTGAGCGAGAGATGTAGCGTCGAGCTCCGATCCGAATTCGGCGAATGCGGCCAGCTCGCGGAATTGGGCGAGATTCAATCGTAATGGCCCGGCAATCTTCTTCATCGCCTTGATCTGGGCATTTCCACCGACCCGGGACACGGAAGTACCAGCGTTGACGGCGGGACGGATACCTTGATAGAAAAGATCCGTCTCGAGGAACACCTGGCCGTCGGTGATCGAAATCACGTTGGTGGGGATATAGGCCGAGATATCGTTGGCCTTGGTCTCGATTACAGGAAGACCCGTCAACGATCCGCCGCCCAGCTCGTCGGAGAGCTTGGCGCAGCGCTCGAGGAGACGGCTGTGGAGGTA
>JBBKXI010000133.1:0-8022 GCA_037969415.1 Acidimicrobiia bacterium | reverse complement strand
CCCGGCTAATCAACATGACCGACACCGATTTCTCTTCTGTCCTCGAGGTAAATCTCGGCGCGGCTTTCCGATTAACCACAGAAATTGCGCCGCTGATGACCGAGGGTGCCGCGGTGGTGAATATTGCCTCGCGGGCTTATCTAGGCAACTTCGGACAGTTCAACTATTCGATGTCGAAGGGCGGCTTGGTCGGAATGACGAGGGCGCTCGCCATATCTCTGGCGCCGAAGGTCCGTGTCAACGCGATCGCCCCGGGCTTGATCGCGACCGAGATGTCGATGGCGATTTCAGAAGACATCAGAGAGAAGATGGTGTCAGCTATCCCCCTGCAACGAATGGGCACCCCCGACGAGATCGCTAATACCGTCTGGTTCTTGCTTTCGCCGCTTTCCTCATATATCACCGGAGAAGTCCTGGTGGTAGGGGGCGGAAGAAGCCTGACCTGAAGGGAAGCTCGCCCAGAGACGAGGTCGCCTGGAACGGTGGTCGCAACCGCCTACTCCCCCTCCGGAGACGAAGTCGAACGGAGGGAGTGGCCGGGAATCCTTCGGATTCCTTGGGAGTTTGCTCCGCAAACTCCGTCGTCTGGCGCAACGGCCGGGGGTGGACGGGAATCCTTCGGATTCCTTAGGAGTTTGCTCTGCAAACTCCATCAATTGGCCATCCGTTGGTGCCTAAAGCGCCACCCTCCCCGCCTCCTACGTCGGCGGTACTCCCTCCGCAAACGGAGGGAGAGAAGAATGCGACGGTCGGTGGGAACCGCTAGTAGTAGGCCCTGGTGACTGTCTCGGCGACCATTGCTGGCTTGTCCTCGCCCTCTACCTCGATGGTGACCAACCGATTTACCTGGAGGCCACCGGCGACCTCGGTGACCGAGACCAAGTTGACCCGGGCACGTATCCGCGATCCAACGGGAACCGGGGCAGGGAAGCGCACTTTTTCCAATCCGTAGTTGATCCCCATCTTTGGTGATCCCAGGTCGAGGTCGACTTGAGCCGCAAGCGGAACGACCAATGCCAGCGTGAGGAAGCCGTGGGCGATTGTCCCGCCGAACGGTCCGGCCTTCGCCTTGTCAAGGTCGACGTGGATCCACTGGTGGTCGTCAGTGGCATCAGCAAATTGGTTGACCCGCTCCTGGTCGATTGTCATCCAGTCGGTGACTCCGATTTCCTGTCCGACGAGTTCCACGAGATTCTGGGGTATTTGCATGTTGCAATTGTGCCATTTCCACTCAACCGATGAATCAATACTATGTTTGGGGCCATGGCCAAAGAGACGAAGCTGATGGTCTGGATCGACCAGGACCTCTGCACAGGTGACGGAATCTGCGAGGAAATCACTCCCGACGTGTTCGTCGGACGCGACGACGGACTCTGGGTGGTTAAGGAAGAATCCAAATACTTCGACAGAACCTTGATTTTCGATGGCGAAGCAGCACCCGATGGTTCCCGCGGTCTTGCCCGGGTCCCCGATGAACTCATTGAAGACACCATTGAGTCGGCCGAGGAATGTCCCGGGGAATGCATCATGATCGAGCCATATTCGGCCGACGCTGTCCACCAAGGCTGACGCCGAGCGCGGCTAGCCTCTTGCGATAGTGGCAACGCTCGACACGAGAATCGACCCGAACTCCGAAGAGTTCATCGCCAATCGCGAGGCGATGCTCGCAATCATCTCCGAATTCAACGACCTCAACGCGCAAGCGATGCTCGGCGGCGGCGAAAAATACATCGATCGCCACCGGGAACGAGGAAAGCTACTGGTTCGGGAGCGGATCGAACTCCTCCTTGACCGCGACTCCCCTTTCCTGGAGCTCTCCACGCTTGCCGCATGGGGGACCGACAAAAACCTGGGAGCGAATCTGGTGACCGGTATCGGTGTAGTCAATGACGTCGAGTGCGTGATCCTCGCTAATGACCCAACTAGCCAGGCCGGGTCCTTCAATCGATACACCCTCGCCAAGAGTCTCCGGGCCATGGATATTGCCCGGGAGAACCGACTCCCCCTGATCAATCTCATCGAGTCGGGCGGAGCCGATCTCCCCGATCAGGCTGCGGTGTTTCTCACCGGCGGAAAGTGGTTTCGCAATCTCACACAACTTTCCAAGCTCGGGATCCCCACAATTGCAATTGTGTTCGGATCATCTACAGCCGGCGGTGCCTACTTCCCGGCGATGTGTGACTACTCGATAATGGTCAAGGATCAAGCCAAGGTCTTCCTCGGTGGACCGCCGCTGGTGAAAATGGCGACCGGGGAGGAATCTACCGACGAAGAGTTGGGCGGTGCCGAAATGCACTCACGAATCTCTGGTCTATCCGACTATTTCGCAGGCGACGAACACGAAGCTATCCGTATGGGCCGCGACATCGTTGCCCACTTCAACTGGCGCAAGCTCGGCTATGGGCCTACCCGGACACCTGACGAACCCATCCACGATGTAGACGACATCCTGGGGGTTATTTCACGCGACCTCAAGGTCCCCTTCGACCAGAGAGAGTTGCTGGCCCGGTTTTTGGATGGTTCCCGATTCGAGGAATACAAGGCTTTGCATGGACAATCCATTCTGACTGGCTGGGCGTCAGTTCACGGATTCCCCGTTGGGATCATCGCCAACCAACAGGGCGTCATATTCAGCGAAGAGGCACAAAAGGCGACCGAATTCATCCAACTCTGTAACCGCCATGACACCCCCCTCATTTTCATGCACAACACGACCGGTTACATGGTGGGCAAGGACTATGAACAGAGGGGAATCATCAAAGACGGCGCGAAAATGGTCAATGCTGTGGCCAACTCGGAGGTTCCCCACATCGTCCTCATGACCGGCGTCTCATATGGGGCCGGCAACTACGGAATGTCGGGTCGTTCCTTTGACCCCCGATTCGTATTTGGATATCCGAACCACAAGGTTGCGGTCATGGGCCCAAAACAACTTGCAGGTGTCATGTCGATCATCGGCAGGGCAGCAGCCGAATCGCGCGGGATCGAATTCGATGAAGGAGCCGATGCCAAGCAGCGTGCCGAAATCGAAAACCAGATCGAGTACGAGGAGCAGTCGTATTTCTCTACCGCAAGAGTGAGGGACGACGGTCTCATCGACCCCCGCGATACCCGGCACGTATTAGGAATAGCCCTATCCGCGGTGCATTCCAACCTCGTCGAAGGAACCTCCCAGTTCGGTGTGTTCCGGATGTAGTGAACGGTTTCTTCGGCCTAATTTCCGAAGATGACGATCACGTCTGAATATCCGAGGCTCACAAAGAAATTGGTAAGGACGCTTGTTGCGTTTCCCTCGGCTTTGTCAAGGATTCCTTTTTCGATCGCTCCATCGAGAAGGACTGATTCGGCCACCCGGCGCGCTTCGGATTCAAGTTGGGGATCGCCCTTGGCGAACAACCCCAGGTCGCGGTCGAGCACCTGGGTGGCCTCGTTGTCGACGTCGACGTATTGAATCTCGGCGTGTGGAATCGTGATCTCGACGACGCCTTCCTCGGAAACTTCGAAACTCGAAGTTGAGATGCCTGAAAGGTCGATACCAGCACCGATGCCCGCCACTGCGATCATCCTGAGGCTGTCACCACGAGCCCAGTCCAGCCAGCCCTCGTCGGTGCCTTTTTCTACGATGGTGTATTCGACCACCTCAACTGTGGTCAAGGCAGCCATGTCCCGGACGGACTGCACAATCGCAGGGCCGACTTCGAGATAGGGTTTAGGGGCCAGAGCCTCGGCGACGTCAGAAGGTGTCGGAATTCCATCGGCGATGGCAAATATTTTGGAAACAACAAAGGCGCCTAGCCCGAGCACGATGGCTAGGAAGATCGCCCCGACCGTCAACCACGCGTTGCGCCCTGACTTCGATTGGGACTGAGATTCCACGGCGATATCACCTGTTGCCACGTTGAACGAACTCCCTTAGGGGTTGCTTGATAGTTTAGACGCCAACTTCTCACCACAAGTTCCCGGGCAGTAGCCTCAGGCTCCAATGATCAAGAGACTTCTAGTCGCCAACCGGGGCGAGATTGCGAGAAGAATCTTCCGTACTTGTCGTCGGCTCGACATTGAGACCGTCGCCATTTTTTCAGACGTCGACGGTGGTGAGCCTCATGTCGTTGAGGCCGACCTTGCATTCCATTTACCCGGGACAAGCGCTGCCGAAACCTATCTGGACATTGAGCGAATAATTGCCTTCGCCTCTGAATCAGATGCCGACGCCGTGCACCCCGGCTATGGATTTCTCGCAGAGAACGCGACTTTCGCGGAGAGGGTCATCGAGTCAGGTTTGGTATGGGTCGGACCCACCCCGGATTCGATGAGGCAAATGGGTTCCAAGATCGAGGCCAAGGCCCTAATGGCGGCCGCGGGAGTCCCGATTTTGGAGGGAATCGACCTGAGCGATCTTCGGCCAGATGCGATACAGAGTTGCGGGGACGATATCGGGTATCCGCTATTGGTTAAAGCAAGTGCCGGGGGCGGTGGAAAGGGAATGCGGGTAGTCGATGGTCCGGGAGATCTCCTCGAGGCGGTTGAGGGTGCATCGAGAGAGGCCAAAAACGCATTCGGGGACGGCACGGTATTTCTCGAGAATTACCTCACCGCCCCACGTCATATCGAAATACAGATTGTCGGTGACACTCATGGGGAGGTTGTCTCGTTGTTCGAGCGGGAGTGCTCGATCCAAAGAAGACATCAAAAAATAATTGAAGAAAGTCCGGCTTTTGGCCTCGATGAGAATACCCGCCGGAAGATGAGCGAGTCCGCCGTCGCCGCCGGGAAGACGGTGGGCTATTTGGGCGCCGGTACTGTCGAGTTCATTTTCCAGGACGGTCTCTTCTACTTCTTGGAAATGAATACCCGACTTCAGGTTGAGCATGCTGTCACAGAGATGATCACCGGCCTCGACCTCGTCGAAGTTCAGCTACAGATCGCCAACGGACACCCCATCCCCGACGGAGTACGCCAAGCCGCTATCACAGGCCACGCCGTCGAGGCACGTCTCTACGCCGAGGATCCTGAAAACGACTTCCTCCCGGTCACCGGTCGGGTCGAGCGGTTCGGATTCGAGCCGGAAGCAGGTCTCCGGGTCGATTCCGGAGTCGAAAGTGGTTCTACGATTTCGATCCACTACGACCCCATGCTGGCGAAGGTGATCGCTTATGGCGACACTCGTATTGAGTCGACCCGACTGCTCTCGAATGCCCTTCGCTCCGCCCGTATCCACACCACCACGACCAACCGCGATCTCCTGGTCAGGGTCCTCGAGAGTTCTGAGTATCTGGACGGCAACATCGACACCCACTTTCTGGAGAGGCAAGGCATCTCCGAACTGAGTCGTCCGCTTGTCACTGAACCCGACGAGGTGGCCGCGGCGGAGGCTTGCGCTCTCACAGACCTACTAGCTGCACGCCAATCGGCCGGGGTTCTGACGTCACTCCCCGCCGGATGGCGGAACCAGAATTCGGTTCCGCAACGACGTGGGTACGCCGGGAGGTATGGCGAGCACATCGTTTCGTATCGTCTTCATGGCGACGAAGTGACTTTCACCGATGGAGAAATTGCCCCAATTGTGGCGCTTGAGCCGGGGCGGGTGGCGTATACCCGGGGCGAAACGACATCGGAGTTTGAGGTTTCTCGATACGGCGACGTCCGCTATGTCGATGGGCCTGGATGGGCGACCCGCCTCGTCACCGTCCCCCGTTTTCCCAATCCCGAGGGGCTTGAGTCATCCGGGTCGCTCCACTCCCCGATGCCAGGAAAGATTGTTCGTATCGATGCGGCCGAGGGTGACCACGTCGAAGACGGGGACATACTCGTGGTGCTCGAGGCAATGAAGATGGAACATACCATCAGGGCGCCCTATCCGGGTACGATCGAGGCCGTGAAGTTCACCGTGGGAAGTCAGGTTGCTGCGGACGCTGTTCTTGTAGTCGTCAGGCCCGACTAATCGGTGAACTCCGACAACGCCCCAAGAACGAAGTCGATGTCCCCGGGGGTGTGACTCGCATTTATCTGAAATCTGATCTCCTCATCTCCCTTGGGAACAACTGGAAAGTTGAGCCCGGTCGCAAGAATTCCGGATTCATACAGGTGCGAGACCAATCTGGCGGTTCGATCGGTATCGCGAACCATCAGAGGGACCACAGGGTGCGGCCCGGGAATTGTTTCCAATCCTCGATCGGCAATACCGGACTCGAATCTGGCGGTCATTGCCGAGAGGTGGCTGAGGAGGGTGACTCCTTCCGGGGAATCAGCGATGGCTAATGCGGCCCCGGCCGACGCTGCCTCCCCAACCGAGATCGGATTGGAGTAGATATACATCGGTCCTCGCTCCCTGAGGAAGAGGGTTGTCGCAGCGCTGGCGGCGACATACCCACCGTTGACGCCGAACGCCTTCCCGAGAGTTCCGATCAAAATGTCGGCTCGCCCTCCACTTATCTCCTCTGTCCCCCGTCCCGTCGCACCATACGCCCCGACACCGTGGGAGTCGTCGACCACGAGCACAGCGTTCTCCTCGAACTCGGGATCATGTCGGGCGACAATCTCCGCCAACGCCGATAGATCGGCGAAATCGCCGCGCATGGAGAAGACTCCGTCAGTGACAACTACCGCCCTCTTTGCCTTGCCATGCGACTGGCCGAGGCTGTGGTCCAACTCGTCGTAGTCGAGATGGTTGTAAACGCCACGAGCCTTGGGCCGGGTCATCCTCAGTCCGTTGATGATGCAGTTGTGGTTGAGCTGATCTGAAAGCACAACTGTTTCTGGTGTAACCAGCGAAATGAGAGTCGAAACCACGGTCGCGTAGGCCGAGGAGTAGATGCTTGCCGACTCTCGAGCGTGGAACTGAGCGAGTCTGCGTTCGAGATCCACATGGGGCGAGAAAGTTCCCGAGATGAAACGCACCGCCCCGGGGCCGGCACCAAACTTGGAGACGGCACTCTCCCCTGCTGCCACCACAGCGGGATGCCGGGACAACCCGAGATAGCTGTTCGAATTCATCCGCAGATACCCAAGGTCGGAGCCGGCGATCACGTATCGGGGGCCAAATCCATTGGCGGGAGGATGGACATCGGTTATTACCAGTTCGCGACCCTTGGCTGTGCCGGCTTCGAGAAGATCGACAACCTGGGCCGCCAGCACGAGGTCTAAACGGTCATGGGGCATGAACACGGTTTAGCACAACTAAGTTGTCGACATGAAGCGAGTCGGATTTGCGGGAATCGGAATAATGGGCCACGGAATGGCCTCCAACCTGGTCAAAGCGGGTAACGATGTCATGGTGTGGAATCGAACCCCCGGTCGAGCGGAGACCGTGGAGGGAGCGGTTGTGGCTGCTTCCCTGGAAGAAATTGCTTTCTGCGATTTAGTGATGATTTGTGTGTCCGACACTCCTGATGTCGAAGCAATTGCATCACAACTCCTCCCTGCAATGGGATCGGGAACAATTGTCGATCACTCCACGATCTCCCCGTCCGTCACAAAAACGTTGTCTGCCACGGCGAAAGAACTCGGGGTTACCTGGCTCGACGCTCCGGTATCGGGCGGATCCGAGGGTGCGGCAAATGGCACGCTCGCCGTAATGGTCGGCGGGCCCGAAAGCGCCCTGAATGCAGTGCTGCCTTATCTCACTACCTACTCGGCCACAGTTACTCATATCGACGAAGCACCGGGTTCGGGACAGATGGCAAAGATGGTCAATCAGATACTCGTCGTGGTGAATCAACTCGCCGTTTCCGAGGCGCTGCTGCTCGCTGACGCTGCCGGACTCGACCTTGAAACGACCATCGCGGCGGTCGGATCGGGCGCTGGTGGCTCATGGATGTTGGCAAACCGGGGGCCCCAAATGGTGCAAGGCGACTGGCGGCCGGGATTTACGATCGACCTGCAACAAAAGGACTTGCGTCTGGTCCTTGATGCCGCCGACGAACTCGGTGTGCCCACCCCCGGCACGGCACTAGTTTTTCAGATGTATCGCGCCCTACAGAGTCGCGATCTTGGTTCGGAAGGAAATCATGCCCTTATCAAGGC
>JBBKXI010000132.1:0-6232 GCA_037969415.1 Acidimicrobiia bacterium | reverse complement strand
GGGCTAGCGAAGGGTTCGCCTTGAACACCAAGGGTACCAGCGGACGGCGGGTATCTTATTGGGACTCGGAGATGCTTCTCACGCCAGTCGAAGACGGAAACACAGTAACAATGGCCAATAATCGAGAATTCAACACGCGGCGGCGATTTCTTGCTACCAGCGTCGTGATCGAATTCTGCCAGGTGTTCCGGCCTTGAATTCGCTCAAGGTCACACGAACCGACGCCCTATTCGTCCCAAATCGAAATCGGGTCATCACTAAGCCGTATCTGCCTGGTGAAGAGATCTACCCGGATGGCCACTCACGGATTCAGCATGTGGTCGATCGAATTCTTGCGATGTCAGATGAGTCGGTGACAGCAACGCTGGCGTCGGTGCTCCAGCGATTCGAAGACCGACACCACGACCTGAATACCTCCCTCGAGGCCAGTTTTCGAATTGTGGCCGACCGAATCACAAGCTCAGATCTGCTCACTTCGGAACGAATGCTGCTGATTGGATCCTATTTCACCCACGAATACGCGATCGAGGCCGCAGCCCTGAGCAACCCGTCGATGGTTCCGCACCCGGATCAAACGGGCCTCGACCCGGGAGATACCCGATTCGTGATGAGCGTGCGGGCGATAGGCGAGGGCCACATCTCATCGATCGAGTTCCGTTCCGGTGTCATAGACTCGAAGTCGCGGATCGTGATGGACTCGCCGACCGCCCACGTCTCGACACCTACCCGTCGATCTCCCCTCTACGACAGACACGCTTTCACGACCAAGCTCAAAGAGATCGGCGCTTTGAATGAGTTGGCTACGTTGGTTCTCGAATTGCTCCCTGAGCGCTTCACCATGCAACACCTGGAGGCTGGCCTCGTTGACGCCGACTTGCACGATGAACGATGGCCGTTCGGGGCCCAAACGGCGAGGACCATCCACTGGCTCGCATCGTCCAACTATGAGACCACCTTTGACGAGGACTCGCTGCTGTCAGATCGGGTGATTTATCCCGTGGGACCGACCGAGAGCCATGGAATGGAAGATGCTCGATTCGTCAGATTCACCCACGACGACGAATCCGTGACTTTTTACGCAACCTATACCGCTTTCGACGGCTTCAAGATCCTCCCCCAACTCATCGAGACTACGGACTTCGTGTCTTTTCGAATCTCAACTCTCAATGGTGAGCGGGCGGAAAACAAGGGAATGGCCCTTTTCCCTAGAAAGATCGACGGGAGATACGCGGCGTTGTCGCGCAACGACAACGAGAACAACTACCTCATGTTGTCTGATCAAATTCGGTACTGGAACGAGACACAGAGAATCCAGGTACCGGACAAGCCCTGGGAGCTCATGCAAATCGGAAACTGCGGTTCTCCAATCGAGACCGAAGCAGGATGGCTGGTGATCACTCACGGAGTTGGCCCTATGCGTCAATACAGCCTTGGCGCCATTCTCCTTGATCTTGACGACCCTCTCCGCGTCATCGGCCATCTCGAAGACCCTTTGCTCGAGCCCAACGAAGATGAGCGGAACGGGTACGTGCCGAACGTCGTGTACTCCTGCGGGAGCATGGTCCACGGGGATCAACTTGTGCTTCCCTATGGGTTCTCAGACGTCGCAACCCGAATCGCGCTGGTTCCTCTGGATGACCTCCTGGGAGCCCTCACGCAGAAATAGCGCCATCCGTTCCCCGAAATCGGCGATACAAACGCTCTAACTGAAATCGCGGGTTCAGATAAAAATCCTCGGGTTCCAGGTCTATCCAATCGAGCACAGAAGGGGCTGCGGCACGTGCCGTGCCCGCGAATTCTATGACAGCGTTGAGCGACGGCTTTGGCGACCCGTCTGCGCGCCAAACACCGAAGAACCGCTCGTGTTCCGCTTCATCTAGAGGAGGATTGTCCCAGATGTCCTCCTGATAATCGGTGTAACACCAGATCATCGCACCGATGCAACCGGCCTCTTGCAGAACCCCCAGGGCACGGCGGGTATAAGCGGCGGCGTCCTCCTCCTCAACCAGAACCGACAATCTTTGTCTTGATGCATTGTCACCCCGAAAGGTTGGAGCGCCGAACTCGGAAAAAAGCACGTCGCTGTCGCCGCCGAGCCAACTAGTTATGTGTGCCAGAAAAGGCAAGATGTGTTCGTCGAAGGCGTTTTCTGCCCAATCGGCGTATATCGGATAGCCATGCATCGTGAGGAAATCACATGTCTCGGCAGCCTCTGTGGGCCCAATGTTGCGATCCTCTTGGAGATCCTCCATGTGTAGCCCGAGAGTGATCGTCGCCGAATCGTCCTCCCGTCGGATCGCACTTGAGATCTCATGCAACCATCGGCGGCCCTCGGACCGATCCCCTGGAAGAACACAGTTGGAGTTTTCGTTTCCGAGATCCCATGCCCACATCGACTCGTGGCCAGATAATGCGTTCGCTGCTTGTGCGGCCATCAGCACCTGGGACTGGCGAATCTCTGAATCGGAGTACCAGTTGCGAATCCCCGCCGTCGATATCCTCCCATCGGAGGACGCCACGCGGAATCTTGCGTCTCTCGTCGACCCACCTTGCGCCCACCCGGGTATCCAATTGACTCCGCTCATATGGCCGGTGAAAAGCGTGGGCATGATTGTCAGACCGTGGTCGAGCGCGAGATCCGCGACGTTGACCAGGTGATGGAGCATCTTGGTATCGACATCCTGAGGACCTGGTTGGAATTCCTCCCACATGAGAAACAACCTCACCGAGTCAAACCCACCCTCAGAAATGGCTGAAAAGTCTTTTTCGACCTCCGCGTGGTCGAAATCCGTCCACCATCCCATGGCCGTGCGGGCGGGCCAGTAGTTGATTCCAAGCCGGAAACTATCGCCTCGATTTGGCACTAAAGACCCGCAATCATCGGGTTTTACTGCTCCGTTTCTCCCGGTGGAGATCCACGATCCGGTGGTATACGTCGAGATATTCGTCCACCATGCGATCGACGCTGAATCTCCGCTCGACTGAATCGCGAATGGCGTATCGGTCCATAGTGACACTGTCATCCACCGCTGCAACGGCTTCATCGACAGACCCGACCAGAAACCCATTCAGACCGGGCTGTATGAGTTCCGCCATGGATCCGCGTGGGCGGGTGATAACCGGAGTTCCACAAGCCATCGCCTCGACGACGCTAAAACCGAACGGTTCATCGAAGTTGATGAGATGCAACAGGGCGCGGGCGTTGCCAAACAGCTTGTTCCTATCGGCCGCCAGCACTGGCCCGAGATAGCGGATTCGGTCATCGTCGAGATGTGGCTCGACGTGGTTCTTGAAGTAATCGAGATCCTGAACGATCCCGGCGATGGTGAGCGGCATCTCGGCATTTTGGGCAACTTCGATCGCCTCGGCGGTTCCCTTGTCAGGATGGATCCTCCCGAAATAGAGGAGGTAATCGTCCGACCCCGATCCGACTTCGAACTCGCCCATGTCGATTCCATGGTGAATCGTCGCTATGTAGTTGAGACGCTCAGATCGATCAGCGTCACTGATAGACACGTAGTACCCATCCTCGTTGTATTTCTCGTAAACGGGAACGATCTTGTCAGACGAGAAACCGTGAACGGTGGTGACAACCGGTGTGCTGACCAGGCGACTATAAGTGAGAGGTAGGAAGTCGAAGCTGTTGTGAATCAAGTCGAACTCTTCGGCCCGCTCGAACACCGCCGAAATGTGCAAAGACTCTTCGACTTTCGGATCCAGACCAGGATCCTCCGAATACCCCGTCGGGCTCGTGCCAGCCAGTTGACCTCTAGTGATGGAATCAGCCGTTGCGAAAAGCGTTACGTCCACTCCCCGGGCAACCAAACCCTCAGTGAGGAGCGAGGCGAATAGTTCCCAAGGCCCGTAGTGACGGGGTGGCACACGCCATGAAATCGGCGCCAGCATGGCCACTCTCATGCGGATTCTTTAGGTTCGGTCGATCAACGCGTTAGGTAACACGGCTGCGTTTTGCGTCAGAATCAGCTCGTTTGGCCTTCTTGTCGGAACGCTTTTCTTTGAGGCTCTTGCCTACCTTCTTGGTGGCTCGGCCGCCTTTGTCTTTGCTTGCCATGATGGTCTCCTGATTTCACGGTCAGAAATTGACGGTGAATGACCATTGTCTCACGTTTCCCGCCCGGAACCGTGAAGTTGCCAGCTAAAGCGATACACCGATCGCTGCACGGGCGCCACTTTCTCTGACTGGTCGACCTTCAAACTTCCCCTGTATGGCACCATCAGCCAGATGAAGTTTGTCGTCATAGTGATGGCGGTTCTGACCGCTGCCTGCAGTCAGCCGATATCGGCTCCAACCGCTTCGCTCCCATCAACCACGACGAGCACGAGTACCCCGACCACAACTCATCAATCAACTACGACCACCTTGGCCCCAACCTCAACAACCGTGCTCCCGCCGACGTCAACTACTCCTGGCCCCGGAACCTTGAACATTCTTTTCATCGGGAACAGTCACACGTCGACTCACGACATCCCAGGAATGGTTATGGGCCTCCTCGATTCCACCACGTCAACCCGGTCAACTGTTGCGTTGTTACCAGCCGCTTTCCTGAGAGTCGCCAGCCAGGACACTTCGATCATCGAGGCCATAGCCAGCGGTGACTGGGACGTCATTGTTCTTCAGGGTCAGGAAATCAGCCAATCACATACGATCACCTACAGCCAGGACGAAGCTGTAGCCCTCGCCGAGTTAGCTATTGCCGCTGGCTCACGCCCACTCTTCTTCTCTGAATGGAGGCGAAAGAGTGCCGACGAGACGGGTTACATCGAAGGCACCTACGACGAGATTGCCGAGAAGGCGGACGCCGAGGTCGTACCGGTGGGTCGTGCGTGGGATCTATTCCTCACGACCGAACCGGAGTACCCACTGTGGAGCAGCGACGGAAACCACTCGTCAGCGGATGGTGCGTTCCTCGCCGCTGCAACGATTGCGTATTTCATCGCAGGGCCGGGAGCCGATCTTACGGCTGAGTCCAATCTCGCGCCTTTTCTGGAAGTGGCGCAGATCACGATCGAGGACTATCTCGGCGATTAATCCGGATGAGTGGGGCCGATGTGTCGGCCTGGACAATCTGGATAATTTGATAATCTTCACTGATGAGTGAAAAAGGGGAAAGAAGGAAGAAGCGCTCGAGTTTCATGAACTTCTGGCGGCTGCTGCTGGCGATGGTCGGGATAGCTGCCGTCGTTCAAGAACTGCAGAAAGCCCCCGAAGACCGAACCTGGCAGGGCAAAGTCGCCGATTTTGTCCCCTATGACTTTCGCATGCCGACGGTCGAGCGCATACGGGAGGCGTACTGGAACCCGGATGGGCCGTTTATCTCCAGCAAGGTGTGGGGAGTGGGATGGGCCTTCAATCTCGGAGCCGTCAAGGAACTCTTGGGCAAGTAGGAGACGTGCCCTTTTCTAGGGCTGAGGAGATCTAGGTCCCTGACCCTTGAGAACCAATCATGATTTTTCGAGATCGGCGTAGTTGAACACCTCTTCGAGCGGCAAGGAGAAGACTTTGGAAATTTTGAAGGCGATCTCAAGGGATGGTGAGTACTTGCCCAGTTCGATCGCATTGATTGTCTGCCTAGTGACACCGACGCGATCTGCCAGCTCGCCCTGAGTCATCTCGTCTGCGCCAAAGCGTAGGGTCCGGATCTGATTGGTAACCTTGGTCGGTTTCGCCATGGTCAGGATCCCCGTCGATAGAGGACGACCTTCGTTATTCCGTCGGTGATCTCGGCAAGGACCCACGCCAGCAATAGTGCGTTGGCGATGTAGAAGTAGGGGGACTCGATCATGGCGAGCACTATTCCGGCAAACACCCCCACGGCCAGAACGTAGCCACCGATCCGTTCGGCTCGGAGGGTGATCAGCCGGTCTTGTTCGTCGTTGGCGTTCGCTTCCTTGGGGTTTGCCAGTGCGAGCACAATGTGGCTGAGCGCGGCCAGGATTATCAGGGGTGGCACCGTGGCAATGATCATCAGCGGCTGATAGACCACCTCGTCGGCTGAGGTCGTTGATAACAATCGCCAGACGGCGGATAACTTCCGAGAATGGCGGCGTCAGTACCCGGCCAAACTCGAATTCAAAATTCGCCGAATCAACCGCTGGGAGAACCTTGTGGTAGCCGAACTATTGGTTAGCTACGACAACGCACCACCCATGCTCACGGTCAACCTCATCGAACTAAACGACGAAGACAAGATCATCCGTGAACGCATCCACA
>JBBKXI010000131.1:0-4270 GCA_037969415.1 Acidimicrobiia bacterium | reverse complement strand
CTTCGTCTGTGGAGGGGGAGTCGCGTGGTTTTCACAGTTTACCCCCACCAAGCGACTTCGTCTGTGGAGGGGGAGTCGCGTGGTTTTCACAGTCCACCCCCGCTATGCGACTTCGTCTTTCGAGGGGGAGCTATTTGACTATTGCGATGATTTGGCCTGGTGAGACGGTGTCGCCTGATTGAATTCTGAGGTCGACGACCTCGCCACCATTGGGTGTGGTGACTTCGTTCTCCATTTTCATCGCCTCGAGGACACAAATGGGGTCACCGGCGTTGACCGGCGCACCCGCTTTTACATGGACTTTGACGATGGTTCCTTGCATCGGAGCGGTGATCACACCGTCGTTGTTGGTATTGCCCGCGCCGGCTGCGAGCTTCGGCGCGCGACGCTTGACACCGGATGGTCCTCCCGTCGATGTCTCCGGTGCCCAGTAGGCGACGGAAAAACGCCGACCACCGATTTCCACAGTGACATCGCGCCGATTGAGGGCCTCGTCTTCCGGCAGGCTCGGCGCTGAGCGGACCCCTATGCCCTCGACATCGACCGCCTCTTCCAGCCATTTTGTGTGATGTTTCCCGGCCAGGAAGTCGGGATGATCCAGTACGGCGAGGTGCGCCGGGATGGTGGTCGCGACGCCCGTAACCTTGAACTCTTTGAGCGCCCGGCGACCCCGATTGATCGCACTTTCTCGATCGTGGCCCCAAACGACCAATTTGGCCATCAGGTTGTCGTAGTACTGGCTGACGGCGGTTTCTGGGCGGATCCAGGAATCGACCCGCACCCCCGGCCCGGCAGGCTCCTCCCATTCGACGACCTGTCCTGGTGTTGGTAGGTAGTTGTTGGCAGGATCCTCGGCATTGATTCGGAACTCGATGGCGTGGCCCCTTGGTTCGACTTTCTCGATGGTTAGGGCCTCGCCGCGGGCGATCCTGATTTGCCACTCGACAAGATCGAGGCCAGTCACCATTTCGGTAACGGTGTGCTCGACCTGGAGACGCGTATTCATCTCCAGAAAGTAGAATTCGCCGTTCTGATCGAGAAGGAATTCCACGGTTCCTGCGTTCACATAATCGCATGACTTCGCCGCCGCAAGCGCCGCCTTCCCCAGGGCACGCCGCTGTTTTTCGGTGAATCCCGGAGATGGCGTTTCCTCGATCAACTTTTGATGACGGCGTTGTACGGAGCAGTCGCGTTCGCCAAGGAAAAGACCGTTCCCGTGGGTGTCGAACAGGATCTGAGCTTCAACATGGCGGGTCTTTTCGAGAAACTTTTCGACATAGACATCTGAATTGCCGAAGTAGGCCTCGGCTTCGCGGCGTGCGCCGTCGAACCCCTCCGCAACTTCGTCCTCTGATCGAACGACACGAAGACCCTTGCCCCCGCCACCGTGTGCCGCTTTGATCGCCACCGGGTAGCCGTACTCACCGGCGAGTCGGATCACCTCGTCCACCGAAGTAACAGGCTCGGTGATCCCGGGGACGGTGGGGACCCCGAACCCCTCGGCGCTCCGGCGCGAAGTGATCTTGTCACCCATGGCCCTGATTGCTGCTGCCGGTGGCCCTACCCAGACCAAGCCCGCCTCGGCTACGGCGGCGGCGAACTCGGCGTTCTCAGAAAGAAATCCGTATCCAGGATGGATGGCCTCGGCGCCCGACTCGTGGGCGATCTTGAGGATTCTGGCCTGGTTGAGATAGCTTTCGGCGGCCGGAGCAGGTCCGACGTTCCATGATTCATCGGCGAGCCGGACGTGAAGGGCATCGCGATCTAGTTCCGAGTACAAGGCGATCGCCCTAATTCCCATCTCCTGGGCTGTGCGGATCACCCGGACGGCGATCTCACCGCGATTGGCGATCAAGAGTGACTTCATTGAGTCAATAGCCTACGGAATTTGACGCTCTGCGTCATTGTGGACCGTTCCCGTGTTTCTTCGGAGGCAACGTTTCGCGTTTGTTCCGCAGGACATTCATCGCCCTCACCAGCTTGGCGCGGGTTTCACGAGGCTCAATCACTTCATCCACAAGGCCCAGCTCTGAGGCCACGTACGGATTGTTGAACTTGGTCTCATAATCGTCGACCAACTCGGCGCGCCGGGATTCGGGATCTTCAGCATCAGCGAGGTCGCGCCGGTGGATGATGTTCACAGCACCCTGGGCACCCATCACTGCGATTTCGGCTGAAGGCCATGCGTATACGAGATCGGCTCGAATTCCCCGCGCATTCATCACCAAGTACGCGCCTCCGTAAGCTTTCCGGGTGATCACAGTGATGCGGGGGACGGTCGCCTCACAATATGCGTAGAGCAACTTCGCTCCGTGTCGGATAATCCCGCCGTGCTCCTGATCGACCCCGGGAAGGAACCCGGGTACATCGACGAAAGTGAGGAGCGGAATATTGAACGCATCGCAGAAGCGAACAAAGCGCGCAGCTTTCTCAGAAGCTTCGATATCGAGAGTCCCGGCCAGAAACGCCGGTTGGTTGGCGACGACGCCGACGGTGTGCCCATCGAGACGTCCCAGGCCAACGACGATGTTTCTCGCCCACTGCTCGTGGACCTCAAAGAAGTCACCATCGTCCAGGACTGTCGTGAGCACATCGAGCATGTCGTAGGGCTGGTTAGACGAATCAGGGATGATGGCATCGAGGTCGTCGTCGATACGGTCAGGGCGGTCGGTCGGGGCGAAGTACGGGGCACGCTCCTGGTTGTTTTGGGGTAAAAATGAGAGAAGGTAACGAACCGCCTCTAAAGCGTCGCGCCCTGTCGGGTAGACGAAGTGGGTCACACCGGATATGGAAGCGTGAGTGTGGGCACCGCCCAGCTCTTCCATCGTCACTTCCTCGCCAGTCACCGTTTTGATCACGTCCGGACCGGTGATGAACATGTGGCTCGTACCATCGACCTGGAAAATAAAGTCGGTTAGAGCTGGCGAGTAGACCGCACCACCGGCACATGGGCCCATCACTACAGAGATCTGAGGCACGACGCCCGAGGCCCTGACGTTCCTCTCGAAAATCCTTCCGTACCCGTCGAGCGCACCCACACCCTCCTGGATCCGGGCCCCACCCGAGTCTTTAAGCCCGACCACCGGAATTCCGGTATCGAGTGCCATGTCGAGGATCTTGCAGATCTTGTCGGCCACCACCGAACCAAGTGAGCCGCCAAATACCGTGAAGTCTTCAGCGAATACAAAAATCGGCCTCCCGTCGACAGTCCCGTGCCCAGTTATCACTGCGTCCCCCAGAGGGCGACTGCCTTCGATCCCGAAACCGGAGGACTGATGGCGGACGAACTGATCGACTTCCTGGAACGAGTCTTTGTCCAGGAGTGATTCGATACGTTCTCTTGCTGTGAGTTTGCCCTGCTCGTGTTGTCGAGCAACCGCCCTTTGCGATCCGGAGTGAAGAGCTTCCTCCCTGATTTCTCTAAGTTGTTCTATTCGCTCTTCGGTGCCCAAGATTTCTCCGTATCCTTGTATTCGACCTCGTGAGGATCGATATGGCTACACCCTATTTGCAGATGTTCGTCAAAGACGTCCCATCTACGCAGGATCTTGCCCGCTCCCGGTTGGAATCTCTGCCCCAGGTGGTAGTTGCGGCCGGTCAATCTGCCGGGCGAGGGAGGTCGGGTGCGCCGTGGGCGAACGCAGACCGTGCTTTGGCGGTATCGGTGGCCTGGCTGGAGCAACGGGACTCGAATCGCCCGTTTTCGCTGATGGCCGGCGTAGCCGCAGTTCGCATCCTCGGGTCCGGGACAACGCTGAAGTGGCCAAACGACATCATCCTGGGTGATAAGAAGTTGGGTGGGATCCTGGTCGAGCGGTCTGGATCGTCGATCGTTGCCGGTATGGGACTCAATCTCTATTGGCCCGAGCCACCGCCCGGCGCTACGGCGCTCAACCCACACGACCCGGGGGAGAGCGAGTTTAAGGAGCTTGGAGCGCTCTGGGCAGCCGAGGTGTTGGCTCTCATCGATAGCCGGGGTTGGCCCCGGGATGAATACCGGCGATATTGCTCCACGCTGGGTCAGAAGATCACCTGGGAACCCGATGGTCGTGGTCTGGCGACCGACGTATCCGACTCTGGTGCACTTATCGTAGAAACCGAATCGGGAGTTGAAGAACTGGTGGCCGGTGCCGTTCACCATCTCCGTTAGTTATCCCAGGTCCTCCACTACCGCAGCTTGCAGGGTCGCCTTGAAGAAAGCGAGGATTCGGGTCTGAGCATCGTCGGCCGCCGACGGCTCGAAGTTTTCGTGTTCCACGTCGAGAAATCC
>JBBKXI010000130.1:0-3605 GCA_037969415.1 Acidimicrobiia bacterium | reverse complement strand
CCGGTACTGGTAGTTGACGACCGTGTAACCGGGGCCAGTTCTGATGTGCTCGAAGCCGGTGTCGTACTTGGCATGCCCCGGAGAGAAGCCGAGGCCATGGCCCCGTTTGCCACCGTTTTGGTCCGTGATGTTGGAGAGGAAGCACGCCGATTCGAAGAGGTTGTGGCGGTGGTAGAAGGTCTGATCCCCCGGGTGGAGGTGGTGGAACCCGGTCTGGTATTCGTCCCCATTTCTGGAGCAATCAAGTTTTACGGCGGAGAGGATCTTCTCGCCAATAAGGTTGCAGAAGCGGTTGCCGGGTTTGACCAAGCTCTGTTGGGTATCGCCGATGGGCCGTTTGCCGCCCGCTGGGCTGCGGCGAAAGCGTCTTTTGATCAACCGATGCTTGTCGAACATACCCGTGCCTTTCTTTCCAGTCTCGACCTCGAATCGCTCCGGGAGGGGGTGGCCAGCGACTCGCTGATTGCCACCTTCCGTTGGTTGGGGGTATCGACTCTTGGTGACCTCACCGGGTTCCCCCGCGATGCCCTGGCAACCCGGTTTGGCAATGAGGGCGTACTTGCACATCGGTTAGCAAGTGGTGAAGACCGGAGTGCCGAGCCAAGAGAGATCAGACCTGACCTGGCCGTCGAGATGGAATTCGAGGATCCGTTGGAGTCCATCGATGCCGTTGCGTTTGCGGCGAGGAACATCTCGGAAAGAATGTTGAGTCGTCTTCGCAAAGTGGGGGTCGCACCCCACCAGGTGTCAATTCTGGCCGAACCGGTGTTGGGGAAAGTCCGGGAACGGATCTGGCGTTCGGCTGACCCTCTCACTGAACGTGCCCTCAGTGACCGGGTCTGGTGGCAGCTACGTGCCTGGGTGGAGAACGGTGGTGTTCCCGGGGGAATCGTCAGGATCCGGATTGCCCCATCCGATCTTTCCGGTGAGGGTCGACAGTTGGGAGTCTTTGGCAACGAGGCTGCGATGATCGAGGCGGAGCGGGCCTTTGCCCGCACCCAGGCATTGCTCGGACCGGACGATGTCATGCAAGCTCATCCCCAAGGGGGACGGATGCCGGCGCAGCGGGTTTCCTGGTCACGATGGAACGAGCCGACCGTCAAACCCGAGCGCGATCCTGACGCCCCGTGGCCCGGTTCCACTCCGAAGCCATCACCTGCTCTGGTCCCGCCCCGCCTCCAGCCGCTACAGGTGGAGTGGGATGACGGCTTGCCATCGAGAGTGAGGTTGGGTACCCGTTGGGAACCGGTGCTCACCTGGAGTGGGCCCTGGCGTCTCAGCGGGCGATGGTGGGCAGGGGAGCGTGATGCCGACCGGTATCAGCTGGTTACTTCGGCTGGTGCCCTGTTGTGTGTGGTTGCAGATGGGAAGAGTTATCTGGCCGGGGTTTACGACTGATATTGACGTCCGATTCGCAGGGTGATAAATTTAAAGTGAATTTAGAACACTAATTTTGTCTTAAATATCGGTATTGGGGGAACCATATGCCATCGTTGATAGTGCTTGCGGTCATCGGGTTGGCTGCACAATTGGTGGACGGTTCGCTGGGAATGGCTTATGGGGTCACCTCGAGCACTCTTCTCGTAGCGTGGGGAATTTCACCAGCCATGGCCTCGGGATCGGTCCACTTAGCCGAAGTGGGAACCACGCTCATCTCTGGTTTTTCCCATTGGCGATTCGGGAACATCGACTGGAAGGTTGTTGTCAGGCTCGGCGTGCCAGGAGCAGTTGGCGCCTTTTGCGGAGCGACCTTGCTATCCAATATTTCCACCGATCTCGCCAGGCCGATAATGTCACTAATTCTCCTGACGCTGGGGGCTTTGCTTTTGGTCCGATTCGCCTTCCGGGGGGTCACCACCCCAGCCACAAAAATCGGCCGGAGAGCCAGATTCCTCGCCCCCCTCGGGCTGGTTGCGGGATTCGTCGATGCAACCGGAGGGGGCGGATGGGGGCCAGTCGCCACGCCGACGATGTTGATCACAGGTCGCACCGAATTGCGGAAGGTTATCGGTTCAGTTTCTGCGAGTGAGTTCCTGGTGTCGATCGCTGCAAGTATGGGATTTCTGCTGAATCTCGGTTCGGAAGGGGTTAGTTGGGCCATTGCGGGTGCGCTGCTCGCCGGAGGCGCCATCGCCGCGCCATTCGCCGCATGGCTGGTGTCGCGGGTCACTCCGCGCCTCCTGGGCACGTTGGTCGGTGGGCTCATACTGATTACGAACCTCCGGACTCTCATGCTCTATTTCGAGGTCACTACCCCGCTCACTCTCATCGCTTATGCAGTGGTCGTTGCCTTGTGGTGCGGCGCGGTGGGCATGGCGGTTGCAGGTGGTAGGAGAGAGAAGCGAGGCGTCGACGCTATTCAGAAGTCGCCGGCTTGACTCAAACCAGCGTCGGAGAAACCGATGGATCCAACCAACGCCCACCGGCATTCTCTGCCAGATCAGCGAATGTGGTCCGCTCCAGAATCGCGATGGTGGCGTCACGGACCTCGCCCCATACCGAGCGAAGTGAGCATCCAACTTGCATCGGGCATTGTTCTGGCTCATGTCGTGTGGCGCACTCAATGGGTGCCAACTGGCCCTCGAAAACACGAACTACACGTTCCATGGTCAGGTCGGATGGTTCATGGTTCAACCGGTAGCCACCGGAGGGCCCCCGCTCCGAACGAAGTATTCCCGCGTCACGAAGCTGCATCAGAATCTGTTTCATGAAGGACTCCGGGACCACAACCCGTCGCGAAAGTTCATGGGCATTCAGTGCCTCACCATAAGCAACGGTAAGAGCGAGCACAGCTCGCGTCGCATAATCGGTTTTTCGAGTAATCCACATAAAGGATGAGTTTAGTCTTCTTTTCGGTCATGACCACCCGCTGGACAGTGCCGAGTGTGGTTTGGTCGGCAAGTTCCTCGATGTATTTCCTCTCGCATTGTTTATAAGACTCCCCGGTGGTTAGGCATCATGGGCGGTCGGGTCCGGTGGTGGCGCCGCCTTCTCGGCGCGTGAGCGTCCGTGAGAGTGGTCCAGGTGTAGCTGCTGTTTGGGTTGCGGCGGAGGGTCCAGCCTGCCCGGAATTCGTGTTTGAACCGTGGCGGATCAGGTGGTAATTACTACCGTTGTCGAAGTGAAAACTGTCCGGGCGATTATCGCACTTTCGATGTTGGTCGCCGCATGTACTAGTTCGGCTAATCCGACTACGACCACTGCCGAACCTCCGGTGCCGCCGCCCGAAACGATCGAAACCACAACCACGATTGCTCCTTGGGTCCCACCTTCGCATCCGATTCATGTGGAAGGGAGCGGTTTTGTTGACACCAGAACCGGCGAGCCGTTTTTGCCGAGGGGTGTCAACTATCTGACCAGGGTGAGGGTCGGAGGTGGCTTCCAGGATCGCACGCTCTCGCCGGCCGTGTTCGACGCCGCCAGAACAGAGCAAGACTTCGGAGCACTCCAACAAGGTGGCTACAACACGATTCGAGTTTTTCTGGACAGTTGCAGCGGTGGCCCCGACTGCATCGGGAACGCTGACGGGCCCGGACTCAACCCCGCCTACCTCGACATCATCGTCGAATTCATGGAGCTGGCGAAAGAGGAGGACCTCTTTATCG
>JBBKXI010000129.1:0-3888 GCA_037969415.1 Acidimicrobiia bacterium | reverse complement strand
ACCCGAATCCGGTCGAGTTCGACCTCTTCAGATCCGGAGCCAGTCTCGGGCATTGGCGCAGCCACGATGGATGGTTGGGTTGACGCTGGTCCCGAGGTCGGCGGCTCAGCGGCTTGCGGGGCTGCGGTGGGTGCTGGCTCAACCTGTTTTGGCGCGGGTGCAGCAGCAGCGGGCGATTCTATGAACGCCTCGACATCTCTCCGGGTTACCCGACCACCCTGACCGGTCCCCGTGATCGCTGTCAGATCGACATCGTTCTCACGAATCAGCTTGCGCACTACGGGCGAAAGCAATTGAGGTTGATTCTCGGTTTCGTCGGGCTCTGCAAAGAAGGCATCAATTTCGGCTGCGGTTGGCTTCTTTTCCCCGGTGCCGGTTGTTGGCTGCTCTGCCGGAACAGGGGACACGTCCGGCTGAGCCACGGCTTCGGGTGCATCGTCGTCGTCGGCGTCGGTCTGGACAGGTTCGGATTGACCGCTGTCCGGTTTCGGTTCCGGTTCCGGGTCGGATTCGACTTGTGCCTCGGAGTCCTCACCCGTCGCGTCCGGTTCCTCGCCGGCCTCGCCGATCACAACAAGAGGTGTGCCCACGGTGACGGTGTCACCTTCCTCCACCAAAATCTCAAGAATGGTTCCAGCCGCGGGAGAAGGAACCTCGGTGTCGACCTTGTCCGTCGAAATCTCAACCAGGACTTCGTCTTCGGCGATGGTGTCTCCGACACTCTTCGCCCACTTAAGAATGGTCCCCTCGGTGACCGTTTCTCCAAGTTGTGGCATTGCAACTGTTGTCGACAAGTTCTCTCTCCTTCAGTGAAGACTGCGGCCTGCCGCAGACATCAGGGTCTCTCCGACCGCTTCCGACAATGTCGGATGCGCATGAATAAAGGCTGCGGCTTCTGACGGTAGGGCTTCCCATCCCACCGAATACATCAATTCGTGGATCAGTTCGCCCGCCTGAGGACCAACTACCGAGGCACCAATGATCGGGCCGTTCTTTTGGGCGACAATCTTGGCAAAACCCTGGTTCTGCCCGATGATGATGGCCCGACCGACACCGTTGAATGCGTGGCTGGTGGCATCGACCTCGATTCCAGCGGCCTCGGCTTCGGCCTGGGACATTCCAACCTCGGCTACCTCCGGATGGGTGTAGGTAACCCGCGGAATTGCCTGATAGTTGACCGCTGCAGTTTCGCCAGTTGCTATGTGGGTGACGGCGGCGATGGCTTCTGCAAATCCGACGTGGGCCAACTGAGGGGTCCCGGCGACAATATCTCCAACGGCGTAGAGCCCGCTCTGGCGGGTCTCCATCGTGTCCGCGTTGACATGGACGAAACCTCGCTCGACTTCCGCCGAAGTCGTGTCCAGTCCGACATCGTCGGTAAACGGCCCTCGACCCACGGAGACAAGGACTACATCGACAGTCACGCTCTCGTCTCCAAACGGGACCACCACTTCGTCTCCGACCTCCGGCTTGCCTACAGAAACCCCGATATGGAACTTGACCCCGCGTTTCTGTAATTGGCGTTGCAGCATCCTCGCGGCATCGGTATCGGAGCCTGGGATTATCTGCTCAAGCATCTCAAAGACATGAACTTCCGAACCCATATCGATGAGCATCGAGGCAAACTCACATCCAATAACGCCTCCGCCGATGATGGCAACCCTCCCCGGAAGCTCTGGCCAATCCAAAGCATGATCGGAGGTGACGATCTTTATGCCATCGATCTCATAGACCGGAATGCTGCGGGCGTAGGAACCGGTGGCGAGGATGACGGCCCTCCCTTCGATGGTCTCTTTAGTCGCATCGGTCTCAACTATGACCTTCCCGGGGCCGGCAAGTCTTCCATAGCCGGTGATAACTTCAACGCCACGCTTCTTGAGAAGCCCTTCAAGCCCAGACACCAGGCCTTCGACCGTCTTGTTCTTTCTGGCCTTCGCCGCCGGCCAATCCAAAGTCGGTGTTTCGGTGATGACTCCGAACTCGGCCGAATGGGTAACCGTGCTCATCACTTCAGCCACCTGGAGATACTGTTTGGCGGGGATGCATCCACGGATCAGGCAGGTGCCACCGGGGCGTTCCTTTTCGACAAGGGCCACAGACAAACCGAAGTTATGGGCATACAGGGCTGCGGCATAGCCACCGGGGCCTCCACCGACTATGACAATGTCGTACAAATCTGACCTTTCAATCAACGCTCAATAGGAGCCTAGTGGCGTCCTCGGGTACTCTCTCCGACGATGCAAACCCGTTGGCTACTCATCGCCTCTGCAGCCCTTGCCGTCGCCATTATCGTGGCGGGGGCAACCTGGTTCCTGATGGTTCTGGTGTGACGGAACGACTTTCATTCGTCACCTCGGATGGTGAAACGCTTCAGGCCCGCTGGGATTCCCACGAGAATCCGCAATTCACGACAGTGTTGTGCCATCCCAGCCCGATAGATGGTGGATCGATGATGGCGCCGCTCATGATCGCGGTCACTCAGACCCTTGTCGAACGGCAGCATCGCGTGCTGCGATTCAACTTCCGTGGAGTTGGGGAAAGCACCGGCGAATACGGAAGCGGCGACAAGGAAAAAACCGACGTCACCGCGGCGGTGGAAACCGCCCGGGCTGTCTCCGCGGAAATTGGGATTGCCGGTTGGTCATTTGGTGCCGCCGTAGCGTTGCAGTGGCTCACCGACGCCGACGAGACGATTCCCTATGTTGGGATTGCCCCACCACCCCAATTTTTGAGCGGCGACATTCCCGGTGGACCGAAGAGAATCATCCTCGGAAGCCGGGAACAAGTCATCGACGGAGAAGCCCTCACGGCTTTCGCAATCGACAACGGGATCGACCTGGTGGTAACACCCGGCGATCACTTTTTTCACGGCCGGGGAAAGCGGATTGGTGTCCTGGTAGCCGAGGGCCTCGAAGGCTAGACCACGGTGAATCTAGGGTGCAGTGTCTCCGTCGATATTGACAGCCGTTATTGCGCTCCACCCGGTGGAATACGTTCCCGACGCCAAAGCTGAACCCAACGAACCATCCGATTTCATCTTGTAATACTTGAAGGTGCCATCGGTCGACCGGTAGAAGAGTTGCTCATCGCGGCCATCGCCATCGAGGTCGATACCGGTAATCGAATCCCAACCCGTCGAGTACGTACCGGACTTGAGCAAAGTGCCCAACGTTCCGTTCGATTTCATCTTGTAATACTTGAACACGCCGTCCGACGACCGATAGAAGAAGAATTCGTCTCGGCCGTCACCGTCAACATCGAGTGCCGTGATCGAATCCCAACCCAACGAATACGCCCCCGAGCTCATCAACGTGCCCAGCGTCCCATTCGATTTCATCCGGTAATACTTCGCCGTTCCGTCGGTTGACCGGTAGAAAAAGAACTCATCAATACCGTCACCATCCACATCAACGGCCGTAATCGAATCCCAACCCAACGAATAGGTGCTCGAACTCAACAACGACCCCAGCGCCCCTTCCGACTTCATCTTGTAATACTTAGCCGTCCCATCAGTCGACCGGTAAAAGAAGAACTCATCACGGTCATCACCATCAACATCGAGGGCCGTAATCGAATCCCAACCCAACGAATACGAGCTCGAATTCAGCAACGATCCAAGGGAGCCCGACACCTTCATGTCGTAATACTTCGCCGCCCCATCAGACGACCGGTAAAAAAACTGCTCATCAGCAGCATCACCCGGAGGATTCACAGTGGAGTTGATCCAAGCGAGATGGGGTCCGACCGACTGCGCGATGGTGTCCCAGAAGTGGTCAGAGCACGGAGCATTCTCCCCCCATGACGTGAGGCCATAGATCGTCCGGACATCACCGGTGGTGGTGCCCGGTGAGGAAAACCCAACAAGCGGTCCACCGGAATCTCCTGGGC
>JBBKXI010000128.1:0-9418 GCA_037969415.1 Acidimicrobiia bacterium | reverse complement strand
TATCCGGGGCCCCCGGTGGCGTTGCCCAGGTTCGGGAATCATCGGCCCGCTTGGTTCGATTCGCCAAAAGTAGCCAAATCCCAGTGGTGCTTGTTGGCCACGTCACCAAGGACGGTGGTTTGGCCGGTCCGAAACTCCTTGAGCATATGGTGGATGTGGTCCTCTATCTCGAAGGGGACCCTGATCGTGGTTTTCGGGTGCTCCGATCGGTCAAGAACCGGTTCGGCCCAACCCATGTTTCTGGAATGTTCGATATGCAAAGTGAGGGCCTGGTGGAGGTCGACGATCCGTCCAAGCTCTTTCTTGCCGGCTGGGAGACGGAAGTGGCGGGAACCGTGGTTTACCCCGCGGTCGAGGGAAGGCGAGCCGTCCTGGTTGAGATCCAGGCTCTTGTCACCCGAACTAACCAGCCGCAACCCCGTCGTTCGATACGGGGCCTCGATCCCACCAGGATCAATCAGGTCATCGCGGTACTCGATCGGCACGCAGGAATGAAACTCTATGAACACGAGGTGTACGTAAACGTCGTCGGGGGCTGGCGACTCGACGATCCCGGATGTGACCTTCCCGCTGCTCTTGCCATCGCATCATCGGCCCTTGACCGGCCCCTGGGGCGGGTGGCTGCGTATGGCGAAGTCGGTCTGGCCGGAGAGGTTCGAAACATACCCTTCGAAGCGAGGAGAATCGATGAGCTGGAGCGGATGGGTGTAGAACGAAAAATCTCTCCAGGGCAAGGCGAATCGATGCGGCTGACCAGTGCCCTGCGAGAGTTCGGTCTTCTCGCCTGATGATTCCAAGTGATAGCCTAATTCCCGTGGGTGGCCAGCCAATCCAGGAAGTTCTAGAACGTCTCGCTCCGGGGACGCCGATGCGTCGCGCTCTGGAACGAATAATTCAACAGGGGAAGGGCGGTCTTTTGGTCTTGGGGGATGGTCCGATCGTCAAAGAAGCCAGCTCAGGTGGGTTTGTCCTTCGCAGTTCTGCTTTTACCCCTGCTCGGGTCGCCGAACTCTCCAAGATGGACGGCGGAATCGTGCTGGATGACAGCTGGACCAGGATCGCCAACGCCGCGGTCCATTTCATACCGGATGGGGCAATTCCCACCGATGAAACCGGTGCTCGGCACCGAACGGCGGAGCGTCTGGCGGTGCAAACCGGGAAACCTGTTGTAGCCGTGAGCGAAGGCAGACGTGTCGCCACTCTGTTCTATAACGACGAAAAGATCGAGCTTGCCGCCCCGACCGAAGTGGCAGCTCATGTGAACCAGGAACTACAGAGCCTCGATCGTCTTCGCCGCCGACTCGACGACGCCGAATCGCGTCTCACTCGCTTTGAGGTGGCGGGGCTTGCGACGTATCGCCAGGTTCTCACGGTCATACAGAGGGCCGCACTCGTTCAGAAACTGGGTGGGTTAGTGGCCGGTCGAGCCTCAACCCTTGGCGACGAGGGCCGAATCGTTTCCTTGCAGCTGAACGATCTGCTTTCCGGTGTCGAGCAGACAAAACGGCTTGTACTCCAGGATTATCTGAAGCCACTTCGCGCTAATACGGTTGGAAAGGCATCTGACGTTCTCGGCACTCTTCAGGGGAGCGATTTCGAGGATTTGGCACGAATCGGCAAGGAAATTGGCTTCCCCGAAATCGACGATCCGGCCGAGCCTCGCGGTTACCGAATTCTTTCACAGGCGGGCCGGTTGCCGGACCATGTTCGCGACGATTTGGTACGGCATTTTGGGTCACTGGGCAGGATTCTCAGGGCAACTCAGGACAATCTGATCGAGGTCGAGGGGGTCGGGGAAACCCGGGCCGAACAGCTTCGCTCTTACTTCGACCGTCTACAGCTGATGGCCGATGAGTTGGAGCCGTTGTCGGATTGAATCCCGGCCCCGTTACAATCCGCCACCGCACATGCCTTCAAAAACAGCAAGATACAACATCGGTGACAAAGTCGTGCACCCGCAGCACGGAGCAGCCACCGTTCAAAAAAAGGTCAAACAGGAATTCGCCGGCAAGAAGCAGGACTATTACATCCTCGAAATTGCCACTGAGCAGTTGACGGTGATGGTTCCCTTCGACAAGGCCGACGATCTGATCCGGCCAGTCATCTCGAAAACGAGGTCGCGAGAGGTCCTCAAGTCCCTCAAAAGCGAACCCGAAGAGGCCGGTTCCAACTGGTCCCGCTGGTACAAGGTGTTAACAGAGAAGATGACATCGGGGGACATCTTCCAGGTGGCCGAAGTTGTTCGTGATCTTTCCTATGCGCAGCAGACCAAAGGCATCAGCCCGGCACTCAAGCGGATGTTGTCTAAAGCTCGTACCACGTTGAGTTCGGAGCTGGCGTTTAGCCTCCAGGTCGATGAGGAAGAGGCCGTCAAGAAACTCGACCGCGCCCTTCCCGTGATAGAGGTCGAAGAAGACGAATGAGTGATGAGGCTCCTTTCCCGACGATCCGAGTCGGGTGGGGGTTCGACGCACATGCCCTCAACGACATTCCCCCGGTAATTTTGGGCGGAATCGTGGTTTCTCAGGACGTCGGTGTTGAAGCCACTTCGGACGGTGATGTTCTCAGCCACGCCATCATCGATGCTGTTCTCGGTGCTTGTGTTCTTGGAGACATCGGGGAGCACTTCCCATCTGACGACCCTGCCCTTCAAGGTGCGGACTCGGTTTTCCTGCTTCGGCAGGCAGCGACGATGGCGATAGCCGCCGGGTTCTTGATCTCCCATGTCGACAGTACTGTCGTCGCCGAGCAGGTGAGGGTCGCCCCATTTCGGGAAGATATCAGGGCCAAACTGGCCGAGGCTCTCGGCGTGTCAACCGAACTGATTTCGATCAAGGCCACCACAACAGACGGACTCGGTTTCGTGGGCAAAGGCGAGGGTATCGCTGCAGTAGCAGTGGTGACTGTCCAGCCGCTCTGACTGACACCATGTCACCGATCACCTTCTCTTAACATCACCATCTACATGCTCCACGTCTACAACTCTTTGGGCCGAAATCTGGAACCCTTCACCCCACGCGATCCTGGAAAAGTCGGGATTTATCTGTGCGGGCCGACGGTCCAGTCCGAGCCCCACGTGGGCCACGGACGGTCGGCTGTTGCTTTTGATGTAATCCAGCGATACCTCATGTGGAAGGGTTTCGACGTCACCCTCGTACGGAACATCACTGATATCGAGGACAAGATCATCAAAGCATCGGAGGAGTCAGGGATACCCGTTGATCAACTGGCAACGACGATGGCTCAGCGGTTCCGCGACGGTTATGCGTCACTCGGAATACTGGTGCCAGCACACGAACCTAAAGCGACGGCAACCATCGTGGAGATAATCATGTTGGTGCGAAATCTGATCGATCGCGGCCTGGCTTATGAATCGGAGGGCGACGTCTACTTTTCCGTGAGAACGATGGAGTCGTATGGAAAGCTATCAGGCCGCAAGCCCGACGAACTTCGGTCCGGCTATCGCATCGAGATCGATGATGCGAAGCATGACCCACTCGATTTTGCATTGTGGAAGGCTGCCAAACCCAACGAGCCGGCATGGGATTCGCCCTGGGGCCCGGGGAGGCCCGGATGGCATATCGAGTGTTCCGCAATGGCCGAGAAGTACCTGGGCAGGGGTTTCGATATCCATGGCGGCGGTAGCGACCTGATATTTCCCCATCATGAGAACGAAATCGCCCAATCGGAGGGCTCTACTGGTGAGACGTTTGCCCGCTATTGGCTCCACAATGGAATGGTCAACCTGGGCGGCGAAAAGATGGCGAAATCGACCGGCATCCTGGTTGATCTGGCAACGCTGGCATCGAAGGTCGGGGGTCGGCCGCTCCGGTTTCTTTTACTCCGCGCTCACTACCGATCACCACTGGAATACACCGAAGCCTTGTTGGATGAGGCAGTTGAAGCCCTCGAGCGACTCGACCGGTTCCGTGAGCGGGCAAGTGCAGGAGAACCTGATCCGACGGTGATAGAAAGGTTCACCGAGGCGATGGATGACGACTTCGGGACTCCCCAGGCGGTGTCTGTCTTGTTCGACGCCGTCCGGGATGGCAACCGATTGCTCGACGAGGGCGGGGACGCTTCCGCACTTCTCGGCGCCGTTGAAGAAATTGTGTCTGTGCTCGGAATCGACGATGGCTCGCGCTCGATGGTGATTGATGTCGACCTCTCCGCCCTGGCCGAACAGTTTGGCGTTGCCGGCGGTGACGTCGACTCCACCGTTGCTTTACTGATTGACCGGCGAAATGTGGCCCGCGCCGAGAAACGTTTCGACGAGGCCGACACCATAAGGTCTGGTCTGGAAGCTGAGGGGATTTTGCTTGAGGACGGGCCGGATGGCACCCGCTGGATACGGAACTAGGGTCGAAGGCGTTCACGCAGTCACCGCCGCGGTCGAGGCTGGCCGGGTGGTTAGTTTGACTGTCGAGTCGAAGAGGCGAGATCGGCCGGAGGTGGCTCGATTGATCGAACGGGTTTCTGACGTTCGCTATGTCGATGACACCCGGAGGATTGCCGATAGCGAGGCGCCGCAGGGCCTCATTGCCGAATGCTCGCCAATCCTTCCGGTCGAGCTTGCCTCGCTCGCCGTCGACCAGGCGTCTGTGCTCGTCCTCGACCATCTGGAAGATCCCCAAAATGTCGGGGCAATAGTGCGGAGTGCCGCTGCTGCTGGATGTACAGGCCTCGTTATCTCTGGCCGACGCTCGGCCCCGCTTTCTGCGACTGCGTTCAAAGCCGCCGCGGGGGCATTAGAACGTATGCCAGTGGCCATTGTCGGATCGATTTCCGAAGCGTTACAACGGTTGAAGTCTCAGAACTTGTGGATTGTTGGCCTCGAAGGGACGGCTGACACTTCTCTGTTCGGTTTGAGCCTCTTCACCGAGCCCGTTGCCGTGGTCCTCGGGGCCGAAGGAGCGGGGTTGAGCCGCCTGGTGTCGAAGCGTTGTGACATGATGGTCTCGATCCCGATGGCCGACGGCACCGAATCTCTCAACGCTTCAGTTTCCGCTGCCCTCGCAGTGTTTGAGATAATGAGAGTGCGTTCCGAACGCAACTAATGCCGGGTTAGCTCAGTTGGTAGAGCAGCTGATTTGTAATCAGCAGGTCATCGGTTCAAATCCGGTACCCGGCTCCATTCCCGAATCTCATTCTGTGGCAACCGGTATATAGTGCCGCGAACGTCAAATCCGGTCGCCGGCCGGAGCGGGGAACCCAAATGTTCGGGGCGAATCCCGGGTTAATCCCCGGGTAGAGCACCTTCCAGCTCGAGCCCGTCAGCTAACCCCGTCGGCATGAGGAAGGTGGTTGGTTAATGGAGCCATTTGCAGCGATCGCCCACGCCGATCTACTCAAGCTTGTCCTTTCCGTGGCGCTCCTCCTGGGTACTGCGCGGTTACTTGGGGAGCTGATGGAGCGGATCAACCAGCCGGCCGTCATCGGTGAGATCCTGGCCGGGGTGATATTGGGCCCGTCCGTCCTCGGTTCGATCTTTCCGGCCTTCGAAGATCTGGTGATTCCCACCACGGCCATCCAGTCGCAGCTACTCGACGTCGTAGCGCTCTTTGGCGTGATGATGCTGATACTCCTCGTGGGAATGGAGACAGACCTTGGTCTGATTCGGGCCCGGATCCGCGTCGCTACGGCCGTTGGAATCGGTGGGTTGATCGTCCCGTTCGGATTTGGCCTCGCCATGGGCCATTTACTTCCCGCGAGCCTGGTGGGTCCCGCCTCAAACCGCCTCGCTTTCAACCTGTTCATCGCCGTTGCGCTCGCTCTTTCGGCCATTCCGGTGCTGGCAAAGATCTTGAATGACCTAAACCTGCTCCGCACCGAGTTTGGCCAGACCTCACTCGCCGCTGGCATGATCGATGACGTCTTGGGTTGGACCCTGTTGGGACTTGTTACTTCGCTCGTATCCGCCGGGACCATAACGCTGGGGAATGTGGCGACAACCTTGGGTGCTGTGTTGATCTTCCTCCTCGGGACGGTTTTTGTGATCGGGCCTCTCTCCAGGTGGAGCCTGTCGTTCGTTCAAGACCACTCCCGAACTCGAGATCGAATCCTGACATTGATTATTGCAATGGCCTTCGCCTGGGGAGCGGTGACCCAAGCCCTTCACCTAGAGCCAATTCTCGGAGCGTTCGCAGTGGGCATCTTGTTCGGGAGGCTGAAACGACTCCCGGTCGAGGTCGGGCGACAATTGGAGAGCCTCACCTACGGGATTTTTGCGCCATTGTTCCTGGCCACCGCCGGCCTACGACTCCAGGTCAACCTGCTCTTTGAGGGAAATCTGGTCTGGATAACCCTTGCGATGGTGATGGTCGCCGCGGCCGGGAAGTTAGCGGGTTCCTATATCGGAGGCAGGTACTTTGCCGGCGTGGGCAACCGACACGCGCTCGCTTACGGCGTAGCCCTGAACGCCAGGGGAGTCTTGGGGATCATCGTTGCGAGCATCGGGCTCTCGATGGGGATTTTCGGCGTGGAGCTTTACTCGATGCTGGTAGTGGTATCCGTTGTGACCTCGATCGCGGCGCCAATTGGCCTCAGGAGGTTGATGGGCGCAGAGGCGGAGTCGGCTGCACTGGCCGGCAAAGCACCGCTCTCATTTAGGCGTGTCCTGGTTCCCCTTCGAATTCGTGAGGATTTCAGTGGTGAGGTTCGTCCTCTCGATATCGCGATGCTCGGAGCACTGCGTGGTGACTCACCGGCCGTCACCTTGTTCACGGTGGTCAAATCGGACGAGAGAAGGGCAGCTATGCGCTATCTGAATGATGTGGCCCTCCAATTGCCGCCCAACATCGAGGTGACCAAGAGAGTTGCTACGGGGGAGCCGGTCGCCGCGATCGTCACCGAGGCCGAGAAGGACTACGACCTGATTGCCTTAGGGGCGCCCGAACGAAGCTCGGGGTCGGAGCACCTATTCGAGGCAACCGTAGACGAGGTTGTTCGATTGGCTCCCTGTCCGAGCATGATCTTCTCGTCACGACTCGGACATTGGCCGCCCAACCGCATCATGGTTCCCACCGCTGGTTCAGCCGCGGCTCACCGGGCGGCCGACCTCGCCTTCTCCCTGAGTGGGGAAGCGGGCCAGGTGTTGTTGTTCCATGTCATCGATCCCGAGAGTGCCACCTTGACTGCGACTTCTCACCACAGCTCGGCCCCGGTTCGACTGGAAATGGGTCACGATGTCGTCGACGCTCTCCGGAAGGTGGGAGAGGAAGCTGGAATTTCAGTCGTGAGCGAAGTTGTCATGGGTGAAGCTGCCGTGCGGTCGATCGTCGATCGGGCGAGTCACGAAGTCGACCTTTTGATATTGGGCACGAATCTGCGGGCGGGGTCGCCTCGGCTGTACCTCGGGCCCAAGGTGGATCGGCTTCTGGAAGAAGTACCCTGCTCAATCATTATCTTCAACAGTTGAGTGACCAACGTCGAAGTGTCGATATTTCAATCAATTCAAAGTTGGGATAGGTGAAGCATGGAGATTGGCTGGCTGCAACTAGCGGCGTCGGCGGCACTGATCGGCGTTGCCGTATTGCTTTCGCTTTGGAAACGGCTCGAGGTCGAGAAATCGCTTCTCGTTGCCTCCGTTAGGGCTGCGATTCAGCTTCTGGCAGTCGGCGCGGTTTTCGCTGTCATCTTTGAGTCTGCGAGTGCGCTGCTATGGGGGATCTTGTGGGTGATAGGAATGACTGTGGTCTCGGCCGAGATCGTCAACCGACGTACTCCCGGCATCCCCTCAGTGCGCCTTCCTGCCTATGTCTCGCTTGGTGGTGCTTTGCTTGTTTCGTTGGGGATCATTTTCGGTCTAGGCATCTTTGAATTGGAGCCGGTGATTCTCGTCGTTCTGGCGGGAATCACTCTGGGAAACACGTTGCCTTCAGCGGTTCTCGCGGTAAATACCGCTTCCCAGGCATTCACTGACAGCCCTGGACGTATAGAAGCCGCCCTCGCGCTTGGTCTCGACGCCGACCAGGTCAACAGACTTGTAAGTCCAAGAGCAGTCCGAACCGCCCTGATTCCTCAGATAGAACGCACCAAGGTCGTGGGTTTGATCGCATTGCCGGGAGCCATGACAGGGATGCTTCTTGCCGGGGCCGATGCGTTGAGTGCCGTCATGGTTCAGGTAGTCATCATGTATCTGATTCTCGGGTCTGTCTCCATTGTGGTTGTCGCGGTGGTGACCGCGATCGGAGTTAGGGCGTTCACTCGAGACGTCAGGCTGGCCGATTGGGTCGTCGCTGGCAGTGGCACGGGCAACTGAGAAAGGTTGAGTGAGCGATACAAATCGGGGTAAATCCTCAACTAATAGTTAGTCTTCAAATACTCTCACAGTCATGCTCAACGCTCTCGATCGCTCCATCCTCGACTTCGAAAGGTCATGGATCACAATGCAGGGCCCGAAGGATCGGGAAATCGAGGCGGTGCTCGGTCTGAGCAGCGAGAGCTATTACGACCGACTTCGTTTTCTCGCCTGTAGCTCCAATGCCCGCTCATATGATCCGCTTACTCTTCATCGGGTTCGGTCGTTGATTGCCGGTGGCCCAGCCCCTGAGGCGGTTGGCTGATGTCTACCAAGGGGCGTCATTCCGGGGAAGATGGGAGTTTCTACCGAGACCTGGCCATCATGGTCGGTGGGATTCTTGGCGTGGGAGCCATTGTTTTCTTCGTGCTTTTCCTGATTGCACGCGACACCACATCTGAGACCACAACCACCAGCTCAACTTCTTCCACTTCCTCGACGATCCCTGGGGACACTTCTACGACTGAGAGTTCAACCAGCTCCACCGAAGAAACCACAACAACCAGCACTGTTCCGGTCCGTTCCAACGAGGAAGTACGGGTTGGAGTCCTCAACTCTCTCGGTATCGCCGGAATTGCAGGTCGATTCACTCAGACGCTGGCTGATGCCGGGTATCAGACTCTTGAGGCCGGTGACTACCGACCTGAACAAGATCCGACAAAGATCTGGTATCGGGATGGTTTCTCGGCCGAAGCCAACGCCCTATCGGCGTTCATGCTCGAAGACTCTGGCACTGTGACGGAGGTCGAGGTTCTTCCCGATGAATCATTGGAACCTGGTGCCGATCTGATCGTGGTGTTGGGAACCGGTTACCAGGAATGACCCACGCCGCCGTTCGGCGGCGAAGGGGGGGTGCTTGGACTATCCCTGTCGCCGCAGTTGTCGCGATTTGGGTGAGCAGTCTTCTCGCGATCGTGAGCCGGTCGGTGGTCGTGGATTTTCTTTCCTGGTGGCCTATCTGGGTTCTGTTGGCGGTATCCGGGTTTGCTGCACGGGGTCGCAAGTGGGGAAAATTCAAGCTCTCCGGCCTGGTCTCGATCGCAGCGACCGTGATGCTTGTCGTGTTCCTAATCGGGCATTTTCAAGGGTGGCCGATGATGCCTTCGGCCACCCTTGAAA